>CAJKVX010000001.1 GCA_905203455.1 uncultured Eubacteriales bacterium
TTGATTTCATTAATCCAAAAGTTTCATAATCATTTAGTATTATTATTTTTAAATTCGTTGCATTTTGAATTAAATTTTTTGTGTTTTTGTTTTCGCTCGCACAAAAAATTATAAGAGTTTTTACATTCAGGTTGTTTGCTTGTTTAATTAGGGTTAAAAGAATGTCGCAAGAAAGTTCTTGGCTTTCAAAACAGGGGGCAAGCATGGTGAGATTGTCAGTTGTGAGCAAGAATTTGGTGTTGTTTTTAAAACTCATGTCTTGTTTTAACAGGCTTTTAAAAAAGGCTACATTTTTTGAATTTGGGGATTCAAGAAAGTGCCATATGCAATTTTGCATAAATTTAAGTTCTTGATTTTTCAAGTTTAGCCTGTTGGTTCGTTTTTTTGAAAAATAATGTAATTCAGTTGCAATTATGGTTATAATCATTGCACAAAGAATTATTGAAAGCATTTGGTTGTTTGTGAATCTTTTAATCCATGCAAAAATAACAAGCGATAAAATTGCAAGAATAATAACATTATTTAAAATTTTTGCTAGCCTTGTCATGCTTAAAATATTTCCCTTTTTGGGCTAAATTATACTTTTGCCTTTGTTTAAGGTTGCCATTTTGATATATAATTTGTTATAATAAAAATGGTGAATTGTTTATGTTTTTTAAAAAGAAACAAGATTTAATAAGCAGTGGGTCAAACGACATTAACAGCAGAGTTGAATTAACATTGCTTGACGCAAGAGCAACAGAAAAAGATGTTGTTAGTTTTTGCAACATTGCTTATAAAAACAGATATTTGGGGGTTGTTGTTTTTCCGTGTAATGTTAAAATTGCAAAGGAGTATATTGGCAAAAAACTTGATGGAGCATTAAAAGTAATTGCTGCTGTTGATTTTCCCTTTGGCGGGGCAACTGCTTCAACAAAAATTGCTGAGGCTAAAAGGTGCTTTCAAGATGGTGCTGATGAGGTTGATGTTACAATTAACACTGGCGAAATTTTAGAAGAAAGGTTTAATGAAATTAAAAGCACAATTTCAAGAATTGTGAGAAGTTCAAGAGGCAAAGTTGTAAAAGCGGTTATTGAAACAAGTTACCTTAACAGAGAAAACCTTTCAAAAGTTATTAGGTGTTTGTTGAAAACTAAGGTTGATTTTGTTATGACAAACACTGGTTTTGGTGAAGGTGGGGCAACACCTGAGGTTGTTGAAATTATTAATGCAATATGCAAAAATAAATGCATGGTTAAGGCTTCAGGGGGAATAACAAACAAGGCAATTGCTGGTGACATGATAAGAATGGGTGCTCAAAGAATTGGAACAAGCAGGGTGATTTAAATGGATAAATTTATAAGTAACAGTTATAAAAAAACTGCAAAAATTGCACAAAAACTTGCAAAATCTTGCAAAATTGGTGATGTTTTGTTGCTTTTTGGAGATTTGGGTGCTGGAAAAACTGCCTTTGTTAAGGGCTTTGCAAAAGAATTTGGAAAGGCGCAGGTAACATCTCCAACATTTACAATTATAAACACTTATGATGGAAAAATTCCAATTTACCATTTTGATTTATACAGAATTGCAAGTGAAAGTGAACTTGAAGAAATTGGGTTTGGTGAATATATTTATGGTAATGGCATTTGCGTTATTGAGTGGCCACGGGTTGCTGTTGGGCTTTTGCCAAAAAATGTTATTAAAGTTACAATAAACAAACTTGGCGAAACAAAAAGGGAAATTATTGTGGAGAGATAAGATGAAAGTTTTAATAATTGATTGTGCTTATGGCAACCACTTGGGGTTAATTTGTGGTGATGAAAATTTTGAAATCAAGGCAGATTTAAATGAAAAAACAAGTGATACCATAATTTTGAAAATTGATGAATTGCTTAAAAAAAAGAAATTGGCTGTTGATGACCTTGACGCGGTTTCTGTTTGTGTTGGCCCAGGCAGTTTCACGGGGCTTAGGGTTGGGGCAACAATTTGCAAGGGGTTTTGTGCTTTAAGTAAAATTAAAATCATTACTTTTACAAGTTTTGAAGCCTTAACATATAATGAAAGCGAGGATAAAACCATTATATGTTTGCAGGGCTTTGGTAATTTTTTGTATGCACTGTATAATGGAAAAATGTTTTGTGATGAAATACCAAAAATAAAAGCGTTGATTGAGGAAAACAATCTTAGTGTTTGTTGCAGTGAAAGTGTTGCAAAAAGTTTGGGTGTGAAAACTTATACAAGTTTGAAAACTGACATTTTTAAAATAACAAAAGAAAAATTTAACAGTGGCAAGTTTAGTGACATTAACTTTGAGCCCCTTTATTTAAGGGCAAGCCAAGCAGAAATTGAAAGAGAAAAAAGGCAGAAAAATGAAAATAAAAATTAGGCCTGCAAATGATAAAGACATTGAAAAAGTGTTTCAAATTGAACAAGAATGTTTTAAAAAAGAAACAAAGCAATCTTTAAAACATTCCTTTTGTGTTGAAAGTTTTAAATATTTTGTGGCAGAAGTTGAAAATAAGGTTGTTGGATTTATTGCAATAAACCTATTGTGTGACGAGGCTGAAATTTTGTCAGTTGCGGTTAGTTTAAATTTCAGAAAAATTGGCGTTGCAACAGAACTTTTTAAGTTTGTTTTTAACTTTCTTTTAAGCAGAAATGTTAGCAAGGTTTTTTTAGAAGTTAGTGTTAAAAATGAACCTGCAATTAAACTTTATAATTTTCTTGGGTTTGAAGAAATTTCACGAAGGAAAAATTATTACAGGTTTTCTAATGGAAAAAGTGAAGATGCGATTATTATGAAAAAATCACTTTAAATTAATTTGGAGATGGCATGGATATTTTGACCTTTGGTGAAAAAACAAGCACTCCCGTTGTGTTTTTGCACGGCTGGGGCGGTGGGTTCTCTTCATTTATTTATTTTGCAAAACAAATTTCAGATAGGTTTTATTCAATTGTTTGCGACATGAACCCGATTTTAAACCAAGGAAAAGTTGTTGAAGTTAAAGATTTTGCTGTTAGTTTGAAAGAGAAACTTGACTATTTGCAAATTAAGAAAGTTAATTTGGTTGGGCATTCATTTGGTGGGCGAGTTATTGCGAAATTTTGTTATCTTTACCCTGAAATGGTTGAAAAAATTGTTTTAGTTGACTGTGCGGGCTTGCCACCTAAAAGAGGAATGTGGTATCATATAAAAGTAGGGTGGTATAAATTTAATGTATTTCTTGCAAATAAAAACCTTATAAAAAAGGAGCGACTTTTAAAATTTGGGTCAAGCGACTATAAAAATTTAAGCCCGGTTTTGAAACAGAGTTTTAAAAACATTGTTAATGAAGACTTAACTAAGTGTTATTCTTGCATTAAAAAGCCAACATTAATTTACTGGGGCAAGAAAGATAAAGACACCCCAATTTACATGGCAAAAAAATTGAATAAATTAATTGAGGGCAGTGGGCTTGTTGTGGTTGATGCGGGGCATTTTAGTTATGTTGAAACAAGTGATGAATTTTTAAGAGTTTTATTTGCTTTTTTGTGAAGTGAAAGGAGAGATAATGAATTTAAGTTTGTTGTTAAGTGAGCCTGTTAATATGCCAGCACCTTTGGGGTTTGACAGTTGGCTTACATTTTGGCTTGTTATTGTTGTGTCAGTTGTAAACGCGGGAATGTTGTGCCTTGCAGGATATAAGTTTTTGCAGGTTTTTCAGTTATCAAATTACAGGCTTAAAGGCTACTTTGGGTGGATTAAGGAAGACCGCGGGGCTTACTGGGGAAGGCTTTTAATTTTAACCTTTTTAAGTTCAGCAGCCTTGCTTATTACCAATGTTTTGCTTGAAAACTTTTTTGTTTACAAAATTATGACCTATCTTGGGTTGGTGTTTTATTTTATTTTTGTTACTGTGTTTGTTATAAACCAGTTTAATGTAACCAAAAAAACGCCACTTAAATATACCCACAGAATGAACAGGCTTATTGCCGTTTTGTTTGTTTTAATATTTTTTGCAACAGTTTTTATGCTTAATTTCACCTCAATTTACATTCCATATTTTAAATATGGTGCTGTTGGGTTTACGCCTGTTTTGCTGCCGATTTTTATATTGCTTGCATATTTTATTACTTGGCCTTATGAACATTTAAAAAATAAAAGATATGTTAAAATTGCAAAGGAAAAACTTGAAGTCAAAAAAAATCTTATAAGAATTGGCATTACTGGAAGTTATGGCAAAACAAGTGTTAAAAACATTTTAGCAACAATGCTTAGTGAAAAGTTTGAGGTTTGTTCAACACCATATAGTTATAACACTCCGCTTGGAATTGCAAAAACAGTGAGTGAAAATTTAAAACCAAATCACCAAATTTTTATTGCTGAAATGGGGGCTAGGTATGTTGGAGACATTAAAGAGTTGTGTGATATTGTTAAACCTAATTATGGCATTTTAACAGGAATTGGCAACCAACATCTTGCAAGTTTTAAAACCCAACAAAACTTAGAAAACACAAAGTTTGAGTTGGTTTTAGGGTTAGAAAAAGATGGTGAAATGTTTTTTAATGGTGATTGCCTTCAAATGAAATCGCTTATTGATAAGGCAACTTGCACTAAGTTTGTTTCAAGCATAAGTGCAACTGATGGCGAGGTTTATGTTTCAGACCTTATCTCAACAAGCAAGGGAAGTGAATTTGTTTTGCATTATAAAGGGGATAAAATTAGTTGCCAAACAGTTTTGCTTGGAAAACACAATGTTTCAAACATTTTGCTTTGTGCAATGGTTGCGTTAAGGCTTGGTCTTAGCCTTGAAGAAATTGCAAGGGCAATTGAAAAACTTACTCCTGTTTCACACAGGCTTGCATTGCTTCCTTCTGCAAATTCACTTATTGTTATTGATGATGCATATAATGGCAGTGTTGATGGTGCGAAAGCAGCACTTGAAGTGCTTAGTGAGTTTGAAGGTAAAAAATTTGTTATAACCCCTGGGCTTGTTGAACTTGGAAGCGAACAATTTAACTGTAACTTTGAGTTTGGCATGATGCTTGCAAAAACTTGTGATTATGTTATTATTAACGGAATTGTAAACTATGACGCAATTTCTTCGGGGCTTGAATTTGCGGGGTTTAGCAAAGATAAAATTTTAAGGGCAGGGTCGCTTAGCCAAGCCGTTCAAGTTTTAACAAACTTTGCGGTGGCGGGAGATGTTGTTTTGTTTGAAAATGATTTGCCTGATAACTATACCTAGCACAGGGAGGTAGTTATGAAAAATGTTGCGTTAATTTTTGGCGGAAGGTCAACTGAACACGAAGTTTCGATAATAACAGCGTTACAAATTTTAAATGGATACACAAAGGAAGAATTTAACATTCTTCCTATTTTTATTGATAAATCAAATAAGTTTTATTTGGCAGATAAAAATCAATTAAAAATAGAAGATTTTAAGCATTCAAAGTTAGACACGAAAATTTTTACAAGAATTTATTTTAAAGTTGGAAGCAATAAAGTTTATTACGCAAAAAACAATAAGCCAATTCTTACAATTGATGTTTGCATTAACGCTTGCCATGGCGGAGAGGGTGAGAACGGAAATCTTACAGCCATGCTTGAAATGTGTGGCATTCCATCAAGTTGTGGAAACACCTTGGGAATGGCTGTGGGGTTTGACAAAGTTGCAAGCAAACTTATGCTTAAAGCAAGCAAGATTAGCGTGATTGATTGTGTTTGGTTTTATAAAGAAACATGGGAAAATGAGCCAACTAAAATTATTGCAGATTTATCAAAAAAGAAATATCCGCTAATTGTTAAACCTGCAAGGCAGGGAAGTAGCATTGGAATTTCAGTTGCCCATAACCCAAAAGAACTTATTGAAGCAATTAAGGTGGCTTTTGAGTTTGACAGCAAAGTTTTAATTGAAAGGGCACTTAAAAATTTCAGCGAGTATAATTGTTCTGCCATTGGGTTTGCTGGGGGTGAAATTGAAGTTTCTAAGGTTGATGAGCCCGCAAGGCTTCATGAAATTTTAAGTTTTGAAGATAAATATGTGGGTGGTGGCAAAAATAGTCAATCATCAAAGTTGGGAAAATCTTTGTCAGTTAAAGGTGGAGAAAAGTTTAGGGGTTCTCTTGCAGGAAGCAGGCGAGAGTTTTTAAAAAATGAAAAACTTGTGCAAAAAATAAGAAGCATGACAATTAAAGCCATGCAGGTTTTGAATTTAAGTGGGGTTATAAGGGTTGATTATTTGTTTGACAATAAAAAGAAGAAACTTTATTTAAATGAAATTAACACTATTCCTGGTTCTCTTGCATTTTATTTTTGGACGCAAGAAAACATTGATATTAACAAATTAATTGAAAAACTTGTTGTTATTGCAACGCTGAATTCTGAGCATAAGTTTAATGTTAAAACGGAATACATCACCAAATTAATTTAACAAGTATTCATTTGTTATGCGTTTGCATAATTCAACAATTTTTGAAATAACGCTTGAAGGTGAAATTACCTTAATGCTGTTGCCGTAATTTATAAGGCGTGAAATTAAGCCATCATTTAACAGCGCGCTTGATGTAACAATTGCATAATTTGCAGTTTGCTTGCAAATTTTAACATCTTTTGCCCAATCATAAATTTCAGGCAAGGTAAGTGAGTTAACTTTAAGTTCAAGAGTAATCTTATTGCCCAGTGGCTGATTGGTTAGCCAAGGTTTGTCTTCAATTTTAATTGGAATTCTGTTAAACTCAACATCACATAAATTAATTGAGGTTATTCTTGAACATTTAAAAAGCCTGAAATCTTGCTTTGTTGTGCAAAAAGCATAAAGATACCACACGCCATCTTTAAGAATTAAAGAGTATGGGTGAATTGTTCTTGTTGATTGCTCGTTTGTTCGGCTGGTGTAATTAATTTTTATAACCAAGTTGCGGTTGCAAGCATCAAGCAAACTTAAAATTTTATCATTATATAACTGTTCAACGCCCCAAGGAAGGTTGTCAATAATTATTTGGTCGCTTGTGTTTCCACTTTTTAACATTTTGTGGTTAAGGGTGTAATTTATTTTTTCAATTACACTTTTTGTGGTTTTGTCAATATTTTTAATTTCACAAGAGGAAAGAAGAGAACTTATTCTTGCAATTTCATCAGTTGTGAAAAAGTTGCTTTCAAGGTCAAAATCTGGCAGAATTTGAATTCCGCCATTTCTGCCTTGAGAGCAATAAATTGGAACTCCGCTTGCACACAGTTGATTAGCATAACGATAAATAGTTTTTTTAGACACTTCAAATTTTTCGGCAAGGAAGTTGCAAGAACATTTTTTGTGTTTTATTAAAGTTAACAAAATTCCAAAAACAATATAGTTATTCATGAAAATATGTTAACACACTTGATAATAAATTCCAAGTATTTTTGAACATTTGTTTGAAAATTTGTAAAAATTTTTGGATTGCAAAGGGAAAATTAAATGTTTTGTAAATTATTTGCATAATTGGTTCAAAATTAGTATAATCAAATTGATAAAATTTTAAGTGGGGAAATATGTTCGGCAAAATTAGTGAAAAGGCAAGGCGTCAAGCGTATTTAAATGCTCTTGCACAAGAAAAGAATGAGGGTGAAACAAAAAAGCAAGCAACACCAAATGTTGCAAGTGAAAAAAAAGTTGAAGTTGTATATGAGCCTCGTGAAATTGTTTCAGGCAAAGAGGCTGTTATTTTGGCTGACAAAGAGTTGAAAATTTCTTCAGCCCAAAGTAAGGGAATAATTAAAAACAGAATTGCCGATATGAAATATTACAAAAACTGGCGAGCAAGAGTTGGTGAAGTTGAAAGGGCAAGCCTTGAAACAAAACCTGTAAGTTCGCAAGGTTTAAAAAACCCTGCCAGTAAGCCAGATTACAGTGAAATTGGGGTTGAAAGGTCACTTGATGGTGATGATGCAACAATTGTAAACAGAGGAACTGAAAGCAAATCAACCAAGGGTTTGCTTGATGAACTTTATCCAAATGACACAAAGCAAGAAGATGAAGATGATTTTTCATTTTTAGATGACTTTTTTAACATAAACAAAGAAAAGTCAAAGGCTGAGCCAAGAAAAGTTGCCAGCGCTGATAATAAAAAAGTTGAAGAGAAAAAGCCAGAGCAGAAAAGTTTTATTAACAGAAATCTTATTACAAGAAGAACACAAAATCAGCAAAAGCAAGAAGACTATTCAATTTCAGATTTTGAAAATGAAAGCAATGAGGATTATGCTGAAATTGCACAAAGTGCCACAAAAGTTAATGTTAGCAAAGATGCGGATTTGGTAAAAAAACCTAAACAAAGAAAGAAAAAGAAGAAGTTTGACGCTGACATTATTGGCACGACTGGATTTTTTACAATTAGGTAAGGCTTATGAAATTTTTATTAAAACTTAGAGATGTAACACTTTCAATTTTGCCTGTGGTTGCAATTTGTTTGTTTATTCATTTTGCTTTTCACAGGTTTAGTGATGGTGTTATATTTTCTTTTTTAATTAGCACGGTTCTTATAATTGTTGGTGAAACCCTGTTTTTTTTAGGGGTTGACAATTCTATTATTCCCATGGGGGAAATTGTTGGGAACTCTTCAAATAAATCATCTAAGATTTTTGTGCTAATTTTGTTTGGGTTTATTTTTGGGTTATTTGCAACCCTTGCTGAGCCAGATGTTTCAGTGCTTGCAGGGCAAGCAATTGGAATGGGGGTTGGGGTTTCGCGAATTGTTTTTATGTTTATAATTGGTGCAGGGGTTGGCGTTGCCGTTGCCTTTGCGCTTATAAGAATTGTTGCAAGAATTCCGTTCAAAATTGTGCTTATTGTTATTCTTGCAATTATTTTGATTTTTTGCTTTTTTGTTCCACATTCATTAATTGCTCTTGCTTTTGATGCAGGAGGTGCCACAACGGGAATTGTGACAAGTCCGTTTTTAATTGCAATTGCATCAGGTATATCTTTAAACAGAAGCAAAAACAGCACTGACAACTCTTTTGGGGTTATTGGAATTGCCTCTTTGGGGCCTGTGCTTGCACTTATGTTTTATTTTGCTTTGGCTCACATTAGTGGAGATGTTTCAAGCGTTTCAGGGCAAACTTCTGCCGATTTCTTTTCCCTTATGCTTGAAGAGTTGCAAGCCACCAGTTTAAGCGTTTTGCCGCTTGTTTTCTTCTTTTTTATTTATGAACTTATCTTTGTTAAACTGCCTAAAAAGAAGGTGGGAGAAATTTTAATTGGGGCATTATTCACCTTTGTTGGCTTGTTTTTGTTTTTGCTTGGGCTAGATTATGGCTTTATTTCAATGGGAAGAGAGTTAGGGGCATTTTTATCTGGAACCCCTAACTATGTTATAATTCTGTTTTGTGTTGTGCTTGGGTTTATAATCACATTCACCGAACCTGCCGTTCGCATTTTAGGTAAGCAGATTGAAGATGTTACAAGCGGGCACATAAAATCAAAGGTTGTTATAATTTCAATTGCGGTGTCAATGTGTTTTGCGCTTTTAATTAACGCGGTTAGAATTATATATAACATTGACTTTTTGTGGATAATTGGCATTGGTTATGGGCTTGCTGTTATTCTTATGATTTTCTGTGAGCCTTTGTTTGTTGGCATTGGGTTTGACTCTGGCGGTGTTGCAAGCGGACCAATTTCTGCGGCGTTTATTCTGCCACTTATGCTTGGGCTTGCAGATGGGGCAGAAGGCTTTGGAATTATTGCCCTTGTTGGGTTAATGCCGATTATTGTGTTGCAGATTTTAGGAATAATTTATAAACTCAAACTTGTGGCTATTAGAAGAAGTGAAGAAAAACATGCACTTAGAATTGCCTATGGAATGGATATGTTAAGCCAAACTGATAAACTTAGAAAAGAAGCAAATAAAATAAAAAAATTAAAACAAAAAAAGGTGGAAGAAAATGAAAGTGAAGAAAACTAAAAAAATACTTCCTGATAAATTCAAATTAAAAGAAATAAATGACCTTAAAATGTGTGTGTTTATTGCAAAAAAAGAGTTTGAAGAAACTATGATTTATGACATTGAGTGCCTTGGCGGAAGAGTTTTAAGCGTTGTTCCTGCAAATGGAATTAGCCACACAAGTATGTTTGAGGTTATAAAATCTGTAAGCACACCTTGCATTGTTGTTTTTGCTGTTTGCAGGAATGAAGATGTTAGCGATGTTATTAGCCACATAAGTTTAAAATATGAACTTTTTATGCCAGGAAGCGGAAGGGCATTTGCCATTGATGTTGATGGATATTTAGGGGCTAAGGCGTTGTTTTTATAAGGGGAGAAGATATGGAATTGTTTGATGAAATTTTTGATAAAGACGATTATAAATTGGTTGTTGCCGTTGTTGCAAGGGGATATTCAGGTGAGGTTATAAACATGGCAAAAGCAGCAGGGGCAAAAGGTGCTGTTGTGCTTTCAGGAATTGGGTCAGGTGAAAGCAAGAAGACCTTTTTTGGCTTTTCAGTAAGCCCTGAAAATGAAGTTGTTATGATTGTTACAAAAACTGAAATTGTTATAGAGGTTATTGAAAACATTTATAAGGCTGTGGACTTTAAAAGCAGAGCAAGAGGGCTTGTGTTTGCTTTGCCAATTGACCATGTAACTGGAATGAGCCATATTAAAATTGAAGAAGAAAGTGAAGAATAAAAGTCACCATAAGTAAACAACGGACCTAACAAAGAATTTTGTAAAAGAGTTCTTTAAAGGGTTAAATAAAGAATAATTGTAAAAGGGCTTTATAAAGTAAAGAGGCTTTATAATGAATATTTATAAATTTGTTCTAAAACTTGTTTGGTTCCATTTTTAAAACCGCTGTTTTTTAAGTGTTTAATTAAATTTGCTTTTTCATTGTTTGTTGTGTTTATCATTTCAACAAGGGTTGTTGGTGAAAGGTTTTCTTGGTAAAGCACATTTGCAAAGTGGTTATCTTTAAAATAATTGGCGTTTTCAACTTGGTCGCCCCTTGAAGTGCCTTTTGGAAGGGGAATTAACAGCATTGGTTTTAAGGCATGGGCAAGTTCAAAAATTGTGTTGCTTCCAGCACGGCTTACAACAATGTCTGCAATGTCAATAAGTTCGGGCATATTTGAAGCAAATTCAATTTGGGTGTAATTTTTTAAGTTAAGGTTATTGTTTTTGTTGCCTTTGCCTGTGATATGAATAACATAATAATTTTTGGTAAGAGTGTTTATTGCTGAGAAAACTGCCTTGTTGATTGCAACACTTCCAAGACTTCCGCCTGTTACAAGCAAAACTTTAAGGTTAGGCAAAATGCCCAATCTTTTTTTGGTTTGATTAATGGCGTCAAGGTTTTTTGCTTGACTTATAAGTGGTGTTCCTGTAAAAACCCCGTTATTTGATTTTAAGTGAGATGTTTTTTCAAAAGTGGTGCAAACACATTTGGCATATTTTGAGCAGATTTTATTTGCAAGCCCCATTGAAAGGTCACTTTCGTGGCAAACAACAGGAATTTTAAGGCTTTTGGCTGCAAGAACCACGGGAACAGAAACAAAACCACCTTTGCTGAAAATAATATTGGGTTTTGTGGTTTTTAGATATTTTTTTGCTTGGTGTTTTGCCTTAATTAATTTAACAGGCAAAAGAAGGTTAACTAAAATTTTGCCCCTTACAAATTTAACAGCATCTATTCCATAAAAGTCAAGGTTGGCTTTGTTTTTGACAATTTCTTTTTCAACTCCGTTTTTTGAACCAATGTATACAATTTTTGAATAGTTTTGCTTTAAAGAATCAAGCAAGGCAAAGTGGGGCATAACATGCCCAGCAGTTCCGCCACCAGTTAAAACAATGCAGTTTTTCATAAAGTTTCTCCTTTTTAAAACCTTTTTTTGTTATTATATGTTTAAATTTTGCAAATATAGATTTTGATGCAATTAAAAACAAATATAATTGCCGTAACTTAAAAATTACTCTTAACTTTTATTTGCGCACAACTTTTATTTTTGCTATAATATTCCTGATAAAAACAAAGGATAGGGTTTTATGGCAGAACATAATAGTTATGACGCAAAAGACATTCAGGTTTTAGAAGGGCTTGATGCCGTTAGGTTAAGACCAGGAATGTATATTGGAACAACAGGACCCAAAGGATTGCACCACCTTATTTGGGAACTTGTTGATAACGCAATTGATGAAGCGGCAAATGGATATTGTGACCGCATTATTGTCACGCTTAATAAAGATGGTTCAGCAAGCGTTGAAGACAACGGAAGAGGGGTGCCTGTTGACATTCATCCAACGCTTAAAATTAGTGCGGTTGAGGTTGTTTACACTAAACTTCATGCGGGTGGTAAGTTTAACAATGAAAACTATGCTTATTCTGGTGGGCTTCATGGGGTTGGAGCATCGGTTGTTAATGCGTTAAGCAAGTGGCTTAAAGTTGAAGTTTGCAGGGGTGGCAAGAAATATTTTATGGAGTTTCACACCGTTATAGACAAAAGCGGAAAAGTGCATGGTGGGGTGCCTGTTGAGCCATTAAAAGAAGTTGGCAAGGCCATTAAAAGTGGAACAAAAGTAACCTTTTTGCCTGATGATACAATTTTTGAAACGGTTGAGTTTGACCATGATGTTATTTCAAAAAGGTTAAAAGAACTTGCCTTTTTAAACAAGGGCATTGAAATTATTTTAATTGATGACAGAGAAAATGCTAACGAACAAACACACTATTTGTCTTATAAATATGACGGGGGAATAAGTGATTTTGTTAAATATATTAACGAATCTAAAAACTGCTTGTATGATAACCCGATTGTTATTGAAGGGGAAAAGAGCGGGGTGAAGGTTAGTGTTGCAATTGAGCATACTGATGGCTACACTGACAATGTGTTTAGTTATGTAAACAACATTCCAACAACTGAGGGTGGAACCCATGAAACGGGGCTTAGAAGCGGGCTTACAAAGGTTTTAAATGACCTTGCAAGAAAAAACGGCAACCTTAAAGAAAAGGACGCAAATTTAATTGCAGATGACTTTAAAGAAGGGCTTACTGCTGTTTTGCTTGTTAAAATGAAAAATGTTCAGTTTGAGGGGCAAACAAAAACCAAACTTGGCAACCCTGAGGCAAAGAACGCCGTTGAAGCGGTTGTTATTGAGGGGTTAACAAATTATTTTAGTGGTAACAGAACTGGTAAAATTTTAAACACAATTATTGATAAGGCTTTGGGGGCAGCAAAGGTTAGAGAGGCTGCAAGAAAAGCCAAAGAGATAACAAGGCAAAAAAATGCACTTGATGGTGCAAGTTTGGTTGGTAAACTTGCTTCATGCACAGGAAGAAACGCAAGAAACAACGAGTTGTTTATTGTTGAGGGTAAAAGTGCAGGTGGAACGGCAAAACAGGCAAGAGACAGGTCTTTTCAAGCAATTTTGCCACTTAGGGGAAAGCCACTTAATGCTGAAAAGAAAAGAATTGACCAAGTTTTAATGAATGAGGAATTTAGAACAATTATCACTGCACTTGGGGCAGGAATTGGTGAAGATTTTAATCTTGATGATTTGAAGTATCACAAAGTTATTATTCTTGCAGATGCTGACCAAGATGGTGCACACATTAGGGCAATTCTGCTTACATTTTTTTATAGATACATGAAAGAACTTATAACCGAAGGGCATGTTTACATTGGAATGCCACCGCTTTACAAGGTTTATAAAAAAGATGTTGAAGAATATGTTTATTCAGACAATGAACTTAGTGATGCCATTGCACGAGTTGGCAAAGGTTACAGCATTCAAAGATACAAAGGGCTTGGTGAAATGAGCAATGACCAACTTTGGGACACAACCATGAACCCTAAGGTTAGGTCTTTGATTAGAGTTTCAATTGAAGATGCAGCCGAAGCAGAAAAAATGATAACAATTTTAATGGGCGATAACATTGAAGCAAGAAAACTTTACATTAGTGAAAATGCGGACTTTAACAAAGAAGATAATTTTAAACCCACAGGCAAATAACCTAAGGAGAATTACATATGAGTTTTGAAGATGAAGATTTAACAATGAACGAAAATGCGGTTGAAAGTGAAGACTCAAGCCCAAAAGCCAGAAAAAGCAGGGGCAAAAATGATGGTGGCGGAACTATTCTTGCAAAAGAATTGTTTTTGATGCCTATTGATAAAGTTATTAATGATTCAATGATGCCTTACAGTGAGCATGTTATTCTTGACCGTGCTTTGCCAAGAGTTGAAGATGGGCTTAAACCCGTGCAAAGAAGAATTTTGTATACTCTTAATGAACTGGGCATAACCCCAGACAAGCCTCATAAAAAATCTGCAAGAATTGTTGGTGACTGTTTGGGGCGATATCACCCTCATGGCGACACAAGCGTTTATGATGCAATGGTAAGGCTTGCCCAGCCATTTAACATGAGAAATGTTCTTATTGATGGGCATGGTAACTTCGGGTCGGTTGATGGTGACGATGCTGCAGCAATGCGTTACACTGAGGCAAGAATGGCACCTTTGGCTCTTGAAATGCTTAGAGATATTGACAAAGAAACTGTGCCTTGGACACTTAACTTTGATGACTCTTTAAAAGAGCCAGTAACTCTTCCGTGCAGATTTCCTAATATTTTGGTTAATGGTTCAAGTGGAATTGCAGTTGGGCTTGCAACAAACATTCCAACTCATAACCTTGGAGAGGTTATTGATGGCGCTGTTAGTTACATTGAAAATTCAAACTTAACCTTAACTGACCTTATGAAAAAAATTAAGGGGCCAGATTTCCCAACTGGCGGATACATTATTGCAGGTGATGAACTTAAAAAGGCATATGAAACAGGCAAAGGGAAAATTTTAATAAGGGCAAAAGTTCACATTGAAGGGCAAGATGGTGACAAAAAGAACATTGTTATAACCGAGTTGCCTTATCAGGTTAACAAAGCCGCACTGTTACAAAAAATTTTAGAGTTAAGTGAAACTAAAAAAGATGAACTTGCGGGCATTAGTGAAATTTGTGATGAAAGCGATAGGTCAGGAATGAGGGCTGTAATTAAGGTTAAAAAAGATTATGACGCCCAAAAGATTTTAAACATTTTGTTTAAATACACTGCACTTGAAACTTCATTTGGAATTAACATGGTTGCAATTGCTGATGGCAGACCTCAGCAAATGGGGTTAATGGACATTATTGCCTATTATGTTAATTATCAAAGAGATGTTATTTACAGAAGAACAAAATTTGAACTTGATGCAGCAAGGGAAAGAGAGCATATTTTAAAGGGCTTGGTTATTGCCGTTAAAAACATTGATGAGGTTGTAAAAATTATCAAAAAGAGCGGCTCACCAACAGAGGCAAAAACTGCCCTTAGGTTAAGGTTTGATTTGAGTGATAGGCAGGCTCAGGCTATTCTTGATTTAAGGCTTGCAAAGTTAACCAGCCTTGAAATTTACAAACTTGAAACCGAACTTGCCGAACTTGAAAAAAGAATTGAGCAACTTGTTGCAATTTTAGGTTCACGAAAACTTCAACTTGATATTGTTAAAACTGAAATGCTTGAAATTAAAAAGAAATATAAGGACCCCCGCAGGTCAGTTATTATTGACAGCGAAGAAGATTATGTTGTTAGTGCTTCTTCTTCTGCAAAACCTGTTGAAGATGTGTTTGTTACCATAAGTGAAAATGGATATATTAAATATATGTCTGCAAAATATTTCGTGGGGGCAGTGAAAACTTTTGGGGATAGGTCAACGCTTAGCGAAGTTTATAGATGCATTTTAAAAACCACAACTGAAAGTCACATTTTGGTGTTTACTAACCTTGGAAATGTTTATAAACTTGATGTTGGAATGGTGCTTAGTGAGTGTAAGTGGAAAGAAAAGGGCACAAGTTTTGCAGATTTGTTTGAAGTTAGCAAAAATGAATTGCCTGTTAGCATGATTGAATTAACTGACCCAATGCCTGAAGGGCACTTGCTGTTTTTCACAAAGCAGGGCATGATTAAGAAAACGGCTTACAGTGAATACACTTTGCTTAAATCGGTTTATCAGGGAATTAAACTTAAAGATGGTGATGAACTTGTAAGCATTGAAAAAGACTTGCCTGACACTAACATTGTTATTGTAACCAAACTTGGCATGGTTTTAAATGCACTTAAAAATGACATTCCTGAACAGGGCAGAATTTCAGGGGGCGTTAAAGGAATTAGCCTTGCTGATGACGATGAAGTGATTCTAATTTCACAAGTTAAAAAAGGTGAAAACATTGTTGCAATAACAAACACGGGCTATGCAAAAAAAGTCAACATTTGTGAAATTGATGAAACTGCAAGATACCGCAAAGGCGTTAAACTTTATGACCTTAAGCCAACTTCAACTGGCACAATGCTTGTTGGTGCCTTTGTTGAAAGAGATAACACTGAAATTATTGTTAAAAGTGAAAATGGTGAATATAATGCAATAAGTGCAAACAGTGTTGTGGAAGACACAAGGGGAAGCAAAGGCAAGAAACTTTCACTTGAAGACCTTAAATTACAGCAAGCATATGTAAGATTTTTGAGTAATTAATTTTGAAAAAAGTATTGAATATGAAATAAGTTTGTGGTATTATATGGCTAAATTAAGATAGAGAGGTTGATGTTATGGCTAGTGGAATGTTAGGTTTAGAAAGAACAAATCTTGAAAACGCATTGAATTATAGTTATAGCGTTTTGTCATTTAATACTCAAAAAATTGAAGAAAAGAAAGCGTTGTTAAGGCAAACAACAAGTGAAACAAAGAAACTTGAACTTAAAACAGACATTGATTTGCTTGAAGTTCAAAATGCTCAAACACGAATTAGCATTGAAAAAATTCATTCTAAATTAAATAGCCTTAATGAAGAAATGCAAAGGTAACAAACCAATTTAAAATTTTTGAATTTTGCTTTGTTAGGTAAAGTAAAACGAGCAAATTATGGGTGGAAAACTTTTTGAAATGTGAAAGTCTTCCACTTTTTTATTGACGCGTTTTTTTTATTTTGTTATACTACATTTAAGTAGAATATTTTTATCTGCAAAATAAAAAACTAACTAAAAGATAACAGATGGATAAATTACAAAATAGGGGAAACAACAATAACAAAATTAATGCTGACAATAGTTCGGCTTCTTTTGGTGAGCCTAAAAAAACAAGCAAAGTTTCTATTAATAAATTTTTGAAAAGTTTGGGTGGAGCCCCTAAAACTAGTAATAAAAGTGAAGATGTTAAAAGTTTGCAACAAGAAGATGTTAAACCTTTACAAAACAACCAAGAACCAACAATAAACACACAGTTACAAGAAAACCTTGAAAAACCTGTGACTAAAACTGAAATTAGTGGCATTCAGCAAACTCAGGTGGTGCAACAAGTTGAAAATGCTACACAAAACACTGAAAACACTGAAAATTTTGAAGATGATAATGTTGAAAATCTTAATGCCGAAGCCGAAACTTCTAGCAATTTGGCTTCACCGGTTGACAATTTAAGCACTAATGATAACAACTTTGAAGAGGGGGCAGAGGTTGAAAACAAGTTTCAAACAGCGTTAGATAAATTTGCAGGCAAGGTTTGGACTTTAAAACCAAAAACCATTGAAGAAGACGGCGGTTTAGAGCAAGGTGTTGTTGACCCGTCTCAGTCTCAAGGGGTTAGCGATGCAAGCGTTATAAACGAAGCTCAAGGGCAAGAAAGCCCAGTTGAAGAAACCCCGGGGGCTTTGACTGATGGGGCTTTTGAAGGCGAACAAAATTCAACTATAGATGATGCTGAAAACGAACAGAGTTTTGATGAAAGTTTTGAAGACCTTGACGGTGAACAGGGCGCGAGTGTAAGTGAAAATAATCAACCCCAAGGAAATGAAGAGGCTGAAAATTCAGGCGACTTTGAAGTTGATGAATTCACTAAATTTTTGCAGAGCCTTGAAAGTGGAACTCTTGCAAATGATGGTGAATCAACAGCAAATGACACAACTAACGAAACTAATTCTTCAAACCAAGAAGAAAGTAATGCAGATGTAACAGAAGAACAAACATCTTCGCAGGGCTCTGCAAATGAAAGTGCAAAGCAAAGCCAAACAAGTGCAAGTGAAACGAGCAAACCTGAGAGCGAAATGGCTGAAAGCGAACAAGAGAGTGAAGAGAGTGAAAGCCAACCAAACAAGAACAGGCGAAGTATTTCAAAGTTAGATTATTTTAAATATAGATTTTTATCAAACAGTGCTGTTGGGGCTGATGGAAGTGCAAAGGTTGAAGAACTTGCAACTAGATATGGCAACAGAAGGCAAGATAATGCGGGAATAATCACCAGTTCGCAAGAGGGTGATGTTGAAGTTCATTATAATGGTGAATTTAAAAAGGAAGAAATTAATCTTGACTTTTCAAAACGGGGCAATGCTCCAATTTACCGTAATTCAAATTTGCTTGCTATAATGTGCTGTGTGTTTGCATTTGTTTATGCAATTATTGGAATAAGTTTATATTTAGTTTTTGGAAGAGTAACAGAAGAACCTGTTGTTGCACAAAGAATTGATGTAAGTTTTGACGGCGTGATTTACCAAGAAGTTGGCACAACTCTTGATTTGTCAACCATAACGGTTACAACTTATTATTCAAATGAAACCCAAAGCACAACAAACTTAACAAACAGCATGATAACCTCAATTCCATCAATTTTAAATAATAACTTGCTTGTTGTTGGTGAAAGTGTTGATGAACCTTCAACTTTAAGGTTCAGTGTTAATGGTTTCAGTTTCAGCGTTAATGTTTGGGGTTACGCATGGACTGCTGATGATATTACAGTTTATTATTATAAAACTGGGGGAAGCAGTGCTACTATTAATGCAGATAACATTAACCAAAGTGTTTTGTGTTGGGTTGAATATAGAAAAACTGTTAACAATGTAGATATGAGCAAAAAAACAATGATTAATTTGGTGGTTGGGGAAAATTGCGAAATTAGCAATAATTTAATTACAAGTGTTACAATAGAGGTTGGTGGTAACGAGGTTACAATTAACCCAACACTTAGAACATAATGTAAAATCACCTTTTTGTGAGGTGATTTTTTTGTTGACAAATTTTATAGTTGTCTATTTTTTATGTTAACTAACATTAACCTGTTTGGTTATATCTTTTTTTTGTGTGTCATATAATCAAAAAAAAGACCTAAACTCTTTATGATAAAAAACTTTAAAAAAGGACATAAAAGTTTCGTGGGCGACATTTTGTAAAATAATTCTTATTTAAGATTTAGGTGAATATAAAATACAATAAAGGAGCTAGCGCATTATGAAAATTTGTAGTATTAACATAAGACCATTAAAAGTGTTTACGGTGTTCTTGCTTGTTGTTGCAATGCTTACTTGTTTGCTTGTGTTTAGTAAATCTCAAACTGTATACTTTGGATACACAGCAAGAAAAGTTCCCATTTACAGTGTAAACACCACCGAAAAAAAGGTTGCATTAACATTTGATGCTGCATGGGGAGCCGACAAAACCAGCAAAATTATAGAAATTTGCAAAGAAAACAACATTGAGGCAACTTTCTTTTTGGTTGGATTTTGGATAGAGGCTTATCCTGAAAAGGTTAAAGAAATTTATGATGCGGGGTTTGACATTGGCACACACAGCAACACCCACCCGCAAATGAGTAAACTTTCAGCAGCTCAAATTCAGCAAGAATTACAATACTCTTGCAACTTGCTTACAACAATCACGGGGCAGAAGGTAAGATTTTTCCGTCCACCTTATGGCGATTATAACGACTTATTAATTACACAGGCAACAAGCCTTGGTTTGCAAACAATTCAATGGAGCGTTGACTCACTTGATTGGAAAGGGCTTTCTGCTAGTCAAATTTTAACAAGGGTTAACAGCGGAGTGCATGATGGGGCAATAATTCTGTTCCACAACAACAGCGACCACATTGTTGAGGCTTTGCCAACAATTATTTCAAACCTTAAAGAGCAAGGATATTCAATGGTTAAATTAAGTGATTTGGTTTATGAAAGTGACTACACAGTTGATAATAATGGCGTGCAATCAAAAAATTAATTTGGAGGAAAATATGAGCAACAATTTTGAAAAGAACAATCAAGTAACAATTAAAGGAGAAGTTGTAAGCGAACCTGTGTTTAGCCACAGCGTGCTTGGGGAAGGGTTTTATAACCTTACTGTTAAAGTTCCAAGGCTTTCAAACGAAGCAGATTTTATTCCCGTTACCATTAGCGAAAGACTTATGGAGAACATTAAACTTGGCTTAACTGTGGCATTTTGCGGGCAATTTAGAAGTTATAACAAACTTGTGGGGCAAAAAAGCAAACTTATGCTTACACTGTTTGTAAGGGCAAGGCTTGACCCTGAAACTTGTGATGAAATTAATTCAATAAGTTTAATTGGATATGTTTGCAAAGAGCCAATTTACCGCACAACTCCGTTTGGAAGAGAGATAAGCGATTTGTTAGTTGCGGTGAACAGGGCATATAATAAAAGTGATTATCTTCCTTGCATTGCGTGGGGCAGAAATGCAAGGTTTGCGTTAAACCTTAATGTTGGAGAAAAGATTGAGATATTAGGAAGAATTCAAAGCAGGGAATATCAAAAAAAACTAGAAAATGATGTTGTTGAAACAAGAATTGCTTATGAAATTTCAATTAACAGCATTGGCCTTGCAGAAATTGGTGACAGCGCCGAAGTTGAAACAAATCATGTTTACAACAATAGTCAAGGCACAAACTTTGGGGCAAATATTATTTAAACACGGCACAGTTTAAAATTGTTGCTTAAAAATAAACACCTGAAATTTAAGTAAATCTTTATCTTAAAATTTCAGGTGATTTTTTATTGCTTTAATTTTACAACGCAAACAATTATAGGGGTTGCAAAATAAAAATTTATGTGTTTTATCACAAAGATTGCTTTTTGTTCTTATAAATTTCAACAAAATGTCAGTTAATTACAAAATATTTTCAAATTTGTTCATGCAGATTACGATATTTACCATCTAATCATGGTTAATTTTCTTTTTAACAAACAGCAACACAATTAGAAAAATCACATTAAGCCCAACAAAAACCAAACCAATTATTTGCAAAGTTGACCATGAGTCTCTTGAAACATTGTCTGCTAAAACATAACCTGTTATTTCTTCACCACTTGCATTGTTATAGGTTATTTTAATGTATCTTGCGTTGGTGCTTTGACCATCTTCAATTTTAACGCGTTGCCCTTCATTAATGGTGTCAATAACGGCGCTGTCATCATTAGCCTCTAAATAAACATTGGTTTGATGGGTTATTGTTGCATTGCAAGAAACCATGGTTTGAACACCGCTTGATGCAAGAGTTCTTAAACTTTCAACAAAACCAATTGTGCCGTCTTGAGTTTGCACTAAAATGAATTTGTCATCACCAGCACTGTAATTATTGTTAACAGTGTTTGAAATAACAGTTAAAGTGGTGACGGTTGAAAAGGTGCTAAGTTTTGTGTTTGTGTCATCAACTAATCTTGAAGGCAGTTTGTAAAGATTGGTGTTTGAATAAACTTTCACTTGGGTTAAATTAAAACTTGATTGTTCAAGTTGCAAAAGGTCAGTGGTTTTAATAAACCCATAGTAATTTTGGCTATTTGAAGTGTAAATGCAATAAACAAAATCTTCAAGATAATTTTCTCCAATTTTAACATCTTTAATTTCACAAACCATTTCGCCTTCGCTAATTTCCAGAATTGGTGAGGTTGAAAATGGGGTTTGGTAAATGTTAGTGGCAGACACAGTTCTGTAATATGTAAAATTTTGAGGTTCAATGTCAACTGTTGAAAGTTCATCATTTGAAATTAATTCTTGATTATCAAATGTTAAGGTATAATCTTGGTCGGTTCCAGTAAGCGACAGAAGATTAACACATTGGTTTAAATTATCTGAAATATAAATCAAATTACCAAAAGAAGAGAAGTTGTGGCTTAAAGATGAAGCGAAAGTGTAATGAAATTCATAATCTGCTGTGTAATTTGAAGAAAAGTTTTCTTTGTAAACCCTTATTTCATTTTGGCAAATAACTGCAAGGTAAGAATTTTCATTATAATTTAGCCTCACAACATCTAAAATCTGTTCAGTTATGCCCAGTTCAAGGTTGGTGAAAGGATAGTTATTTAAAGCCTGTTCTGTTGGATTAATTGCCATATAATAAATCGAATTGTCGCTAGAAAAAACTAAGTTAATTTCATTTTCGGCAGATGATGGGGAAATTTCAATGTGGCTTATTGGGGTTTTAAGGGTTAAATCTCTTGAAGCATTAATTGTGATTGAGGTGTTACTGAATTGCCAACTACTCTCAGAATTTTGAAGGTTAAACACTTCAATTGAGTTTTCAAGATTTATTTCATCAAACTTTGTAAGCACAACAGTTATGTTGTTTTCACTTGTTTTGTAAACCGCAAAATTGTTGGCGTTAGCAATAGTTGGAGCATTAGTAGTGTTTAGTTGTGCAATTTCACTGAAATTATTAGCATTATAAACTTCAACAACACAAGGGTTGTTTTTTAGCACAAAAAGTAGGTCATCAGCCACATGAAGTTTAACAACATCACTTGCCGTAAGGGTTGGATAATCTTGCCTTAAATCTAATGATGTTGTTTGGTAACATTTGATAAGGCTATCATAACTGTCATAAACAAAAATGTAGTTATCGTTTGCAGCAATGTATTGTGGGCTGTAAAGCAGAACAAGTGAACTTTTAGATAATTGTTCTTGACCCTGTTGAGCAAACGCAACTTCCCTTTGGCTAGAAGCCCTAGCCAAAGGTTGAAATTGCATAAAGCAAGCAACTAAAATTAAAACAAGTAAACTAAATTTTATTCTTTTCATAATAAACTCCTGTTAAAGTGGGGGAAGATGTGACCAATCGATATTTTCAACATATTGAGAAACAACCTGAGCGACATAAAGGGTTCCGGCGGCGAGACCAATAACGACAGCCGCACCCCCAGCAAGTGTTGCTGCAGTAGAACCTCCTGGAACTAAAAATAGTGCTACACGCAAAACTGAGCTGATTGCTGAAGCTATGGCACCAATTGGTAGGATATGAACTGCAAGAATTAGAGCCACACCTGCAACAACAATTCCCACAACAATTCCTGCGGTTTGGTTATTTGTTGGCGCCGTACCTATCCAGAATGGAAGGGAGAATACATTCATTTTTTCACTGTCATCAATTGTTAAAATATTAATAATTTCAGATGATTCATCTATTTCTGCAGCGTTTGGATAAACTGAACTTACAAGTTGATTAACATATGTTCCTTCATGATATCTCATTGCTCCTGCAAGAGCAGAGAAAAGATTCCTAATTTTTTGCCATGTGTCAGGAGTTTCAGAGTTATCAAGCATTTGAATGGTATTGTTAATGTTATTGTCATAATTGAAAAATAGTCTTCCAAAGCGTTCTGCTGATTGATAAGTAAGTGTTGCATGACTGTAAGCCAAGTGTGCTTTTTCGCCAGTTTTACCATCTTCAGAAATCCATTGGTCAACATATTTTAAAGCAAGCTCTGTGAATGTTACAACACTATCTCCGCTTTTAACATAGAACGGGTTAAATTCGTCACTTGATTTTGCTGTGTAAATAGCGCCACTAGTTTCGTCAGGTTTAATTGTCTCAGTTTCATTCCTTGGGTTTCTAAATAAGTCTAACAACTCGGTGTCTGTGATAACATCAACATTGCTGTTTCCATAAGCGTTTATGTAACCCTTATCAATTAGTTCAGCTAATGTTTTACTTACTGTTCGCCCAGTATACCATTCAAAAACATTTATTTCAGTAATTTTAAAGGTGTTATATGGGTCAAATGAAGGGTCAATTAAACCGCGAGATTTCAATTGATTAAAGATAGTTTCAATGTCGGTTGCTAATAGACCTGTGTTGTTTTTATTGAATATTTCATCATCAAAATAATCTAGAAGTTTTGCATTTTCATTATATGTGAAGCCTTCAATCTTGCAGAAGTTATTTAATAATAATAAGAAACTACTAATGATTGTGCTATAAGGATTATTACCACTAGCTGATAAAGATTGATTTAACTCCAATAATTTATTTGCGATGAATGCGCCGTTTTCAACAATGTAGTATTTGTAACTTACTATGTTTTTGATAACAAAGTCTAAGTCTGACTCTGCTGTTTTTTCACTTGGTCTTGAAGTGAGTTCAACTTCGGTTTGACCGTCAGTTATTTTTGCAACAAGTGGGGTAGACTTTTTACCATACATTAAATACAATGTGAAGTTGCAGTTTGAAAGTTGGAAGTCTGGGTCAGTAAACAGTTCGGTGTTTTCAAACATTCGGTTATAAAACCCTGAAATTAATCTTAAATCGCTGTTTGAGTTTTGGTCAAAATAACTAATGTCACTAAGTTCATTTGTTTTTGTGAATTCTTGCATTTTTTCTAAATACTCTGAATCGTCAAAAGAGAACGGAATTACGGTTTGGTCATCAGTTGGAGAATTAGGCATTATTTTAACACTTGGGAATCCAACATTTGCTTTTGCCGTTACCACAAAGTTAACTTTGTAATTTGCTATAACTTCGCCATTTACTGGATTGCCGGATTCATCTAATTCAATAACATTGCCTTCTGCATCAATAGGGGTTGCAACAATGTTGTAAGACGAAAGGTCAACTTGACGCTTGTTGTTGAATGAAACTGAAATTAGCCCTGGCTTAATATAAGTTGCTGCTGCGCCCGTGTTGGTTGTGTCTCTTTCAAAATATGTTGAAATGTTTGATGGGTCAGAATAGTTATATAAAGTTATGTTTGTTTGTTTGAAGAAGTTTGATGTATTAACTTGTGCTGGTTCTGTTATTTCAACACCATTTTCGTCATATACGCCAGTTGGAACTTGGTTAAAGACAATTTCAATTCTTTGGTTTTTATTGTTTGCATCAAGAACATAATTATTATTAATCCCTTTGTATTTTAAGTAATAAGTGTAAACATGGTTTCCTTCCTCATCAAGAACATAGTTTATAACAGTTTGCCCATTCACAATCGTGTAAGTTACTTTTGGTTCAGGGTCGAGTGATGCGGCAACATCAATTAAGCTAACTTTAATTTTAGATTTTTCATAAAGCATGCTATCTCCGGCGTTGTTGTTTAAAACATCAAGTTCATCTGCATTTTGGTCATAATAGGTTTCAATAAAACTTACATTTCCGTTTTCATCTTTAATTGAAACATAGTTGCTGTAATTAGTAATTCCATCACTTTGTTCAGCAGCAAGGTCAGTTTCTTTAATTACAAATGAAATAACATAACTCATTGGGGCAAAGTAGGCTCCAACAACAAGGTTTGAAGTAACATTGTTAATGTAAAGGTTGTTTCTTGCATTTTGTGGGTTTGTTAGAATAAGTTGCTCGTCGCTTTCAAAAGTGAGGAAAGTTGTGTCTTCACTTGCAAACAGGGCTTTCACTTCATCAATTGTTTTTGTTGAGCCACCTTCCATAACAAACATATTATTTTGCCTGTAATAATTTGTTGCCCAACCAACAAGGTTAGAGAACGGATAATTCTGTGTTGTTATTATTGCTGGTTCACCATTGTAAGCAAAGGCAGTTGTGGTGCTTGCAAGTTTGCCACTTGAAGAGTTTTGGTCTTCATCAAGGTCAATGCCGTTGATTGATTGTCCTTCAAGAGCAGATGTGTCATTAGAGTTTTGGGCTAATAACTGTTCATAACTGTTATAAACTGTGTCGCTTAAATCTTTAAGCCTTATATCAATTTGGTGAAGCACTTTTTCATACAATGCAATAATTTGAGTGTCGCCACTTAAAGAAATGTTTGGAAGAGTGTAGGTGTATGTTTGTGTTGTTGAGTCATAAGCAATATCAACATCTTCCCTTGAAATAATTTTATATGAACTGTAAGTTGAAGTGTGAGCAAGTTGTTCGCCATCTGCAAAAAGGTTAATGCTGTTACGAGAAGCAGAGTTTATTATCATAAACCCTTTGAAGAACCAGTTTCCAATGTTTTGTCCGTTAACACTTGTTTGAACACTTATAACATTTCCTGCTTTTAGGTAAGACTGAATGTAACTTGTAAGTTCATAAGTGAAGTCAACATCACCATCTTCATAAACATAATTTTCAAGAGTTGTTCTGTCAGTGTTATTTGTTGCATCTTCGCTGTTTGCAAAATAACTTAAATTAACGCTAACATCATTTGCAAAACTTAGAAGAGAATTGTCAATTGCGTTGCCTTCTTGCTTTAAGTCAAAAAGTTTATCTAAAAATTCATCATAAAGAGTTTTATAGTGATTTAACACAAAGGTTGTTGTGTCATTTGAACTGGTTGTAAGAGCATCAATGTAACCAACGCTTACGCTAACATTTGCAAGTTGCTCAATAATTGCACTTAAACCATTTTCACCAAACTCGCTTTCGCTTGAAGCAAAAATATCATTTGTTTGAGTGGTGTTGATGTAATAAGTGTTGTCAAACTCATCATCAGTGTTTGTTGTTTGTTCAAAATAGGTTAGGGCATCAAGAATTTGTTCAGGAATGCCTTGACTGATTAAATTATTATTTCTATCAATCAAGCCTAAGATTGTTGATGAATTTGTTTGGTAATAGAATGGAACATTTGAATCAGGTGTTGCAGGAACAATTGCAAAAGTGTGGCCATCATTTGTTACATTTGTGAAACTGCTTGAAAGATTGGTTGTTTTATCTGTTACGCCTAAAACTGCATTAATGTATTTAGTGTTGAAGGTGAACACAGGAATATAGTCTGCAAGGAAATAGATGTTATCTGTTGCAATGAAACTGTAATTTGAAATGCTGTCAAGGGTTGTTTCTGTGTCGCTTGAAGTTCGATTAAACAAGGTTGTTAAGTTTGAATAAGCCCCTTGAGCAACAAATTGTTGCCACTCATCAATTGTTAAATCGCCAATAACATGGGTTGAATCAAGTGGAAATTCTTTGCCAGCGATGTTAACATTTAAATAATCAGTGTTATCAATGGTTTTAATAATAGGAGAGGTAAGTGAGAATCCAATTGTGTTGAAGTTGTTATTGTCAGATGCGGTTATTGTTACAACATCACCTTCTTCAACCCAAATGTTAATAATTGCATCTCGGTAAACTGTGGTGTTTGTTTGAGCATCAATCTCAAATTTTGAACTGTTGTTAACAGTAACTGTTATAACTAATGAAGAAATATCTGTGGCTTCATTAATTGCGTAAGTATATTGAATGTTAATAAGTTTAACAGTGTTAAGGTTTAAAGTTTGGCTTTGATAAAAATCTTCAAGGAACACTGTTGCACTTGGTGGGTTAATACCGCCGTGATTGTAAGTGTAACCTTGTATGATTTTATCATTTTGCTGAGTAAAGTTTTTAAACTTATAAACCTGCCCTTCATAAGTAAGGGTGTAAGGTTCACCAGAACCTTGTAATGAGGTTTGACTAAATGCTCTGTCAATAATATAGAAAGTGTCGCCAAGTTCACTTGATGCCACTGAGTATTTAAGGGTGTAAACTGTTCTGCCACCAACAATTGCTGTTCCAACCACAAGATTTCTGCCAGAACTTAATGCAATTGTTTTGTTTGTGTTATTTGTGTCTTCAAGCACAGTTTGAAGTGAAACAATACTTCCTTCGGTGGCACCAACAAAGATTTCACCACCCTCATAATCTGGGTTTAAAATCATGGTTCTTGTTTCTTCAACAAAAACTGCTTTAAGTTCAGTAATATCAGCATAGGTATTAGGGTTAATGGTTGCATTTGAAGAAATAATGTTTCCATTTTGGTCTTGCCAGCCAGCAAAGGTGAAGTAACTGTTGCCAAACGCTTGAACAACAAGGTTATTGTTGTTATAGAATTCAATAGTTACAGAGTTTAAAATATTATCAAGCACAGTTGTGGTCGTTGTTTGGTCTGAACTGCTTGTGTTTTCACTTAGCCTTGTAACATCAATTCTGAACCCAGAAGAAGGGGTGTTAAACACAGAATTATAAGTGCCAAGAGTTATTCCGTTAGTTAAAGTGTTTAGTTGAGTGTAACGATTATCTGCTAATAGTTTAAATGAAACTTCAACTTCTCTTAACTGAGCAAACATAGCAACAATGTCATAAATTGTGTTTTGCGTAATATCTAATCCAGATTGTGGAATAACCTTATTGTTGTAATAATATCCCAAAAATTTAGCACCGTCAGTTTTATCACTTTCAATGTCATAAAGAGTCTTAATATCAGCAGGGGTTAAATAATCAGTGGTTTTAACATAGCCATTGGTTGTGCTATATTCAATTATGCTATCATCAGCATAAAGAAGGTAAGACTCATCAGTTATATCATCAATCAAATTAATGTTTGTAACCTTGTTGTAAACAAATGCAATTTTAACATCTTGCTCGCTTGTTATGTTTAATTTAAGGTTTTTAACATATGCTCTTCCTGCGGCATCTCTTTCGCTTAATTCATAACTTTCAATTTGGAAATTAACAGGGGCAGTTGGCAGAGTTGGCATTGATATTTGCCCAGCAGTGTTTGTGTAATCAATTCTGTATAAATAATTGTCAATAACAATTCCTGAAATGCGGTAATCTTCATTAGCAGTAACATTAACTTGTTTTGTAACAGTTGTTGCACCTTCAGGGGTAACATCTTCAACTGTTGTGTTGCCAAGGTCTGTAATGTTTTCAACAGTATTATTTATTATAACATCAAAAGATTTTCTAAACACAGGGGTGATAGTAATTGCGCCATCAAGAACTTTAAATGAGAAGTGCTTTAAAGTGATGATGAATGTTTTTGTTCTTGTGCCGTTATCCATAACTCTAATTACTTCATAATAGGCAAGATATGCGTTTTCATTTGTGTTAGGGTTGCTTGTTACAAACAGGTTGTCAAATGTTAACTCATTTACATAAACTGGGTTGTTGCCATTTTGTGTGTAAAGAGTGTCGCCATTTTGGTTTGTTATAACAATTGAACCATAATTTGAATTGTTAACAGTTATTACGGTTGTTGGTAAACTGTTCTCTGTTATTGCTCCACCTTGACTATTAATAAAATCAGGGTCAATGTTGCTTAGGGTTGTTGTAATCTTTTGTTCGTCATCATCAAGAACGGCAACTCTTTGTTCATCACCATTTTGGTAAAATTGAATTGTTATGTTTTTCACAATTCTTTGCGTTGAAATTGCGGTTGAATTTGCGTTGCTTTCAAGGTTATATCCTGAAATTGCGCTTATGTTTGCAGTTGCGGTTCCGCTAAGCAACTTAATTGTTGTTGTTTTTCCGTCAACAGATGTGGTTACAGAGAATGTTCTTATTCCTGAAAGGGTGGTGGCGTTATTTAAATTAGCAATGTATGAACCAACATGGCTATCTCCTGATAAAGTTAGTTCAATGAGATTAACCCTTGTAAACACTGCAAAGATATCATTATATGGATAATTTGCAGCATCAATTGTTAAATTGTTTGAAAGTGGAAGATAGTGATAACCATCGCCTATTAAATATTTAGCACCCGCAACCCAACCAACAAACATATATCCTTGTTCCAAAGCATAATCAATGTTTATTGAAAGGGAAGCAATTTGTTGGTTTGAACTGTTTGGTTCATAGGTTACTGAAATGAAGTTATAAGTTTCAAGTTCTTGGGTGTAAGTTGAGCCATCAGCAATAAGCCCGTTTGAAGAGGTTGATACAACCGCATGTGGAACAAGGTAATTACTGAAACTATCAACAGCCCCGCCACAAAGAGCATAATAGGTTTTATTTTCAAGTGGCAAAATTCTAAGAGAATGGTCTGTGCTGTAATAAGCCACAAGTCTGTTAGAACCATCAGGGTTTGGCAATGCCCAAGCCGTGAAACCTGTAGGAGCCGTAATTGTTGCATCAACACCGTAAGGAAGTGTGTAAGGTTGAGTTGAAAGAAGTTCTCCTGCTTGGTTATAAGCTTCAACAGTAATTGTTACTGTTCTTGTGTATCTTGCTTCAATGAAAATTTGGTCGCCAGTTGCAAGCCTAATTAAATCAGCATTTGAAATTGTTAAGGTTTGGTCAGTGCCTAACTGGTTTCCAAAGGCATCAAAATAGCCAACAAAACTGTAACCGTCACATGAGGAGGTGATTGTGCTTGTTTGTGTTAAATTTTCGCCTGTTGCAAAGAAGTTGCTTATTGTTGTTGGGTTTTCTGCGCCAAAACTAACATTGGCAGAAGATTGTCCCATTATTGTGCCAATGGTGTTGATTGTGTATTGTTTTGAATAGCAGGCTTCAATTACATAACTTGTAATTTGAGCTTCATTTGAGTTGTCAAGATAGTAATAGACAACATCATTAGTGTTAATTGTGCCATCTTCATTTCTTATAAACTCACTGCTTATGGTATTGCCATTTGCATCAACACAGTTAACCCTGAATCCAATAAATTCATAGCCAGCGTAACTGCTTGCGGTTAGAGCAAGAGAGGTGTATTTATATGCCATTGAAGACCCAGTGGCTGAATTTCCAGAAGTGTTACTTAAAACAAGGTTGGTAACACTGACATTGTTTTGAGTTAGTGTGTTGTAATAAGCAGTTACTGTGAAATTAGATAAATTGCTATCATTACTATTACCATCAATATTTCTTGAAAGAGTGATTGATGCAAGTTCAGCAAACCTTGCCTCAATTAAGGTGTTTTTCTTATCGTTATCAAGGTTAGCATTTTCTGGCAAGTTTTGTGATGGGTTAACTATTGTAAGAATTGTTCTATCTTCAATATAATTATCTTTGCCATTAATTTCTTGATAGTAAGACAATGGTTTGCCATCAATAAACCAGCCAATAAATCTGTAATTATTATAATTAGGGTCTTCTGAGTCAATTAAATAAGACAAAACAAGGTTATTTGTGTTGTCAGATTTAAAGCCTAATTCAACGTATTCATCTTCACCTGTAAGAGTTTTGCCCGTTAAAGTTGCAGGCGTGTTGCCGTATTTAACATTAAGCGAAATGGTGTCACCTGTGTAAGGGTCATCATTAAGTCTTCGTGTTACTGTTACAAGGTTGCCTTCAACAAAGTTTGCCCTTAATGTTGTTTGGGTGGTGTTAAGTGAGTTTGTGTTTAATGTGTAAATGTTTTCATAAGTAACAATGTTTCCGTTTTGCCAGAAACCTTCAAAGAAATATCTTTCTTGGTTGTCTTCACTTACAATTGCTTCAACAACAACATCTGTGCCAAGAAGGGCATTGATTGTTATGCTTGTGCTGCTTCCAAGATTTGTTGAAACCTCGTTGCCGTAACCATTTGTGTAGTTAACAATAACATCAATATTTTGAACATCTTCACCTTGAGGCTCATTACCCTCAAGAGTTTTTTCTATTGTTATTTGTTTTGTGAAGGCAAAAACCGCAACAATTGTTACTGAATTGTTATTAATGTAAGGGTTATCGGCATTAATGGTGAAAATGAAATTGTAATTTGTTGAAAGCAGTTTAGGGGTTTGTGTTTCATTTTCAATCATGTAATACCAACCAAGGAAGGTTCTTCCAAGGTTTTCTCCACTAAAACCAATTTCAAGTTGCTCGCCAGCCTTTACGGTTATTTGATTGCCAGTTATGTCAGTTGTTCCATTGAAAGTGCTTCCATCTTCAAAGGTTACAGTTATGCCTTGCTGAATTTGGTTAAGGGCTGAACTGTTTGAATAATATGAGGTTGAAGCCTTAATGTTAAGGTAAATGTTTTTAACAATTCTAAGTTCAACAACTGTGTTTTCGGTAAGTTCAAATTCAACAGTATCAGTTGAACTTACAAGTTCATTGTTAATGTACCAGCCAATAATTGAATATGGTTGGTCATTTGGGTTAAATTCAAGCCTTATTCTTGAGCCTTGTGCAAAAACTTGGAAGTTATCTCTTGCAACCCATGCGTCATCTTCCAATTTCCAAATGTTATAAAGGGTGTAGCCAGTGAATTTTGAACCTTGGGTTGTTTGGTAAAAGTCATTGAACAAAATTTGGTCAATGGTTAGCGTGAACCCTTCTCTTATGTTGATTTTAACAATTGAATCAACCATAAACTCAATTTCAAAGTAAGGGTAGGTATCAACCCCATAATAGATAGGGGCGGTTATAAATTCAGGCGCATTTGGGTCAACCCCAAAGTTAGGGTTTGTGTGTGAAACTGATTCAAGAACATAGCCATAATCAGGGTAAACTTTAAAGTGAACAGGGTAGCCTGCAAGAGCATAATAATAATCGCCTTCTGGGTAAAAGCCAAACACTTGACTTTCAACTTGCATTGAATTGTCAAGATAAGCCTGAGACTCAATTTCAAGATATTCCATGTTAATTTGGGTGCCATCATCACCGTTCACTAATGTTACTTGCGCAATTTTAACAAACCTTGCCTCAATTGTTCCGCCTTCGTTAGTGTCAAGGCTTAGGTCAGTTGAAACAATAACTCCGTTAACAACCCAGCCAACAAATGCATAAACATCAGCCTGTGTTAAAGTTCCGTTAGGGTAGGTTATGGTGTTATCAATAACCAAAAGTTGTTCGCTGATTGTTAGAACAAAGTTTGTGTTTGTTCCGTATCTGCCTGTGTGATATTTAGTTGAAATGGTGCCATTTGCATTTGTGTTATCAGCAGCCTCTGATGTGTCAATGTTTAAATCACCATCTTGTGAAGCATATTTTATGCCTGTGAAGGTAAACTCAATTAAATCATCAAAGGCATTGTCTGTGCCTGAAATTGTTCCGTCTTGGTTAGTGTTGCCTGAAACGCCAAGGTCAGCAAGGCTTTGTGGGGCGCTATTTACATTATCTTGAAGAGTGATTGAAATTGTTTGTTTGTTTTCGTCTTCAATGATTGCCCTTAAGTGATAAACCAAGTTATCTTTTGAAAGTTTAAATTCATCATTATATTGTGCATTTTGTGCGTTAACATCAGGGTCAAGAGTGTTGGTTGGCTTTTCAAAAGTAATGTTTTGAGTTGTTGGGAAGGTAACATTTTCATTAAGGTCACTTCCTGTGTCAGCCCCACTGATTGAACTTGGAGTTTGAGCATTAATATACCAATGGTCAATAGCATCATCTTTGGTTTCATTATTTGTAATTGAAGTTATGATGTTAAGAGTGTTTTCATCAGTAAATGTGTTATCTAAATAAGCATAGAAAATTAAATTGTTGTTAGCAATTTCAAGATAGATATAAGTGTTTGAACTTGTTTTTGCAAAGTTTGAAAGAACATCTTGATATTCAGTTGAATTTAAAATAATGTCAGTTAGTTCTGCAACTGAATAATTATTTGCATAATATTCACAACTTAAATAACCACTTAAAAAGCAGTTGAAAATCCACTCATCTAAAAATCCTTCATTCATTGCATATGCAGGCAATGTTTCATTTCTGTTGAAGTTTTTGGTAAGAAGGTTGGTTATGTCAAGCGAAACAGTGAAGTCATCATCTGCCGAAGGGGTGTCTTGACCAAAACTTAATGTGTTTTTGAAAATTCTTGTGTCAAAGAAAATTCCGTCTGCGCTATCATTCACTTGGTCAGGCGTTAAAATGGTGGTTGAGTCTGCACCGGTTAAGTAATACAAAATAAAGTCATAATTTTTTGCAGTGGTTAAACCTGTGTCAGCATCAAAGGTGTAGTAATTTTCGATTTGAGAATAAAGCATAGTTACCCTTTGAGTTTTAAAGGTTATATGCTTAGAAGATTGCTCTACATTTTCGGTGTTAAACAATCTGTTAATTACGGCAGTTGTGTAAACAATTCCTGCAAGGTTAACGCTATCATAAGTGCTAACTGAATTTTCACTAGGTTCTGCAATGTTTGTGTCAAGCAGGCTGTTTGTGTTTGAAAAACTTAAAACCGTGTTTCCTGCATCATCAAATTCGTCAATTTGAGTTGAACTTTGTTGGCCTAACTCATCGGTTAAAACTTCATAAACACCGTCAAGCCTGTATCCACCTGATGGGCTAATAGTAAGAGTAGGGGTGGCATCAATATAGAAATTTCCTTTAACCCTTATTTCATAAGTGTTTGTTGAAACATAATTGTCTTGAATAACGGCATAAGCCTCTTGTTTGTCTGTAATGTTTTCACCTATTATAACACCATTTTGATAAACGGTGTAGGTTAAAGGGTTGCCAAGACTGTCAGTGCTGGTGCTTGAAGTTACACTCATTTCAATTGGATTAAATGAATATTCAAGTTCAACAACTCTTTTAAAAAGGGCAGTTATAACTGTGTCTGCATTTGAAAGTGCAACATAAGGATACTTGTAAGTTGTGCTTACAAGTTCAAGGCTTGACCATTCAACATATTGGTAATTGGTGCTTTCAACCAAAACACCATCTTGCCTGTAAAGTTCAAGAGTTTCAGGGTCAATAAAGTAAAGCCAGTTTGTCATAACATCTTGCCTTGAAGGGGCAGGAACAGGGTCCCCAGCATGGTAAGCCCCAACTGCGCTGTCTTTTGCATAAACAACAATGGTGTTGCCTGCATTATCTGTGCCAAAGGCATAATTAGTGTTTTCATTAACAACATTTAATTTGTTGCCTTCAAGGTCAAAGAAACGGTTATAAATGCTTGTTATTCTTTTTTGTTGATACCAACCCATGAATTGGTAGCCCACATTAGTGCTTTGTTCTGCTAAGCCTTCAATAAGAAGCAATGTGTTTTCAGCAAGAAGGAAATCTTTGTAAACATAACTAGGAAGGTTTTTGTCTTTTTGGTAATCAGGGTCTGTGTCAACATAGTGATTAGTAAATTGAATGCCAGTTGGGGTGTCTGTAAGAGCCCCGTTATAATAAATTCCTGCAAAATTTTCTTCTGGGCTGATTGACCCCATGTAAGTTCGGTTGTTTGTTCCAACAGAAGTGTAAAACTCAAAATATCCAGTTCCAGAATTTCCAAGTTCATGAGCGTTTTCTTCACTGAAAATTGCGTTGCCGTTTGCATCATAACCATCAATGGTTAATGATTGAATTGAGAATGAATACATTTTAATGGCAGTAAGGTTAATAATGTTAACTGAACCATCACCAACAGGGGCATGAGTGTATTTATTTACATAAGCATAAGTGTCGTAATATTCTTGGTCTTTATCACTGTTAGGGTCAATGGTGTCAGGCGCTTTATTTTCAACAAGTAAATATTGAAGGGTTGCAAACAATCTGTCAATGTAATAAATTTCATTCACAGTTCCACCATTAAGAGTTGTTATAGCAAGGGCAGTAAAAGTGCCATCTTCTTCAACTTGAATTAGCCCTTCAAGTTCAAGAGCGGTGATATTTTCTTGAAGGTTTGCCTTTTGAGTTTCATTTAATGTGTTGCCATTTAGGGCATTGTAAAGTTTATTTAAATATTCTTGGCTTAACTTAACATTTCCTATATTTAAATTCTGCTCTGTGTTATGCAAAACATCACTATTAATATAATTAAGAAACTCAACAAATCTGTAACCACTGAAACTGTTATAACCAGTTATGTTGTTATAAATTTCTCTGTAAGTTTCAGAGTTGAAATCAATAATGTTTGCAAGAAGAGGGTTCATTACATTAGTCATAAATGCTTCACGATTAATAAACCCAAAATTGAATTTATTGTTAGTTTTTGTAAATGTGAAATAATCTGCAAAGTTGAAATAAACAGAGTTTGTTACAGGTTGAGCAGTTTGTGAATTTAAACCTTCATAGGTTAATTCAACATCAAAATAATTTGAATAGGTGTTTAAATAGTTTCCTGTTAAAATGTCAAGACTTATGCTTATTTCACGGGTTGGGTGAACAATTAAATCAGCATATTCATTTTCAGGGTCACGGTTAAAGGTAACTTCAAAAACATAGTAAAGATAATCTGCTCTAACATCAAGCACATCTTGTGTGTTTTCAGTTAAACTTGGTTTAGTTGAGTTTGAAATTATGTATTCATCACTTGGGTAAATTATTGGTTGCAAGTTATATTCACTTGGAAGCCCCAATGTGTGAAGTTCAAGAGGAGAAGATGAAAGAGTTCTTACCACAATTATTGCGGTGGTGTTGTCATCAAAATAAAGATTTTGCAGAGCAAATGATTCACCTTCACCAGATGGCATTGCCTGTTTTCCAACAGTTCCGTTATCTGCATTTAAGCCATTTGCATACAAAAAGTATTCCCATGCATTAATCTCAGAGTAATTATTTTTGTAATTATTTTTTGAAAGGGCAACATAGCCGTTATAAATTCCATTTTCGTCAACTGTGTTAATTAAAGAATTAGAAACAATGGTTGAAGCGAAATTGTTGTCATCTTCAACATCAAAAAGTTTAAACAGGTTAGGGTCAACATTTTGTGCAGATTTATCAAAGCCATATTCAATTGTGTTATCGTCAATGGTAATAATTTGCCCATCAGCCCCAATTCTGTTGGCAAGGTTATTGTTTTGTTCGTTATAGTAATAAACTGCTTCAATTGAAACGCCGAATTCTTCTTCGCTGTCAGTTAAAATCATTGCTTGGTAAACTTCTCTAAACACTGCAACAAATTCAATGTTTGAATGAAGTGAAGAAATGATTAAGTTGTTGCCTTCAACCTTAATGTTTCCAGTGCTGAACGAGGTGTAATAAAAGTCCCCAAATTTATAAACTTGAAGTCCGTTTAAGTAATAGAATGTGTCGCCAGAATTTTCATCAGTAATGCTAGTTATTGCATCAATATGAGGCATTTCTTTAACAATTAAAGTAGGGTTGCCATATTGGTCATATTCATAAATATATTTATCTTCAACCGCAATGGTGTAAGTTGAATCATAAAAATATTTATCTTTTGCAGGAGAATAGAATACTTCAACATAGTTTGGTGAAACTTCTGTTTGAGTGTTAATGTAATACCCTCTAACTTTATATAAAAGTTTTTCAGGAACAGGTTCAGAGTAAACAAATGTGCCATCTTCATTTTCTGTTCTTGTGTAATAATAGTTACCGTTATAGAAATATGCAGGGGTTATTTTGTCACTTTCGCTATAAAATCTTTGTTCTTCACCATAAAGGTCATAAAGAGACTGACCGTCAACTGTGTACCAGCCAAGAAGCCTGTAACCTTCATCTGGAATTGCTGAAAGCATAACTTCACTTTCACGGTCAATATAACTGTTTTTAAAAGATAGGGTGGTGTTTAATTTCCCATCTTCATCATAAGCCATTTCCCCAGCAACAAGGTCGTTAGTTGAGTTATGGTAATAGTCGCCATATTCGCTTGAAATAATGCCTTCCAAAATTTCAACAATGGTGATTTCTGAAACTGTTAATTCTGCAATAGGGCTGGCTTCTTCAAAATTAATAATGCCGTTTTCTATATTAAATATTGCGTAAGGGTCTTCAACATTATAAAGTTTATCTTCAAAGTTGAATAAGCTTATAACTTCTTCTTGGTTTGAACCTGAAATTGTTGGTTGAGCAAAAATGCAAGAATACATAAATCCAACGCCAGCAGTTATTTCTTTGTTTGAAGAAGTGTCAGTTGTTAAATTAGGGTCATCATAAATAAGGTAATACCTTAAATTTTCATAAGTCAGTGCGAACAATTTATTTGCAACATTTCCACTTGCGGCATCTTCACTTGTGCCAATGGTAACGCCAGAATATCTAAACCTGCCTTCATCTTCGTCATAAAATTCAGCCCAATAAGGCCCAAAGGGGGTGTTTTCAAATTGTGGAAGATAGAACACCTGAGTGAGAGAGGTATTAATATTACCATCTTCATCAAAATAAACATATGGGGTGGCGGTGATGTTTTTGTAGTAATAACCAAGTTTGCCGCCAACCTCAGTTTGAAGATATTCAATTGTGTAAATCTCTTGAAGAGTGGTGCCATCAAGGTTAACAGAAGCACCATCTTTATAATAAACAACAATTGAACCACCTTGGTTTTGTGGACCATTTTCAACTTCAGTTGCAACTGAAACCTCAAAAACTCTTTGGTAAACAGGAAGAATAACATAGTGCCCAACATTTTCAGGGTTAAACACCATGGTTGCAGAAAACCTTTCGTTGCCTAAACTTTCGGTTACTGCTTGGTCGTAATAAAGCACGCCTGAGTTGTATCTTGAATAAACTCTCCATTCAAGAAAACGATAGTAAACTTCATCGGTAAAGTTTATCATTGGGTCTGCAATTAAAACTAAGCATTCTCTGCCTTTTAAGAAATAAGTTTCATTTGTGTCGTATGAATCAATAACAGGAATTGATGTTTGAGGGGTGTAACCAACATAGTCAGCCCCAGTGCCATAAATCATGCTGTTAATGTATGAAACGCTGGTTCTGTAAGCCGAAGTTGTGCCTGCAATTATAACTTGGTCAAAATCATAATCATCAGCAATGTTATGAACATCACCCAAAACAAGGCCTTCAAGTTCAGAGCAAACATCATTAATGTCAAGTTCACCTGAGTTGAAAATTATTGTTCCAGTTAGCCTATCTTCGCTGTAACCATGAATGTCAAAATAACCAACATCTTTAATGTATTTCTTGCTTGTTCTCCAAGCGTAGCACTCACTTTCAGTAAGTGGGCGATAGTAATAACCACCAATTGCAATTGAGTTAAGTTCAACCGTTGTTCTAACATAAACAGGGTTTGTGTAAACTCCGTTTGCGTCAAATGCGTCAGTCCAATAAATAATGCCGTCATCTGCAACAAAAATTTCATTGACTCTTAAAGTTAAGCCATCTTCATAATCTGGGTCAACAACATAGTCACCATTTGAGGTGAGATTTAATTTGAAAGCGTTAATGTGGCTAAGAGTTGTGCGGTCAAGAACATAATATATATTATTAATATAATCTTGTGAATCAATATTATCTAATGTGTCTTTAAATGAATAGGTTGAAAAATCAAGCACAAGGTTAGATGAACTGTTTTCAAGTTTGTCTGCCATAACCTCTGCAAAGAACACGCTTTTAATGTCAACTGCAATGTTAACTTGGGCATATTCGTTTGCCTTGTGCCTGACTGACAAAATTAGAACAGGGTTAGGGTAAGGTGGACCAGAAAGCAGGCTTGAACCAATAAACCCATCTTTTTTAGCAGAATCTGTGCTGTAATCAATGTCAAAATAGAAACTGTTAATTGGGTCAAAGATGTAAGCGTTGTCATATTCAAGCGCACAAGAGAATGATGGATAAATTATAGGTTCATTAGGGTCGCTTGTTGGAACAAATTTTCCCCAAACCATAATCTGAGTTTTTTGGTTGGTTGTTGGGTCATGAACAAAGGCTTCTCTTTCAATAACATAAACATAACCTTCATTAGGTTCATAAGTTAAATCATGCCTTGTATTGCTTGAGTCAATGTAATAGTAACTATAAGTGTTTTCTTGGCTATCAGAAGAAATGATTGCTGCGTTTTCATTGTTATCAACCAAACTTGCGGCAACAAATGCATCTGTGCCATTTTCATCTCCAATTTTAATTGATGGGAAAATGAAATATTGTGAAAAGTCAGTTATTACTTGATTGTCAATTATCCAATTTGTGCCATCATAGGTTGCAACATAAGTGGTTAACTCATTATCAAGTTTAACTGCCTGGTAACTTACGGTGAAAATGAAACTAAACCCTGAGTCGATAAATGAATAAGTTCCGCTGTTTCTAAAATTGGTTCCCTCTTGTGGTTCTATTTCATCTTTAGAATCTGAAAACTGAACAATAGAGCCATTCCTATCATAAAGAATGCCACCATTATCAAAATTGAAACTGAAGTTAAGCGTGTTGGTTACATCAGTTAACTCTCCGTCAATTCTTCTTTGGGCAACAAATTCAAAAGTTGTTGGGTTGAAAGTAATTCTGTAATTAATTCCGTCAATTGTTATGCTTTTAAATAATTCAACAGATGTTACTTCTTCCTGAATATCATATTCAAGGTTATACTCACTTCCAGGTGTTCCATTAGGGTCGTCTTCAGTGAAATAGAACCAACCGCCACTTTGTCCCATGGCGATGTCGTTATATTGCCTTACATGCACTTCGCAAGGGGTTACTGGTTCAACATAATAGTAATAATTATTTACAATTTTTTGACCAAGAAGATTATAGAATGTTTGGTAGCGAGATTGGTTTTGCAAAATATCTCTGCCAAGAACAATTCCACTGTAATTTGTGTTAGTGAAATTATAGAACCATTGAGTTGAATCATCTGCAAGTTGTCTTCCAATTGGGCTTGTGTAATAATGGGTGGTGGTTCCACTTTGTGTTCTGCTTTTAATATCATAATAAAAGTAAACATCTTGTGTTTTTTCACCTTCGCCGTCATTATAAGTGTAAGTTAGATTTGATTTATAAGCAGTTGCAATTGAAGAGATGTCGCCATTTGTTACATAGTCATAATAACAAGGGGTAACAGTTAAAGAGTCAAGAGTTCTTTCAAAATAATAAACTGTTGTTGAATATTGAAGACTTGAAGAATTGTTGTTAAGCAAAATTCCGCTAGTGTAATTGGTGAGGTAAGTTGCAAGAAAATCTGTTGCTTGTTCAAGCGTTGTAATTATTGTTGGTGGGTTTGCAACTAAACCTTGGTTTGAATTTGTTGCAGAAAAATCTTCAAGCACCCTGTGTTGTCTTAAACGATAAGTTGTTGAGTTACCTTGGGTTGAAACAACAATGCTTTCAAAGGTTGCAACAGAGCCGTCTTGATTGTAAGAATAGTTGCCGTAATAATAACTGTTATATGTTAAAACTCCATTTTCATAAGTTGAATCTCTAAAATTATACACATAAAGTTGACCATTATAAAGCAGATAATTTCCTGTTCCATCAGCAGTAACAGTGCCAGCAAGAGATTGTTGTGTTGTTTTGTAATATGTATTGGTTGTTGCGTTAAAGTAAATATAGTTTGCTGGGTTTAAGGTGCAAGTGCAATTGCTTTCTGTGTGGGCAGGGTTGGTGCATAATTTGTAATTAATTTGGGTTGAAATTTGTGGTGTTTCAACATTATAACTAACAAGCATATGATTGCTTGGAACAATTATTGAAAGAATAATGTTGGTTGTTACATACCCATGAATATCTTCCTTGGTTGTTACAGATTTTATAATTTCATAGGCAACATCACTGCTAACACTTCCAACTTGGTTATCATCATCAACTTGGCTAATTGTCACTTCAATGTTTGAAGACTCTGCATATTCAGTGCCAATAACGCCACAAAGAGTTTTGTCCCATTGCCCAACAAACAAACTTCTTGTTATTGTTTCTGCCAAAAGCACAGAACTCATTGTTCCGTTATGGAAGGTGTAACTGGTTGAAACGCCACTTGTTTCATCATTATTTGTTGAAACTTTATCAAAAATCAAACACATGTTGTGTTCAAGCCCAGTAACTGTGAAGGTTGAGCCATCAATGTTAATTGAAATTTCAATTGTTCTTCCATCATCAGTGGTGAAGTTAAAAGTTGTTGATGTTTGAGTTTTTCTAATAGCATCAAAACTTTTTAGTTTGAAAACATCGCTTGACGCAAAAATATAACCATTCGCATCAAAATCAACTTCATAAATAGAAATGGTGTATCCTGTTAAATAATGATTGCTGTTTCCATTAAAAAATTCGTCACCAGCAAAAACGGTTCCACTTTGAGTGAAATTTTTAACCTTGCTGTAATTAGCATAGAATGTGTAGCCTGAAATATGGCTTGTTGCAACAACATTTATGGTTGAAGAAAGGTTTGATGGGGTGGTGTAATCAGTTGTTTTATCAATGTTAAGCAGGTCAAAGAAAAGATTATCTTTGTTATCAAGATTTAATTTTTGACCATAAGCCACAAAGCCAAATTGCGGTGTGGTATCATCAGAGTAATAGTGGTTAACAATAAAAGTTAAACTGTTTGCTGATTGCGTTAATGCTGGATTTTGGTCTGACGCAAAATTAAAGAAGTTTGAAAGTTGACAAGGAAGAGTTCCGTTTAAAACAGAGTTTGAAGTTGCCTCTGTGTTAGTTGTCCAACTTGAAAGGGCAAAATCACTGTTTTCAACTTGCTTTCTTGTAACTTTAACAACTCTTCCTTCAGGGAAATAGCCTTCAAGATAGGTGATTTTTGCGTCATTTTCATTTGCAGTTATTGTGGTTTTAATTCTGTCAAAATAGTAAACATCTCGGTCATATTCAAGGTAGCCTACTTGTGAAATATCATCAGCTGAATTTGGGCTGTAAACAGAAAATGCCAGCCTTGATGCTTGGTAGGTTATGGTTGAAGAATAAGCACTGTCGCCACGGTTTGAGCCTTCTTTTGCAAGTGCTTTAACCTTAATTGTTCTGCTTATGCTGCTGCCTTCAAGTTGAGGGTTAAACACCACCATGTATTCAGGGAAAGGAATGCCAGTTTCAGCACTATTTATGTTGCGGTTTGTTTCAGTTTCAACAATTTTGATGTATTCACTGCTTAAAGGTTGGGTTTCACCAAGATAGGTAAAATAGAAAGCATTAGTGTTTAAAACATACATTTGCCTAGTTTGGTCAAACATAACAGTTGACTCATTTGGATAAACATTCACTGCAAAAGTTAATGCCTTGCCATCAACAACAACCTCATAGTTAGGGAATTCAATGTTTGGTGAAAAGAAACGGTAAAGGGTAATGTTTCCATCTGTCCATGAGTTTGTTGCAGAGTTGTACCTAACGGCAGATAAATCACCTTTGTAAATATATTCAGCAAGTTTTGCTTTATCTTCATCAGTTAAATTTCTTTTTGAAAGAATTTCGGTTGGGTCAGTAGTGTAAAAATTAACGCCAAGATATTGCTCATCCGCTTCTGGCGAATAAACATTTTTTGCATAGTATGAGAAGTTCCAAGAAAAAGAGCCCGAAAGTTCAGGGTCAAAATAATCCTCATCATTCTCATTTTTTTGAGAGTAGTTATAAACCAGTTGAGGAGTAAGGATTCTTAAATAGCCATTAGCATCAAAGGTTGCGTTTGAAGTGTTTTGTGGAATTTCAGGGTCGCAACCCACAAAGCAGAAAAGTGATGCAAAAAGTAGAACAAACAGGCTAAAAATTTTAGCAATAGAAGACTTTTTATTAGTTTTAGATTTAGCGTTAACAATCACAGAATTTCCCATTTTGTTGTGTCCTTTG
>CAJKVX010000002.1 GCA_905203455.1 uncultured Eubacteriales bacterium
TAATAAAAGATAAAATAATTATAACAACATAAATTAACAGTAAGATATAAATTAATACTAAAATTTAAAAAGTTCAATTAGTGGGTTGATTTAAGGTTTACCTTACAGAAACCTTGCTTCTTACCCTTATTATAAACACAATTGCAAGAACGCCTAATGCACAAGCAATAATAATTAAGATAATGCCTGCGGCATTTTGTTGTTGCGTGATGCTGAAACTTAGTTGAGTTGTGTTATTCATTGCGTCTGTTAACTGAACTGTATAATTGCCTAAATCGCCACTGCCATAATTAAGAGTGTAGGTTAAAGGGCGGGTTTCATCTTGGTTGTAAATTGTTGTGTTTAATATAACACTGCCGTTTCTGTAAACAGTGACCCTCATGCCAGCCTCTTGCGTTGCAACTCCTGTTAAGGTTAGGTTAACTGCAGAAGTTGTTCTTTGGTTGTTTGAAATGCCAGTAATTGAAGGGGCAGACCTTGCAATGTTAAGCCTGAAATTTGACTCAACATAACCGTAAATTCCGTTATAAGTTACAAGGTTTTGTATATTATTAGTTGCTGTGTAACGCTGTGTTAAATCATAACGGGTTATAATGTTTGTTTGAATGTTGTCTTGCGGTAAAGGATAGGTTACACCTTCAAAATCATAAACAGAGCGAACTGACCTTAAAATTTGGAACATTATTAGTTTAACGCTGCCATCGTTAAAAGTTATTCTTATGTTATAAGACGCTTCATCTTCAAGAACGATTGAAAGATTGTTTACACCAGATGATGAATCATAAACAGTTTGTTGTGAAATAACATCTCCGCTTGATTCAATGTGATAACTTGTGTTCACAATTGAGGCTACATTATTTGAAAGATTATAAAAATTTAAATTTACCGCTCTGTTGACTCTTTGCCTTTCAATGTCTGGTCGGGTTTCGGTATTAGGGTTGTAATTAACTTCTGAGACAATAAAGTTTACATTATATTCACCGCTAATTTCATTTCCAAGTTCATCGGTTTTTGGGGTGGTGGTGGTTGCTGTGCAATAAAACCCACCTTGATGATTAGCGTCAGTGTTTGTGAGATTAAAGTTATATTCAATTATGTTTGCAAGCGGATAAATTCCAGAGCCTTTGATATTGTCATTATAACTAGAAGGTTTTGAGCCGTTATAGGTGTTGTCATAAATTCTGACCTTATAACTGCCTGATTCACTAAAAGTTAAGGTTGCCGTGTTATTAGAACTGGAAATACCGAAAAGACTAGTGATTTCTCCGTCTTCTGTTTTTCCAAAATCAAGTTTATCATTAAAGTTGTTGTAAACTTTAAGTTCATATTTTTCGGTGTCATCGCCTGCCGTTTCTTCACTTGATGTGTTAAGTTTATATTCAAATCTTAATGAATAAGCCTTGCCGTTGTGCCAAAAATCAACATAAAGTTTGTTGATGTTTCTGTTTAAATTTATTGAATTGAAATTTAATTTTAATCTAATTATGTCACTATATGTTTGGTTTTCACCGGGTCTTATAATGTCATTTTCATTTCTGTCGGGGTCTGAATTTAAAATTCGATACCAATTAATGCCGAAGTTATCATAATTTATATTTTTTGCTTGGAAAATGTAAAAAGTGAAAGAATAGTTAATTGCTTCAATGTCAGTATAATTTGTTTCAATTGTTATTTGTGTGAAAACATCGCCGCCTATTGTTGCACCAAGTTTCACAATATCGTCAGTGTCATCTCCGCGAATAAAAGAAATTGTTGTTGTTTCGCTAGTAGGAGTAAAATTAGGGAGAGAATATGTTGTTTTTGTTACTGTTATTGGGTAAGTATATTCGCCGTTATCATCCACAACAGGGGTGATGTTTACTGAGCCAACCAAATAAAGAACATTAACAAGTTGTGGGTCAGTGCCTGTTATTGTTCCGTCTGGGTCTGTTGTGGCAAAAGGAACAACTTGTTGAGAAAAGTTCTCTTTTGCGACAACAAACCCTTCTGTGCCATCAGACTGGGTTATGTTGCAATAAGCTACAATGCTTGACGCTTGTGAAAGTAAGTCTTCACTTAATTGTTGGTCTTCTGCGCTTACAGTTTTTGTTGTTTGTGCTGTAACTGGGCATAACGCACCAAAGCAAACTGCAAAAACCATAATAACTGCTAATAATATGTGTTTTAAATTGAATTTTTTCATTCCCGTACCTTTACTTTTAGTTTTGTCCATATTTTAATAAATAATTTAAAAATAACTAATTAATTTGTGTAAGTAATTAATTAAATTTCATTTTTATTATCTTATTTCATTTCTGCTTGCACCATTGTGCGCTTGGTGGCACTTACACAACGGTGTGCTTATTTGTGTTTAGCAAAAGTTTTTTAACTTTCTGTGCCTAAAACAATGCTGTTTCGCTTTTTAATGTCATAGAAAATTGCCTGCTCATTTAACCTTCTGCCTGGAACAAATGGGGTTTCCATTTCGCCATATTTATAAATTTTGTTTTTAAGTTCAAAAGCAGGGGTTATGGTTGAGCGAATAGGGAAGTATTGGAAGATTTTTGTTATGTTTTCGCCAAGCGGAATTTTGTCAAGGTCGCTTGCGTAAACAAGTGGTCTGCTTTGGAAAGAGGTGCTTGTGCTTGGACCACTTGCATCTTTGCCGTCTTTGCCTTTTGAACCACTGTTTTTGCTGTCAACCTCAATGGTGTAGTTGCCAAGTTCTTCACTAAACTGCTTTCTTGTTTCAAGGTCAGGCGTGCCATAAAACAGCGTTGCCTTGCATTGCCCACGAACAATTGCTGCCGTTTCTTTGCCATAAACATTATCTAGTTGTGAATATGACTGAATTGCCATGTTCATGTATATCCAACGGCTTCTTCCAACGGTTATCATTTTGTCAAGTTGACCAACCTTAGGCATGTTGGCAAACTCATCAAGCAAGTAAAACATTGGGCGTTTCAAATGCGCCATGTTGTCTGAATTTGTGCTTTCATTTATTCTTGCTTTTCTTACAAACTCTTTATATGACTGAGAAATGCAAACGCTTGCAAGACTGTATCTTGTTGCACGCTCATCAGGAATTTTAATAAAGAAGGCAGTTGGGCGGTCATCAAACTCGCTAAATTTCAATTGGTTTTTAGCAGTAAGCAGGCAAATTCCGTTATCTGCAAACATGCTAAGTTTGTTTGAAAGTGTGCTCATGTAACCATCTCTTGTTGTTTTTGCCTGAGATTGGGTTATGTGAACAGTAAGTTGTCTTGTTTTTGAAATTGGGCTTCTGCCGTTAAAATATTGCTTGATGTATTCAAAGTCATTTTCTTTGTTCATTGCAATTTTATAGGCGTTATAGAAGTTATATTTATCAACAGTCATGCCAAGTTTTTCATTTTCACTGTCTTCAAGCATGGCAATTAAAACTGCCATGAAATAATCTCTTGCACCATCTTCCCAACTTGATTCTTTTTCATTAGTGGTTGGGCAAATGGCTCCGCAAATGTCTTTAAGGTCTTCAAAACAATCGTCTCTTATTTTAGATTTTTCAACTTCAACTTCAACAAGTGTGTCACGAAGGTTTGAAAAAGCCTTGCCTGAAAATTCAAACCACTCAGAGTTATCAATGCTTCCAACTTTTTTAAGGTTTGGATATTTGCTGATTGGGTCATTCATGTGCTTTAAAATTTCTTGTTCAAGATGAAGTTGTTTTTGCCAGTTAATATAAATATATTCAAGTGGGTTCCATTGCAAACTGTTGTATGGGTCAACAAGGTCAAGAAGCAAAACATTATAGCCACTGTCTTTAAGTTTTTGGCTGTGGTGAGCGTAAATTTCACCCTTTGGGTCAGTTATAAACATTGAAGGTTTGTTTTTATATTCACTTATAATCTGCACGGCAGGTTCAATAAATGAAACAGTTTTGCCCGTTCCTGTTGCACCAACAATTAAAGTGTGGCAGTCAGGTGTTAGCCTTACTTTAAGTTTGCCCTTTTTGTATTTAGCGTAAAAGGGAATTCCACGGCTTGAAACATTTTTAAGTTCGTAAAAATCATAGGCACGAAAGGCTTTGTCTAGTTCACTATCAGTCATGAAATGTTGATTTTCAAGTTCGTCTTTACCTTTCATTTTAACTTTATCTTTACTGCTTCCTGAGCCAACAACAAAGTTTAAAAGGCCAATAACCAAAGCAATCCCCTCAATTATTGTAAACAAAAGAATTGTTGTTTCATGGCCAACATATTCACTGATAAGTGCAGTGTCAAATGTGTGAGCATCAATAAGCATTGCTAGAATTACGCTTAAAATGTAACCAAAAATTAAGCAACACACAATAAATATTAAAACGGTTGTAAACTTAGTTCCTTTTTTGCTATCTGCCATTAAAGTTTCTCCTATATGTTTTTATTATAATGCTATTTTATCAACAAAATAGAAAATTTTAAGTTGTTTCAATTTGATTAGATAGTAAGATGTTTCGACTTCGCTCAACATGACAGTGTATGGTGTTATTATATTGATAAGTCATTTCGAGAGAGCGTCAGCGAACCGAGAAATCTCTTTGTCATTTCGAGCCTGTCGAGAAATTTGAAAGATTCTTCGGCTCCCGTTGGTCGCTCAGAATGACAGGGCAAGATGTTTCGACTTCGCTCAACATGACAAGTGGTGTTTTAAACATAACAGAAAGTGATTTGCTTTACTGGCTTGCCCATTGTGCAAGTGGTTCACGAATTGCATAAAGCAGAACAACCAACCCCAAAATTACTACAAGCCCAATAACAAAACTGATTATCTTTTTTTGGGCTGCCTTGCGTTCATCAGTGGTGGCGGCTTTTGAATAGCCAACACCCAAAATTATTGAATAAATTAGCCCGCACACCAAAATGATGCCAATGGCATAAGGCCCCAAAAGGTCAATGGCTTTATAAATTGGGCTGGTAACAGCACTGTCGCCAAGTAAAAAAGAATTTGAAATAGATTTTAAAATGCTCATAATTTCCCTTTTTATTATGTTTATTTTTAATGTTAGCAAATTGCATTCAATTTTGCAAACAAATTTTGCTTGTATTCTAAAATTGCTTGTTTTTGAATGTTGATTTATAAATTAAGAAGATGTTTTGGTTAGGTTCATTGTAACACAAAATGTCATTTCGAACGCAAGTGAGAAATCTAGAAGATTCTTCGACGCGTTGCACTTGCTCAGAATGACAATCCTGTCATTTCGAGAGAGCGTCAGCGAACCGAGAAATCTAAAAGATTCTTCGACGCGTTGCACTTGCTCAGAATGACAGGGTGGGGTTGGTCGCACAGAATGACAAGGGGTAGGTGGTCGCTCATGGTGACAGGGTGTGTGTCATTTCGAGAGAGCGTAAGCGAACCGAGAAATCTAGAGACCCTTCGGCTTCGCTCAGGGTGACAGGTTGGTGGGTGGTTGTTCAACATAATATGGGTGGTCATTTCGAGAGAGCGTAAGCGAACCGAGAAATCTAGACCCTTCGGCTTCGCTCAGGGTGACAGGTTGGTGGGTGGTCGCTCATGGTGACAGGGTGAGATGTTTCGACGCGTCGCAACACGCCTTTTGTTTACGCAAGGCGCACTATTGTTTGCTTGCTTTATTTTTAGGCGGTTGCTCCTTTTCACCTGCGAAAATGAAAACATTTTCTTGGTGAGAGTGCTCCCGTTGGTCGCAAAGGGAAGATGATGAGATTCTTCGACGCGTTGCACTTGCTCAGAATGACAGGGTGGGGTTGTTAGGTAAGGGAATTGTAAAAAATTGAAAAAATTGTAAAAAAGGTATCATTTTGTTTGCTGGTGTCAAAAATTTGTGGTAAGATAAGGCTATAAAATTTAGGTTAAGGAGAAAACAAAATGAAATTTTTGCAAAGCATGACGAACTTTTTGGCAAGCGGCGAGGGAGCTGGAGATTCAACAGTCGGCGGACTTGATAAAGTTGTTAATACCGCTTATGAATCATTCATCGATGTAGTAAACATTGTTTTGCCTATCATTTTAGGTGTTGTTTTGGTTTTTGGTTTGATTTATTCAATTATTTTGGGTGTTAACTATGCAAAGGCAGAAGACAGCAATGCAAGAGACGAAGCCAAAAAAAGATTAATTGGTGCAATTGTTGGTATTGTTGTTGCATTAGTGTTAATGGCAATTATTTGGCTTGTTCTTACTCAAGTTAATTTGGAAGGTTTGTTCCAAGTTCCTACCGAGACACCAGGTGGTGACGAAAAAACATCATCTGCAATCATTGGCATGATTTCTAAATTGTTTTAATTAATGGTTTAGGCAAAAAAGGTCACATTTTGGTGGCCTTTTTGTGGTGTTTAAGGCTGGCAAAAGTTGGGGAATTTTGGCGAATTTGTTGTGGCAAAAATTGTAAAAAAAGGCAAAAATATTGCCTTTTTTGTTTGGCTTAGTTTGGGGCAATATGATATTATTATATTAATTAAATAAATTGTGTCTTAAAATGTAGAATGTGATAGGTTTTTACATTTTGTGCAGATACTAAACAAAAGTTAAAGGGGAATTTTGGGTGAAAAGTTCAGCACTTTATTTGGGAATGAAATTTATGCAGTTTTTTGCAAACGGCACAACTGTTGATGGTGAAATTGCAAACACCACCATTCTTGACACTGTTTTTGGTTGGCTAGTAACAGCGGGGTTGTTTTTGTGGAACTGGATAATGACTTTTATTTACACCATTGTTAAATTCGCCCTTAACATTGTTGATTTTATTCAGTTTTTTGTTCAACGCCTTGTGGGTGTTGATTTTTGGACTAATACTAACTCAACCCTTGCTGACCTTGGCGAGTCTGACATAATTTTTAGGTTTATGTTCAGTGAGGAAGTTTTAAGGGTTTTCAGGCTTATTATTATTATTGCCATTGTGCTTTTAATTGTGTTTAGCATTATTGCCATTGTTAAAAGCGAATATTCAAACGCAACAACTGGCAAAGGGGACAAAAAGGGAATTTTAACATCTTCATTAAAGGCAATTTTTTTGGTTGTTTTAATTCCTGTTATGTTAGTTTTTGGCTTGCTTGCAAGCAATGCAGTTTTAGCATCAATTTTAAACGCTGTTCAGCCTGAAAACAACAACCTTACCATTGGTGGGCAAATTTTTGTTGCAAGTGCATATGGGGCTAACCGCTACCGAACTTATGCTGATGATGGCAAAAGATATCCTGCAACCTATTCATACACATTTGGATATAACCATTACACAGTTGATGGAATGCATTATTATGTTGTGATAGGCAGTGATATGGTTTACATTGTTCCAAGCGAATATGATGGAACGCCTGATTTTAACAGTGAAGTTGAAACTGCGTCTTTACAAAATTTAGTGGCAAACCCAGAGTTAAGTTCACTTTCAAACAAATCAAATTCTGGCAGTGTTTATTATCAAACAAGTTCAATGTTTGAAACAATTATGCCAACGCATTACAAAAGAGATAATCCGCTTTATGCGTTTGTTTATTATTTTCCTGAAAGCGTTAGCGGAAATGACTATACCTATTATCTTGCGGCCTTTGATGAGAGCGACGGAATTGATAAACTTGCAAAATACCATTATCTTACAGGTGTTTTAGGGGCAGACATTCAAACAAGCAACCTTGCAAGATACCAGCAAAATGGCATTTGGAATATGCTGCCATCAATCAACCATGAAGATAATGTTTGGCATTCAACATCAATTGTTCTTGATGATTGTGGGCAAAACCATGAAATTGTTCAAATGGCTTACAACACTTGGGGCGTTGCACCCGCTTTTGATGATTATGTTTACTCTTTAGAGCAATCTGTTACTCAAAATGTTATTGAGTGGACTTCTGCAAGTGGAATAACCCTTCCAAACGCACTTTATTACACTAACAACATCTCAACCTGGACAAGGTTCGATGGTGGTGAATTTGGTTTTGTTCCGCTTTCAGTGGAATATGAAATAATGGCTGATTTTATTGACTTTATGGTTAGAATGGGGGTTCAGGCATACATTGTTAATAGCCAAAGTCCGCTTATTGATTGGAGCGGTGTTAACGAAAACAACTATTTTCAAAACGAAGAAACTGGGCTGGTTGAACTTTGTGTTAATTATGCTGACCTTGGCAGTGTGGTTTACAAGCCAACCAACACTGACTCTGAAGCAAAGGGCGCAATATATTTGATGTGTTTGTTTGATACGGCAACAGGAAGATATGTGCCTATTGTTCCAAACAGAGATTATTACAATGAAAATGGAAAATTTACATTTGATAGTGATTTCTATAACAGCAACACCAATGAAGAGGGGCTTGTTATTGCAAGGGGTGTGTTTGACAGTTCTTACAGCACCAACCCAACCATAATTGAAGAAAGATATGTTGATGATGATGGCAACAGTGTAACAAGCGGAACTGCTGTTTATGTTAACATCACAAATGGGTCTGAAAGTGTGAATGAGGCTGAAATGCTTGGTCGAAATTTTGTTAATGTTAGTTTTGCAAGTGGTTCGGCAATTAGCCAATTGTTAACTGGTGGGCTTGCAAATGACGGCTCAGGCGTTTTGAATTACACAGTTAATTCAGACAACATTTTAGCCCAAAATTTCATTTCAAGTGATGATGGTTTTCCAGTTTTCAGAGACAGTGTTTTTAAAGAAACATTGCCTGCTGGATATAGTTATAGTAATAATGGAGACAGGGCAATTAGTGTTACTTACAGTTCTGCTTCAAATTGCGTTTACGCAAATGTTAATGACACATCAAACAGGACAGTGCAAATTATATTAAGACCTCATCAAATGCCAAACGGCAACATGGTTATGCTTGTGCAAACAACGGTTAACGGGCAGTTTGTAAATGCGTTTAGTGTGCTTGGGCAGGTTACAAACTTAAACCAATACAGCACCAGCATTTATGACCAAACTGGAACCATAATTGCAACTGGTGATGGCACAAACATTTTAATTGATGATTATTTTAACAATCAAGGGTCATATAACCTTGAAGCAAGCGAAGTTTACGCAGTTTATAATTTAAGCAATTCATTTGTTATTAATCCTTCAAGTTTGCTTGGGCTTATTGAAGTTAATGAAACGGTTGTTGGTCAAAATGCTACCATTCTTCAACTTACAAGCAGTGGTTATAACAGATACAGAGTTTGGACGGGCGCTGACCAAACAGGCAACTGCTTTGATATATATATTAATAATAATAAGTTATCTGTTATTCCTTATCATATTTATGGGCTAACAACTCAAGGTTCAAGTGTTGATGTTTCAGGTTTGGCGATTAATAACATTGTTGGTTATGGTGGCGGTAACACCTATGTTAGATATAACGGGTCAACATATGTTTTAAATAGTGGAACAAACAATTTTGGAGTTAATTATTTTTATTTACGAAGCGAGGAAGTAACTACATTTACTGAAAGATATTATAATGTTAGTTTTTATGACCCTTTTGCTTACAGACTAATTGATGAAAATGGAAATGTTGTTAACGCAGATGAAATTAAAAATCTTAAAGGTGAAATGGGGGCAATTTCAACCACAAGATTTAACTATTCATTAGGTAACAATGGTGCAAACATTTATGACACTGATGGCAACATTTTGTATGGAATTGAATGGCAAGGGACTGCTGGAACATCTTACAGAACGGCATATGTTTACAGCAATGGTGAAGTTATTTTAAGAATTGTTGTAGATAACCCATCAGAAAACACCATTCAAACTCTTGACCAAATTATTGCCTTGCAAACAGTTAACACCGCTGTGGGTGAAGGTGAAAAGTTAGATTTAATTGTAAGTTTAGCGTATAAAAATGTTGATTACAGCCCTGTTCCAAGATACACTCAGGCTATTGTTGATTTGGGTGACAAAATTAAGCCAGACAACATTTTGTTTGTTCAAGAAAAAATCAGCAAAGATTTTGTTGCAGCAGACATTAACTTTAACAATGGGGCAACGGCAATAAGGTTGCATATTGATTGGTTCTTTGGGAAAGGTGATGTTGCCCATGATAATGTTTACCACCTTTCAGACAGTTCATTTGTTCTTGATTATAACTTCAACACAAAAACAGGCATTGCACTTAAAAACCTTTATATGCCCGCACAACTTAATGTTATTATTCTTCTTTTTGCAACAGTTTTGGTGTTTAAAATCTTAATGCAAAGTGCGTGGGGGCTTATTAAAAGAATTTATGACATAACAATTTTGTTTATGGTTATGCCTGGCTTTGCGTCAACAATGCCAATTGATGGTGGCGACAGGTTTGCCAAATGGAAAGACAAGTTGATAAAATCAGTCTTTTCAGCGTATGGCGTTTTGATTGGACTTAATGTGTTCTTTGTTTTGGTTCCTGTTATTGATAACGCCGTTGGAAACATCTTTACTTATGCTGATCTTCCAAGCACAATTGTTAACAATTTCTTGTTCTCAAGACCTGATTATTTAAATGAACTTGTTAAAATTATGTTTATTTTGGTTGCGTTAACATTAATGCAAAGCCTTCCTGAATTGTTCTCTGGTCTTATTGGCTCTGACGATGTCTTAAAAGGTGGCGGTGAAACAAGAAGGGCTGTTGGCGAAATGACAAAAGATGTTGGCGATGTTGTTAGCGGCAGAAAGGCAGTTGAAGCAGCAAAGGCTATTGCGCCTGGGGGCAACCCATTTAAAGGGGCTCTTGCACAGTTTATTCCTGGAAGTGCAATAGCATCATCAATTTGGTCGAATTATGGAAAACCTTTAAAAGATGCACTTAAAGAAAAGGAAGCGTCAAAGAGAGGAAAATCAGCCGCAACCAGTCCATTTGCTGGCGGTGGTGGAAGTTCAAAACCAAGCGACACCTCAACAAGTTCTGAGCACGCTTCAACATCTGACTTTTCATCAGCAGCAAGAAGAATTTCAAAGGTTGAAGAGAATGACACAAGAGAGTTTACAGGAACAAATACTAACAAAGCAACAGGCTTTATGGACACTGAAAAGAGTGAAAATGAAATGGCACAATTTGCTAGTAAATATTTCACTGAAACTCAAAATGGAAAAGATGGCAACGCAATTTATCAGCAATATGAAGATGCATCAAGTGATTGGGTTCGTGCAAGTGTTAACAATGCCATGATGAGTGGGGCTGGTGACTTTACGGTTAGAGAAAAAGACCTTGATGAAATTAACAAAACACTTGGTGAGGGCTTTATTGCAACGGCTTACAGAACTGATGAAAAGAATGAAATTACGGGTGAATCAATGTGGGCTGTTAAAATTGCAAAAGACACAGTTGGTGGAATTAACAGTGCTATTGATGACGCAAATAAGGTTGAGTCAACCTTAATGAATAATATTTCAGGTTATGATCAACAACTTAGCGCAACAAGTGATTCGCTTAAAGATATTCAAAAACGCTTTAATGATGCAAATACTATTGTTAACACAATTGACTCTCAACTTTCTGGCATTACAAGCAATGGTGGGTTTGAGGAATTTAGGAAATTATCTAAAGAAAATGCAGACAATGTTAACACAATAAATGCTATTAATAACGACATTAAGGCTAGAAAAGATGAAAACATCAAACTTGGTGAGCAAAAGCAGGATATTGACAATCAAATTAAAGAACTTGAAGCGAAATATAACATACGAGAAAGAATGATTCCAGGACATGACTCTGACAAAGATAATTGGCTTAGGGAAATTAAAGGTCTTAGAGAGAAGCGAACAAACATTGAAAACACAATTGCGCTAAACAATGGCAGGATTGATGGAAACACAATTAGAAGAGATAGTTTAAACAAGAAGATTGATGAAAACAAGGCAAGAATAGGCACAATTCTTGGTGGAAAAACGGCAGATGAAGTTAACAACTTGGTTAAACAGCGTGAAACTGCCGAGGCAAATGCTCAATCATTAAGAAGTGAAATGAACAGTAAAAACCTTGAATATGAGCAAATTAGAACTCAAAAAGTTGATGCTGAGAAAAACCTTGCCAAAGTTAGAGAAGGCAGAGATGTTTTAATTGCTGAACGCGATTCTGCAAGGGCTGCTAATTACCAAACAATGGCTAATGATGCCGCTAAGAAATATGAGGCTGCAATTATAAGGCAAGAAAGATTTGATTCACTTGAAAAGGTTGTTAACAGTTCAATTCCACAGGCAAATAAAGAGAAGGCGATTAACACATTCGTTAACACTTACTATAAAGGCGCAAGTGATGCAGATAAGAAGAAATTAATGAAAGACCTTTCAACTGGTGCTGGAATTGGCAAAGCAAGGGCACAAACTAGAACTGAAATTGTTTCACAGGCTGCTATTGCAACAGGGGCTCAGGCTTCGCACAATAAAGTAACAAAACAATATAATGACAGCCCAATTAAAGGTATTAATGAAAAATTAGCAGCAAGACAAAGCAGATCTTCAACAAATAGCACAAGCAGAAGTTCATCAAATTCAGGTGGTTCGCGCGGAACACAAACAGGCACAAGCAGAGGCACGCAAACAGGAACTTCTGGCAATGGTGGAACATCAACTGGCGGTTCAAGACCAACTGGTGGTTCGGGCAGAACACAAACAGGCACAAGCAGTAGCACTCAAACAAGAACTTCTGGCAGACCTTCAAGACCAAAGGGGCAAAAAGGTTCTTCAACGGTAAAAACACAAGGCGATAGGCTTACAAATGTTTATGATAATCTTCTTGATGCACAAGCCGAAGGGAAAACCCGAAAAGTTAAGAGACTGGCTAATAAGATGGTTAAAATTGCGGCTAAAAGCAAAACAATGAGGGGAGATGCAGATGCTAAGTATATTCAAACTGTAAGTAACATTACTGGCAAAGATTACAAGACGGTTGAAGAAGCAAAGGCTGCTGCACAAAAATATAAAGCCAATAAGAATACATCAAGTGATGATATTGAAAAACTTGATTATGCTGAAAAAACAAGAGAAAAACAATATGATAAATCTAAACTTGATGTTGGGAAATCTGGCAGAACTGCTGATACACAACATGTTCAAGACGCACTTGATGTAACAAGAACTACTGCTAAACAGCAAAACCAAAAAGAATTGCAGAAATATCAAACAAGGGTAAATAGTTCAACTAAAAGTGCGCCAGTAAGGCTCTTCAATGCAGTGAAAGGAAAAGTTGTTAGAAAACCTCCTACTTCACAAAGCATTAATCAAAGTGGGTGGAAGGCAACTGAAAATGCTAAGCAAAACAAAAAGAATAATTCAAGGGCTAATTTTGCCGGAGTTACAAACCAAGATTTCAAAAATCTTAGCGACAAAGAGTTAAAAGAGAAAATGATGGCAAGCAAGAATTACGCGTCAGGAAAACTTACTGAACAACAAATTGATGACATTATTAAAGACAGAAAAGCAAATAAACGAAGCGAAAAGGCAAAAACAGACTTAAAGAAGAGCAAATCTTCAAGGGCAATAAATGCACTTAATCTTGATAGCAGCGATATTGATGATAGAAAATAGTTTGCAAATTTAATTAACAGCGAGCAGGGGGTTGTGAGAGCCTTGCAAAATTTATTTAACTTCTAAATTTAAGGAGAAACAAAATGGCAGATAGCGGAATGAAGTTGGTTCCTAAGAAAACGAAGGTTGCAACCCAGTTTTACAAAAACTTTACCTTAACTGATGCAATTGTTGGGTTTTTGTTTTTGGTTATTTTGGGGTTGATTTTCCTTAGCAGTTTTTCAACCAGAATTAAATTAATTGTTGGGGGGTGTGTGGTTGTTGTTTGCATTGTTATGTTTATAACAGTGTCTCCTGAAACAAGGGCGTATCAGGCAATTGGCGACTTGTTTAGATATCTGTTTGGCGTTAGGTCATTTAAAAAGCAGAAAACAGCAACACGAAAAAGCGTTAACTCTTTAATGCCTTATGTTGGAATAATGGAAGATGGCGTTATTGATTATAAAGACTATTACGCAAGTGTTATTGAACTTACACCTGTTGAGTTTTATATGATTTCGCCAAGCAGGCAACAGGCTTATTGCTCTGCCATTGACCATGCAATTAAATCAATTTCTCCTGAGCAGGTGGTTGAACTTGTTAAAGTTTCAAGGCCAATGGTTCTTGATAATTACATTGAAAATGAGGAAACCAAGGCAAAAAATATTATAAATAACATTGAAAATGGTGTTACCAAAGAGGAAGAGGCTATTCCAAGAATTGAAGTTATTGATGCCAGGGTTAATTCTCTTATTGCAAGCAATGTTGACAGCGCAAATTTCATAACAAAAAACCATTATTATTTAGTTTTATTTGCAAACACTGTTAAGGTTTTGCAAAGCACCATGAACATGATAATCAACACCATTGAAGGTGAAACAAGCGGGGTGCTTGCTTGCAACTTGTTAAATCAAAAAGAAGTTGCTATCTTTTTGAAAAACACTTATAGTGATGACTTTGATGAAAGAGAGATTGACGATTTATCTCCTGATGAATATCTTGACTGGATTATGCCTGAAAAAATAAGTTTTAGCACACTTAAACAACAAATTGATGGCAAAAGTTACACAACTTATCTTCTTGCTGATTATCCAATAATGGTTCCGCTTGCGTGGGGAAGGTCATTCTTCTCGCTTGATGGAACAAAAGTTGTTGTTAAAATGAAGCCTGTTCAACAGGTTGAGGCTGAAAAAAGGCTTGATAAATCTATTATGGAAATGGAAATTCAAGCAGCAAAAAGAGCAAAAGCCAGTGTTGAGCTTGAAAAATATACTCACCTTGAAACTTTAAGGGAACTTATTACTGCCCTAAAACAGGGAAACGAAATGTTGTTTGACACAAACATTTTTATAACTGCCAAAGATGAGGTTAGAAAAGCAACAAGAACCCAAATTTTAAGAAGTGGGTTTAGATATAGCGAAATGTTTGGGAAACAGAGAGATTGCTTTATTAACGGCAACATTTCAAAAAGAGACACTCTTAAAAAATATGAAAGGGGAATTAACAGTAGCACACTTGGGGCAATGTTTCCGTTTGTTAGTGACACTGTGCAAGACCCTAAAGGATTTTTCCTTGGATATAACAGTGAGGCACTGTTTATTGACTTCTTTAAGCGTGATAAAGAAAGGGTTAACTCAAACATGGTTATTCTTGGAAGGTCAGGCTCTGGTAAATCATTTGCAACCAAAGCAATTTTAACGCACCTTGCGTCAGATAACAGTAAAATTTTTGTTCTTGACCCTGAAAGAGAGTATGACAAACTTGCAAGAAACCTTAAAGGGAAGGTTGTTGATGTTGGAAGTGCAAAGGAAGGAAGAATTAACCCATTGCAAGTTATAACGGGGCTTGAAGATGAAGATGATGTTGGGCAAAATGTTTCGCTTGCAAGCCATTTGCAGTTTCTTGAAGCCTTCTTTAAAATGATTCTTGAAGGAATAACAAAAGATGCTCTTGAAGTTTTAAATGAAAGCATTAAAAATCTTTATGCGTCATTTAACATCACAAATAACACTAACATTTCAGAACTTAAACCTGAAGATTTCCCTATTATGCAAGATTTATATAACTATGTTTCAGCTGAATATGAACTTGCAAAAGATGATTATGTTAAAAACAACTTAAAAATTGTCAAAACTTATCTTAACAGGTTTGCCGAGGGCGGAAGAAACAGTATGCTTTGGAATGGATATTCAACCATAACTGCTGATGAAAACTTTATTGTGTTTAACTTCCAAACATTGCTTGCTAACAGCAATAATGATATTGCAAACGCACAAATGCTTCTTATTGTTAGGTGGCTTAACAATGAAATTATTAAAAACAAAGACTTTAACGATAAATATTACCCTGGAACAAATAACCCTGATGCAAGAAAAATAATTATTGTTATTGATGAAGCCCATGTGTTTATTGACCCTAAGAAAGACACGGCTCTTGACTTTATGTATCAACTTGCAAAAAGAATAAGAAAATATAACGGTATGCAAATTGTTATTACCCAAAACCTTAAAGACTTTACAGGAACGCCAGACATTGCAAGAAAAAGCCAGGCAATTATAAACGCCAGCCAATACAGCATGATTTTTAGCCTTGCACCTCATGATATTAATGACCTTATTGCACTTTATGAAAATGCGGGGCAAATAACTGAAAGTGAACAAGACATTATTGTTTCAAACCCTCTTGGATATGCCTTTTTCATGACGGGACCATATTCAAGAACAAGAATGGAAGTTGTTGTTACACAAAACATTAGAAACATGTTTGAAAAAATTAGAACTGGGGATAGTGATGTTGTTTACATTGATGATGATAGCGAAAATAGCGATGCAGATTTAATTAACGAACAAATTAAACAAGAAATAAAAGAAGATGAGGGCATTGCAAAAAAACAAGAAAAACCAGTGGACAATTTTGAAGCAAACAGAGAAAAAGACGAAAAAGCAAACGAAAGTGAACGAACTGAAAATAAAATAAGTGAAGATGTGTCACAAAATTAGATTAATTAGTTAGGAATTACTGCCAGATGAAGTTTATGTTAGCAAACAAAATAGTAGAGGGGCTGATGTGTCAAAATAAGTTGGCACAGGCCTTTTCTTTGCTAACATCAACCGAAACTGACAGAGAAGTTATAACAAGCATTGAAAACACCACGGTTGCAAGCGCCCTATTTCAAGGTATTTTAGATTGGTTGTTATCATTCTTTTCAAATTTTATTTATGCAATTTGTAAGTTTGCAATGAATATTATTGATTTTTTTCAGGCCCTTGCTTACAAATTGATAGGCGTTGGAACAATTGATGAATATCAAGTTGTTGACCAAAACAACCCGTTAATTAAATTTCTTACAAGCGAAGTAGTTTTAGATGTGTTTATAAGCATCATGATTGTGGCAATTGTGTTTTTGATTGTTTTCACGATTATTGCAATTGTTAGAAGTGAATATCAAACGGCAACTGGTGGTGATGACAATTCAGCCTCAAAAGGCAGAATTTTAAGAAGGGTTTTCAGAGCACTTGGTGCAATGATTTTGTATCCTTGCGTTTTGCTGGCATCAATAATTTTGATAAACGCAATTTTAGCAAGCGTTATTTCGGCATTTAATGTTAACCCTAATGCAACGGTTGGAAGCAACATTTTCATTGCGTCAGCTTATAACGCTAATAATTACAGGAACTATGCAATAAACAATTCAAGAATTCCAATTTTAATTAATTTTGAAGACCCGCAAATGTATACCTTAAACGGAGATAGCGGTTACACAAGCGAAGAACTTGATGAAATTTATAAAGCGTGGGAAGAAACAGGCAAAAGCATTTATTCAAGGTTTGCATACAGTTCTTTTAGCACTTTTAGTGACACTGTTTATTACAAGAATAATATAATTCATAACAATAATGATTATTCTGGGTTTGAAAAGTTTGTTTGCACGCCAGAGCAATATCAGGTTATGGCTGATTTTATTGATTATGCCGTTGCAAACAACATGACCTTTTACATTAAGGCTTATGACGACCCTGATGTTGACTGGGGCTATGTTAGCAACAGTGTTTACAACCCAATGACGCAAACTTTCACAATCAACTACACAAACTCAACAGGAGGCATGGGAACAGGCGATTATTACACCATGGTTTACCAAGCAGAAGAATTTGAGTTTGACACGCCAATGCAGGCTATTATTCAAACAATTAACCAAATTCTTTCAATTGGCGAGTTTGAAGATTATCAGTTTAAAATGCTTGAAAGGGTTGATGATGAGCGCAATTTGGTTGAGTGGAAAACCGAAAAAGTTGTTTTAAAACTTAGTGAGAATTGGCAAACAGCACCAACTGCTCTTGACCAACTTATTTTGTATGAATATTCAAGAAAACTTGCAAACAACACCTTTAATGATTATTACATTGAAGATTTTCTTCCTGCTAGTGATGGGGTTGAACTTAAAGTAATGACTCTTCACAACACAAGGTATTCACCTTCACTTAAACAATATGTTGAATATGCAACACACTATGTTTGTTATATTAATGGGTCATACTATGCAGTAAGTGAAAATCAAACTTATCTTGATGGTGAGACACAAACCATATATACAATTGATGAAGACCTTTTAACAGGAACCTATTTTGAAGCAAACTCAACAACAGTAAAACAAGAATATGTTCCAACTGCAAGTGAAGAATTAGATGTTGTTACCATTGATGCCCTTGGGGGCATTAGGGTGAAACTGCCTACTGATGAAAACGGCAAGGCAAGTCTTTATGCTGATTTACGGGTGAATTATAACAGTGGAGACAGCAAGTATGATGAAATTTACAACACCAGTGTTTCAGGGGCAGAACTTGATGACGGCATTAAAGTTTATGTTGACACCCTTGAAGATGTTTGCGTAACAGGAACATGGACTGAAAAGATTTATAATGATTTGCAGGTTATTTATAAAGACATTAACATAAACAACCTTATAAACACTGACCAATGGCTAAGTGCGTTTAGTGAAATGTATAACTCTCAGTCTTACATTACAACTGAGAATGGTCAAACCGCAACCACAACATTTAACACAACTTTAATTCACCCATTGGGGCTTATTCAAGCCGAGTTGTTTTTAGGTAATGTTGAAGAAGGGCAATATTATAACAGTTATGCTGATTTTATTTACAGCAGTTCATATAATGACAGCATTATTAAAGCCTTGTTTATAAGCCTGCTTGGTGAAGAAAATTACAGACAGTCTTACCAGCAATATCAAGTATACATGGACATTTTTAATTGCATGATGAGTTCAGTGCTTGATGAAACTGCCTTTTATGAATTTTTTGACATTGTTGATGAAACAAATCAATCTTTGCAACTTTACACTTATAAGGCTTATCTTTCAAGTGTTTTGCTTTCAACAGACTTTGGCAATTATCTTTATAACATTGCTGACACTATAATGAAAAGCAATAATGTTTTAAACTACATTTTGCAAAGAGAAATTGATGAAAACGGCAATGTAACAAGTGTTCAATATGTCGAATTTTATGATATGATTCATTCTATTCAAGATATTGAAACAGTCTACGGAAAATATTTTAATTTCAGCGAAAACACTAATGCTTATGGAATTTCTGCAATACAAGGTATAAAAGATGGTGCAATTGAAGAGTTTATGGCAGACTATCCAGATGCTGCTGCGTCTTTAACCGATGCTGAAAATATTTTAAACAGTATGATAGATAGTTACACCACAACTCTTGAATACATTAACACTTTTGAAACTGTAAACGACTATTGGCAGGGGCAAGAATTTGAACATGGTGATGATTATGAGTTTTTAGAGGCCCTTGAAATTTACATGAGCGAAGATGGTTTTGCTAGGTCTTGGGCAATGGGGCCGAATGGAATGCTTGATAAATCTAGCATTGCAAATGAACTTAGCGAAATTGTTTCATGGTATGATAAAAATGAACTTGTTGCAAATGATATTATCACATTTTTTGGTGGAGCAGTTAGCGTTGAAGAATTAGAAGCGGCATACAGATATCTTTTGCTAGATGAAAATGATGAAGGTTATGACGAAGCCTTGCAGGCGGGTCTTGAAGCACAAGCAGAAATTGAAGATTATGTAAGCTTTTTAAGAGTTTATCGCTGGCTTAGTGGTGTTGCACCAAATGGGGTTATTTTTCCAGTTAAAATGTATTATGTGTTTAATGCTTACAGCAAACTTAACGACTTTTTAAGCCTTATTGACACCCTTCAATTCTTAAATGAACAGCAAACTGATGCTAGTGTTGAAGTGGCAACAATTGATTTTACCTCTGCCTATAACCTTTTGGGGCATGCTGATGAGTTTGAGTTAACCGTTGAAAATTGTGTTGATTTGGCTTTAAGTGTTAGTGACAATGTTTGGAAAGAAATTTTAGGTGAAAACTTATTTAACCAAATTGATGATGTTTTAAACATCAGCAATGGAAGGCTTGTTGAAGTTAGTGCATATTGTGAAAATACAAGTGGCGAAAGATACACATCTAGTGAAGAAATTATGGCACTTAAAAAATTGTGGTATCAAATGTTGCTTATTTATAATGATGCTGACATTACAATTGATGAACAAAACAATTTAAGCGCTCAGGTTAAAAATGCAAGAGGAATTATTAAAAATTATGTTGGGGCACAATTAAAACTTGATACACTTAATCTTTATAATGTTTATTATTCAATAACAGCGTTTAGCAGCCAAGTTTTAAATGAAACGCTGGTGTTAAACATTAATAACAGAAAATATGTTGCACAGGTTAACATGAGCAGTGCGAAGTTTGTTGAATATATTTTAGGGTATGACAAACTTGTTGAATATGGCTACACTCCTGTTTATATTGATGACACTTATCAAGGAATTTTAAGTCAAACATCTGTTACAATTAATGGCGAAGAGATTTACACAACTGACACATGGGCTGAACTTAAACAATTTTTAAACAAGTTTGGTCAGGCTTGTATTGACATTTCAAATAAATCAACATTTGCAAGGCTTGAAAATGATAAGGTTGATACATTCACGCTTGATTTGTATACAATAACTGGGTCTAACCAAGTAACAGAAACCACACTTTCTCTTTACCTTGCACAGTTTATTGCAGATAATCTGTCAACTGACATTCTTACAAGTTTTGTTAAAATTGATTCAACAATAGTAAACACTAACAATGAAAGCGTTATAAGAAATGAAGTTAAAAGGGTTCTTGCAAACACAAGAGCGCAAGACCCACAAGCGTTTAGATCAATTGTTGTTGATTTGCTTGATTATTTAGGGTTAGATAAAGATTTTGTTGCAAGAATTTGTGGGGTTGACACAACAGATGTTAACTTTAAAGGCTTCACTCTTTCGCAATATAAAACGGCAGCAATGAGATTGCTTTATGACTATCAAGAGTATGCCGAAGATAGTTCTTACGCAAATCAACAGCGTTATGTTACCCTTGTTTATTTGTGTTGTGCTGATTGGCAAGAAAGTGCATCATTTAATGGTGATAAATGGGTTAAGCCAGAAAATAGTCAAGATTTAAACACTTTTTACAATTCAAACATAACATCGCTTAAAAAAGATGATTATTCATTGGGGCTTATTATGCGAATGAGCGGGCTTGAAAACAGAAACCCTAATGAACTTGTTGGCTTAGAGTTCACTGTTGACCTTACAAGCAGTGTTAAAAGTGAAGAAAACGGAGACGTGTTTATAATTTGCACATATGACGCAAATGAAAGAAAATATTATCCATTCCTTATGGCTAACAATGAGTTAAATGGAATTGAACAAAATGATGTTACTCAGGAATATATTGATAAATTCATAAGAGGCACTGGCCTTACCATGCCTTACACAAATTATTATGGCGGGGTTACAGATGAAAATGGAAATGTAACTGCACAGTGGTATCCTGTTGTTGCGAAGGGTATTGTAACAGAAGACGGAATTCCAACCACAATTAAAGAAAGCAATGGAGACATTGTTTTCTATCGAAATGATGTTGTTATTCGTGATGCTTCAGTTTTGCAACTTTCAACATATTTTTCAGACACTTCTGCAATAATTTATCGAGGGGGAATTATAAGTGTTACTGCAAATGCAATAACAAAGGCAATTTATGGAAAAACTCTTTCAGAAATTGCAATAAGCAGAATTCCAAGAATTGCACTTGAAAGTGGTTTGCATTTTGCTTACGGCAATGATTATAATGAAGTTGCAACTGTTGATGATGGAGTTATTTACATTGATTATAACTTCTATGAAAACAACGGGCTTGCAATGGAATTTTTGTTTAACAGCACTCAAATTAACATGCTGATTCTTGTTTTAGCAGTTATTGCATTGTTTAAGGCATTGTGGTCAATGGTTTGGGGGCTTATTTCAAGAATTTTTGATGTTACTGTTCTTTCAATGCTTTCACCAGCAGTGTTTGCAACAATGGCCCTAACCCCCGAAGAAAAGAAAGATGGGCAATATGCTGACAAGCCGTTTGTTTATGATAACTGGCTTGCAACGGTAAGAGATAAGTTGTTGTCTGTTTTTGGGTTTGCAATTGCAATTAACATTTTCTTTATTATGGTGCCAATTATAAGGGAATTCAACTTGTTTAGCAGTGCATCAGCATTTGCTAACATTCCACTTGTAAGAAACATTTCAACAAATGCACTTAATGCAATTGTTCAAACTATTTTGCTTATTTGTGCAATTTACACAATAAAATCTGCTCCTAAATTATTTGAAGGGTTTATTGGGGTGAAAAGTAATTTGCAAGACAGTGGTGACAACACTTTGAAAAATGTTAAGGGTATTGAAGCAATGGTCAGAGATTATACCTCTGGCAGAGCAATAGTTCGTGCAAAAAATAAGGCGATTGGTTTAGCAAAATCAATGCCAGGGGCTGAATTGGGGGCTGAGGCTGCAAGTAAATATAGAATTGCCAAAACTAGCGTTCAGGCAAGACTGTCAGCAGCCCACACAAAAGATGCTCTTATGGCAAATGGAGTTAGCAAGAAAGACGCAAAACGCCTTGCAAAAACCGCAAGACAAACGCTTGTAAATAGTCAGCAGGCTGATGAAGCCCGCAGAAGACAAAGAAGGGCAGCATACAGAAAGGCTGCATTTGGTGAGTTTGAAAAGTAATAAAAGAAATAACAAAACAAGGGTGGTAAAATGAGCATTACAACAAAGTTAGGAATGTTTATAAATAACATCACTCACACCATATTAAACGGTGCGGGTGGTGTTGCCACGCTTGAAAATAGTGGGGATAGTTCAATTTGGGATACTGCACTTACCTTTGTTATTAACATCATAACAAACAGTTGGAGAATTGTTCTTACAATTATCATGAGGCTGCTTACTGTTGTTGGCAGATTTATATTAAACATTATTGATTTCTTTTTCATATTCATAAGGCAATTTTTGGGAATGAGTGCTGATTATTCAACCCTTGAAAGTTTGGGAGGGGACGCAGTGTTTGACTTTGTGTTTAGTGACACAGTGTTAAACATTATTAAATACATTTTCATTCTAGGCATTGTTCTTATTATTGTTTTTTCAATAATTGCCATTATTAAAACTGAATATAGTGATGTTACTGGCGGGGATAACAGCAAAAAACATGTTTTAGTTAATGCTCTTAAAAGTTGTTTTTTGATGATAATTGTGCCTGTGTTGTTCGTTTTTTCAATAATTTTCAGTAACGCAATTCTTTCAGCACTTTACATGGCCACAGCAGGTGGGCAAGACATTAGTGTTGGCACTTACATTTGGCAGGCAAGCACATATCAGGCCAACGCGTATCGGTCTTATGCTGATGATGACCAAAAAATTCCAATAACCTACACCTTTTCAAACACAAATGATGACGGAAGTGAAATAAATTTTGACACAATTAACACTGACGGCACAATAAGTGACCTTGAAAATGCCTTTTTGGCATTTAGAAATCAGTCAGGCTTCATGCAGGGGTTTAAAACGGCGGTTATGTTTAATGAAAATGAATTTTTCAGTATTGACCAAATTGAGGCCGCCGAAGAGGCAATAAGAGAAAGTTCAAACGGGCAGGAACACTCGGCATACTATGCTGTTTATGATAACAATTTGTATTCAAAAAAAGTTGAATATTATGTTATGGCAGATGCAATTGATTATTGCTTAGTTAAAAATTATGATGTTCCAAGCGGATTCTTCTTTATGTCAATTAATGATGTTTATGAGAACCATTGTGAAGTTTTTGGAACAGACACTGTAACAGATTTGCCGATTGAGAAAACTGTTGTTGACGGCGTTGAGGGGTATGTTACCCGTGTTGCTTATGATGGTGAACAAGAAGAAACCGTTTACTTTTCACCAGCAGAAACCTTTGATGAAGCACAAGGCACAGTTTACACATTGTGTTATTCACAACTTCAAACAATAACAACCCCAGAGGGAGGGCAGGTTGAAGTTGAATTATTTATGCCGTTTATTCATGGTGGAGACTTTGGGTTTAAAAGTGATTATGTTACAAGCAATGGGTCACTTGTTATTGCAAAAGGACTTTTTGATGCTGAGGGGCACCCAACAGCAATAAGAACGAATGACACAGGAATTATTGAATTTTATAGAGATGATATCTATAGCCCAACACTTCTTGACCTTTTTCCAACCATAACCTATGAAAAAATAGATGGTTTAAGTGACATTGCTTGGTTTATAAGGAGTGGTTTTGAAGTTATCACAGGGCTTGATGGCGACCAAATGATTCCTCACATTTATGTTAATTTCAGTGCATTTGTTGCATTTACTAAAACTGAAAAGGTTGTGGCAAGGCTTGATAGTGGCAATTTTGCGGTTGATTTTAACATGAGTGACCCACATCTTTCAACAGGTAATTTATATGCTGAAAACAAAATAAATCCGCTAATTTTAATTGCGGGCGGAATTGTTATTCTTGAAGCGCTGTTTGTTGTTGTGTTTGCCTTAATTGGAAGAATTTTTGATATGGTTGTTCTTGCAATAACTTACCCAGGGGTGGTTTCAGCAATTCCACTTGATGGCGGAAAAATGCTTTCAGGGTGGACGGAGTCATTTTTAAACAAACTTGTTGTGGTTTATTCTGTTACAGTGGTTTTAAACTTTTCGGTTTTAGTAATGCCAATAATTTGGTCAATGGAAATGTTTACACCAAAAATGGTTGCAGATTCAATAGGCATTTCATTAATTGTTGGCGGGTGGACGGCATCGTTTTTGAATTTACTTATTAACACAATGTTTACACTTGTTATTTTCTCAATGATAAGAACATTTTCAAAATATCTTAACTTTATGCTTTCAGGAACAACTCTTAGTGATGTTAAAGCAGCAATTAAAAAGAAAAAGGCAAAAAGTGTTGATGATTATGTCAACAAAAATAATGATGACGCATTTGCTACTGGTGAAGAAATTTGGGGTGAAGTGAAAACTGCTGCAAAAACAACAGCGGTTGTTGCTGGGGCTGTTATTTCGGGTCAGGTTTTATCAACTGCTGCCAAAGCGGTTACTGACAGACTTGCCGATTACATTCCTGGGGCAGCAGCAGTTACTGTTATGAATGACATTAAAAATGGCAAAGGTTTTAAAAATGGCATGGAAAGAAGGGCTCAAAACAGAACTGGCCTTATGAACGATTTAACAGCCGGCATTAACACGCCACGAGATTTAAGCAACAGACTTGGCAGTTTTCAAAAAAATGATAAATAAAAATGCAGTAAAAACTGCATTTTTTATATTCTTTCATTTGTTTTGTGTAAACCTGTTTTAACGCTTTTGTAAGATAATTTTAACTATCTTGGCACTATTGATTTAAACCTAAATAGCGGGTTGCTTAAAACCTTTGGAAAAACTAATTAAATTAATTTAGTGGTGGATTACTAAAAATATTGTAGAATTGTTAAAGCGCGCCATGAATGGTATTTATCAAAAAACTAATGTATTTATCAAAATCTGCATTAGTTTTTTGAAATTAGGTTAATTAGCGAAGAAATTTGAGTTTTGATTGCTTGTTTTGCAGAATTTAAAATTTTTCTTGGGTCAAAAACCTCAGGGTTGGTTTGAAGAAATTCTCTTAAACCGCTTGTAAAAGCAAGCCTTAAATCTGTGTCTATATTAATTTTGTTTATTCCTGATTTACTCATTTTTGCAAGGTCTTGAGTGCTTATTCCTTGGCTTTTTGTTATGTTTCCTCCAAATTTATTAATATTTTTAACTAACAACGCTGGAACAGACGAACTTCCGTGAGCAACAAGAGGAAAGTTTTGCCCAAGTTCTTTTTTAACATTATTTATAACATCATAATAAATCTTAGGTTGTTTTAAGCCTTTGTTAATTCCGTGAGCGGTGCCAATTGAAATTGCAAGGCTGTCACAATTTGTTTTGGTTACAAAATCTTTGGCTTGTTTTGGGTCAGTTAAAATGGCATTTTTATGAATAATGTTATCTTCAACGCCCATAATTTTGCCTAACTCTGCTTCAACGGTAACATTGTGTTTGTGGGCAAAGTCAACAACCTGTTTTGTTAGTTTTACATTTTCTGCATAATCAAGGGCAGAGCCATCAAACATAACGCTTGTAAAACCACTTTTTATTGCTTTTTTGCAGATTTCAACATTTGAGCCGTGGTCAAGATGCAAAGCAATGGGCAAATCTGCATTTTTTGTTAAGTTTTTTGCTAAACTTACCAAATTTTCAATTCCAGCATAATTAATTGCAGTTTCGCTTGCAGAAATAATAACAGGCACATTTTCTTTTTTTGCGCATTCAACAACTGCTTGCATCATTTCAAGGTTGCTTACATTGAATGCACAAATTGCCCTTTTTTGTTTGATTGAATACTCAAAAATTGTTTTTGTGTTAACAAGCATAGTTTTATCTCCTTAATTAAAAACTTTGATTATTTTTAAAGTTTGATTTTTGCTTTTTAGTTTTGCATTTTTTACTTGCAAGTTTTTGTTTTGAACTTGGTTTTGTTTGATTAAAATGAAGTTAGTTTTATGAACTTTTTATGAAAGTTTCAGCTTAAAGTATACATCAATTTTAACTTAACCACAAATTATTAGTTTAAATTATTTGATTTTATTCAAAAATTAATATAAACTGAAAAAAAGGAGAGTTATATGAAAAAGGTTAAGGTTGGAATTAATGGTTTTGGAAGAATTGGAAGTTTAATTTTAAGGGCAAGTTTTAAAGAAAACACCAATATTCAAATTGTTGGAATTAATGACCCATTTTTAACGGTTGAATATGCAGCATATATGCTTAAACATGACAGTGTGCATGGTCCGTTTGAAGGCGAGGTTAAGGTTGTTGGGCAAGATTTAGTTGTTTGCGGAAACAAAATTAAATATTACCAACAAATGAACCCTGAAGATATTGATTGGAAGGGTTGTGGAGCCGATGTTGTTGCAGAAGCAACGGGTAAGTTCACAAAAGTTGAAGATGCTTCAAGGCACTTAAAAGCAGGGGCAAAAAAGGTTGTAATAACTGCACCTGGCAAGGGCACACCAATTTTTGTTTATGGGTGTAATGAAAATGAATACAAGCCTGAAATGAATGTTGTTTCAAATGCAAGTTGCACAACAAATTGCCTTGCTCCGCTTGCAAAGGTTATTCATGAAAACTTTGGAATTAGCGAAGGGTTAATGACAACAGTTCACGCAACAACAGCAACTCAACTTACTGTTGATGGTGCAAGCAAGAAAGATTGGCGTGGTGGAAGAAGTGCTCTTATTAACATTATCCCTTCAAGCACGGGGGCTGCAAAGGCTGTGGGGCAGGTTATTCCTGAACTTAATGGCAAACTTACGGGTATGTCTTTTAGGGTGCCAACGGCTGATTGCAGTGTGGTTGATTTAACTTGCAAACTTGAAAAACCAACAACTTATGAAGAAATTTGCAAGGTTATGAAAAAGGCATCAACAGGTAAATATAAAAACATTATTGGTTACACAGAAGATGCAATTGTTAGCCAAGATGTTGTAAATGAAGTTTGCACTTGTTTGTTTGATGCAACGGCGGGAATAATGCTTAACCCAACATTTGTTAAACTTATAGCATGGTACGATAATGAATGGGGATATTCTTGCAAGGTTCTTGACCTTATTGCTCACATTGGCAAAGTTTGTAAATTGATTTAAATAAAACGATGGGGCAATTATGCTCCTATTTTTTTGCACTAAAATTTTTAGTTGTTTTCTTCTAATTAAGTTCCAATTTTTATGAAAGGGTTTTACAAAGTGGAAAAAGTGTGATAATATTAATTAATTAGAGGTGGATTATGGCAATAAGAACTGTGTGCCCTAGGTGTGCTGAGTTTATAAGCAGTAAAGATGCTGTTTGTCCTTATTGTGGATATAAGATTAAAGAAGAGAAATTGGCTTTAAAGTTGAAAACAACAGAAACTGCTTCAAGTGAAGTTGATAAAGTTGAAGCGGTTGCAACGGCTGATAAAGAATTAAGGTTGGTTCAAGATGAAAGCAAGGGCCAAGTTGAAAGAGAAACAGTTGATGTTAAAAATAATAGCCAAGTAAAAAATGAAGCAGTAGTAAACGCACCCGTTGTGTTTGATGGTGGCAGTGCAGAAGAGTTAAGCACCAAGGTTAGCAAAACTGGCGAAGGTGAAAACGGGCAAATTTTGGCTAGTGATGTTGAAAAAACAAAGCCTGGTGATGCAAATTTAAAAGCGCTAGAAGTTCAAGGTAATGACGGCACCTTAAGTTCAAGCCAAGAGAGTGGTGAAAACCCTGGCGACAAAGTTGAAAGTAAAGAAGGGGAAGAGAAGAAAAGAAAAAGGCACAAACACAAACAAAAAATAATTGACAGGCCTGTTGTTGAAGTTGAAAGTGACGGAAGTTACAACATTAACACATCAGATGTTACCTTTTTTGAGGGGGCAAAGGAAGAATATAGTGCAAAAAAGGCAAGAGGAGAAGGCGAGCAAGAGAAAATTCAATGGTGGGAAATTTACAAATGGGCAGACCTTTACCTTGCAAGAAGAAAGATAAATAAAGAGGTAAACAAGGCTGCCGTTATTGAACCAGCGTATATAAGCCATGTAACACTTTTGTTGTTATGTTTCTTTTTTGGAATTTTTGGGGCACATAATTATTATGCTAAAAATTACAAAAAGGGGGCGTTTGTTAGCATTGCGTTGCTTATTGCAATGATTGTTGTTGCAATTCCTGAACTTGAAGGGGTTATTAATGTTTCGGTTGGTGGCGGGCTTGGTTTTATTGTTGTTGCCATGTGGGTTTGGGACTTTGTTGCGATTTTGTTTTATAAATATAAATTTAGGGAAAGCAAGTTAAAGTTTATTTCAAAACTTAATCTTGAAACAAGAAAGAAACTTGGCAAAAAATATGTTACAATTAGAGAATGGTTTGTGCCATATGAAGAAAGGAAGAAAAAATCTAAGTTAAGGCAGACAAAAATAAATGGAAAATAGTGATATTACAGTTGTTGTTGGAATGAGTGGCGGGGTTGACTCAAGCGTTGTGGCGTTGCTTTTAAAAGAGCAGGGCTATAATGTTATTGGGCTTTTTATGAACAACTGGGAAGAAGAAGATGAAAATGGTGTTTGCACTGCTGTTGATGATTATGCTGATGTTAAAAGAGTTGCAAGCAAACTTAAAATTCCTTATTATAGCGTTAATTTTTCAAAACAATATTTAGATAATGTTTTTACACATTTTCTTGAAGAGTATAAAAAGGGAAGAACGCCTAACCCTGATGTTTTGTGCAACAGGGAAATTAAGTTTGGGCCTTTTTTAGAGTTTGCAAAAAAAATTGGGGCAGACTTCATTGCAACAGGGCATTATGCCAATGTTGAAAAAATAGGTGATTATTATTATTTGTGCAAGGCCAGTGACCAAAACAAAGACCAAACATATTTTTTAAATCAATTAAATCAAGACCAACTTAAAATGGTTATGTTTCCAATAGGGAATATGCAAAAAAGTGAAATAAGAAAAATTGCTCATGACAATGGCTTAGCCACTGCTGAAAAGAAAGACAGCACAGGCATTTGCTTTATTGGTGAAAGAAACTTTAAAAAGTTTTTGCAGAACTATTTGCCAGCAAAAAGCGGGGATATTGTTGACATGCGAACAGGAAACATTATGGGCAAACATGATGGCCTTATGTATTACACAATTGGTCAAAGGCGTGGGCTTGGAATTGGTGGAAGCAAAGATGGCAACGGGCAAAGTTGGTTTGTTGTTGGAAAAGATTTAGACAAAAACATTTTGTATGTTACCCAAGGCGAGGGGGAAGAAATTTTAAGCGATGCTTTAATTTCATATAAAGTCAACTGGATCCCAAAAGAACCAGAAAAGAAGGAATTTATTTGCACGGCAAAATTTAGGTATCGTCAACCTGAACAAAAAGTTAAGGTTAAAATTGAAGACAATGGGCATGTTAGGGTTGACTTTGCTGAAAGGCAAAGGGCAATAACCCCTGGGCAATATGTTGTGTTTTATGATGGAAAGTTTTGTCTTGGTGGCGGTGCCATTGATGAAGTTATTAAACTTAATGAACATAAAGGAGAAAAAAATGGAAAAAATTAGGTTGGTTACAGGGTTAAGACCAACAGGTAAATTACATGTGGGGCATTACATTGGAGCACTTAAAAACTTAAAAGAGTTGCAAGACAGCGGAAAATATGATTGCTTTGTTTTTATTGCAGATACTCAGGCTTTAACTGATAATGCAGATAACCCTGAAAAAATTAAAACCAGTGTTAAAGAACTTATGCTTGATTTTCTTGCTTGTGGGCTTGACCCAAACAAATGCACTCTTTTTGTGCAGTCTCAGGTTCCGCAATTAACAGAACTAACAATGTATTACCTTAACCTTGTTACTCTTGCAAGGCTTGAAAGGAACCCAACCGTTAAAACTGAAATTAAAGAAAGGGGGTTTGGCTCAAACATTCCTGTTGGGTTTTTAACTTACCCTGTAAGCCAAGCAAGTGATATTACTGCATTTGAGGCAAAAGTTGTGCCTTGTGGGGAAGACCAACAACCACTTGTTGAACAGTGCAGAGAAATTGTTAGAAGTTTTAACCGAATTTATGGTGAAGTTTTGGTTGAGCCAAAAGAAATTTTAAGTTCAAAGAAAAATGAAAGAAGGCTTGTTGGAACTGATGGCAATGCAAAAATGAGTAAATCTTTAAATAACTGCATTTATCTTTCAGACAGCCCTGAAGAGATTAAGAAAAAGGTTATGAGCATGTATACTGACCCTAACCACATTCGTGTTGAAGATAAGGGAGACACTAAAAATAACCCTGTGTTTATTTATCTTGATGTTTTTGGAAAAGATAAAGAAAAAATTGCACAAATGAAAGAGCATTACGAACGGGGCGGGCTTGGAGATGTGGTTTGCAAGAAATATTTAAATGAGGTTATGCAAGAATTTATAAAGCCAATAAGAGAAAAACGAGAGCAACTTGAAAAAGACTTCAGTAAAGTTGAAGAAGTTTTTAAAAATGGAAGCGTTAGGGCAAAAGAGGTTGCACAATCAACACTTGAAAAAGTAAGAAAAGCAATGCAACTTAATTATTTTGATTAAGAATATATCTTTTGAAATTTTAGTATTATTTTAAGGGGATAGGTTATGAAAAATTATATAATAATTCCAAGTGCAATAAACACCGTTTATGACAACTGGTTTTCTTGGCTTAAAACTGAACTTGAAAACAAGGGGTTTAATGTTTGCGTGCCTTACATGCCACAAGGTGAATTTTGCAATTATAAAAATTGGGAAAAGGTTCTTGCAAGTTACAAAAAAATTGGGCTTATTAACAAAGAAACAACAATAATTTGTTATGACATTAGTTGTGTTTTTGCAACAAGGTTTATTGTTAAAACAAAAACAAACATTGAAGGAATAATTGGCGTTTGCCCGTTTAACACTATGGTTGGAATTGAGCAAGATAAACTTAATAAATCTTTTGTTTGCAAAAATGAGATACTTCAAAAAGTGTCAAGGTTTGTTAAGTTTTATCACACAGTAATTTCAAATAATGACCCAATTATAAGTGAAGAAGATTACACTAAGTTTTGCAATGCTGTTGGAGCAAAGTCTCACACCATTTCAGGAGCAGGGCATTTTGACAGCGAGGCTGGTTACACAAAGTTTCCTGAACTTGTTTCACTTATTGACAACATTAATAAAATAATTTAAAATAGCAAAAGATTAAGGGAGTTTTGCAAATGAGATATAGTAATTTTTTACTTCCAACAAAAAAGGAAGTTCCAAATGACTGTGACAGCACTGCCATGAGTTACATGGTTAGGGCGGGAATGGTTAAAAAGGTAAGTTCAGGCTTGTTTTATTATTTGCCTTATTTTAATATGCTTTTAAGAAAGGTAAGTTATATTATTAGGCGGGGAATGGAGAAGGTTAATTCAAATGAGATGAAGTTTCCTATTCTTGTTAGCCGTGAAATTTTAGAGCAAAGTGAAAGATGGAAGGCTTTTGGTAAAGAAATGTTTAAACTGGTTGACAGAAACGGCAATGATTATGCCATAAGCCCAACAAACGAAGAATATGCAACTTTGGTTGCAACAAACTTTGTTAAAAGTTATAACGATTTGCCTTTTAGCATATATCAAATTCAACAAAAGCATCGTGATGAAATAAGGCCAAGAAATGGGCTTGTAAGAGCAAGAGAGTTTATAATGAAAGATGCTTATAGTTTCCACACAAACAAAGAAAGTTTAGATGATTATTACAAACAAATGCTTAGCGTTTATGATGAAATGTTCACAAAAATGGGCATAAAAACAGTGCCTGTTGTGGCAGACATGGGCGTTATGGGCGGAAACTATTGTCATGAGTTTATGGCTGTAACACGCGAGGGTGAAGCGCAAATTGCATTCTGTGATAACTGCAAATTTGGTGCTAACCTTGAAACGGTAAAATGTGTTGATAACTATGCTTTAAAAACAACAAACAAAGGCAACTTTAAAAAAGTGCACACGCCAAATGTTAAAAGCATAAGTGATTTATGCAAATTTTTATCAACCTCAGTTGACAATTTTGTAAAATCAATGGTGTATAATGCTGATGGCAATTTGGTTATGGCTGTTGTTAAAGGCAACCGCAATGTTAACGAGGTTAAACTTCAAAATTACCTTAAAGCAGTTACTCTTGAACTTGCAAGCGAAAAAGACATTAAGTCAATTGGTTCGGTTATGGGTTTTGTTGGTCCTGTTGGAAACCTTTTTAATGTTAGAATTATTATTGATAACGAAGTTAAAGAAATGGAAAACTTTGTGACAGGTGCTAACATTAAAGATTACCACCTTGCTGATGTTAATGTTAGTGACCTTGCTCGTCACGAATGGGCTGATATTAGGTTTGCTGATGAAAGTGATGTTTGCCCAGTTTGTGGCAAAAAATTAACCATTGCAATGGGCAATGAGTTAGGGCATGTTTTTGCATTAGGGCAAAGATACACCAAAAAGTTTAATGCAACATATGTTGATGCTAACGGAACAAGCCAAATTATGGAAATGGGTTGTTATGGCATTGGGCTTGAAAGATGCGTTGCTTCAATTATTGACCAACATCATGACGAAAAAGGTTTGATTTTACCTGTAAGCGTTGCTCCATTTTTGGTTGATGTTATTATTGTTGACACAAAAAAAGAAGAGCAAACAAAAGTTGCTGAAAGCATTTACAATGAACTTGAAGAAGCAAGAATTCCTGTTTTGCTTGATGACAGAAATGTAAGAGCAGGGGTTAAGTTTAATGACTTTGAGTTAATTGGTGTGCCAATAAGAATAACAGTTGGGCGAAGCATTGAACAAGGCGAGGTTGAAGTTGAAGTTAGGAAAACGGGTGAAAAACACACTTGCAAAATAGAAGATGTTGCAAAAACTTTTAATAAATTAATAAAAACCTTAGAATAATTGGCAGATGCTAAAAAATAAAAAACCCTTTATAACAAAGGGTTTTTTATTTGCTGGTTTCAGTTTTTAATTGATTTTTAATTTTTCTAAGTTCTGTTTGTAAAAAATATTCTAACTCACTGATACCTAACGGGTAAGGAGTAAATCCATATTCGTCTTCATAACCAAATTGTTTGTTAATTTCAATTATTTCATTTGCAATTTTTTTGTTTTTGTTTGCGCTTTTTACATATATAAAGTCTTTTTGATTTGCGGTAAGAAGAATCGCGTTTTCAACAGTTGCTTCTGCCATAACATAACTGTCATTGCAAGGGCAATACCTATTAAACTCAGCAACATATCTAGCGCTAAATGGATGAGGAGTTTTATTTTGAGTGTCTGTTGCAAAGCCACAGTAAGTGTATGCTAATGTTCTTATATTGTTAATATATTCCTCATTTTCAAGATTTTCACTTGTTGGGAAATAACAATAAGTTTCAATAAAATTTTTTACTGGTTGAAGATGTTGCGTTTCATAGTAAGTTGTTGAAGTCACTAAAAGTCTTATATCATCTGCTTGTGCTTTATTAAACAGTTTGCATAACGCAGGGGTATATTTTTGAAGTGTTGCATTATTAGTGATTCTGCTTGAACTAGGAATATTTTTTAACTTTGCGTATGGAGCAATAATTGTTAAACACCTGATAATGTCTGAGTCTAAGGCAATGTAAACTTTTTCCATATTATTTTACCTTAACCTTTAAATTTTTTTGTTTGATATTTTTTGACAATTCGCAAGACTTTTTATAATATTCTTCAAATTCACTTTTTGTTTTATTATTTGATTCCACTTAAATTCTCCTTATTATGTTATAAGAATAGCAGATATTTGTTAAGTTGTAAAGTTATAATTGATGATGATTATTGTCAAGAATTGTAAATTTGGAATAATTATGAAAAGTTTTAAAATTGCTTGTATTTTG
>CAJKVX010000003.1 GCA_905203455.1 uncultured Eubacteriales bacterium
AGCAGTTGTTTGCTCTTTATTTTTTTATCTTAAATTTACAGGTTATTGCAGGTGTTAAACTAAATTGCATTTGTTTATTTCCATCTTCAGTTTTAACATTAACTTTGTATTTAGCCACAAAAACAACTAACATTTTCAGTTTTTATTCAAACCCAATTTGTTGCAAAAGTAAATTAATTTTAATAAATTTTTCAAGTTTCAATCATTTTCAATTTAATCTTTATGCTCAGGCTGTTGATTTTTTGGCAATTCAAAAAGTTTTTCTTTTGTTATTGAACTAATGTTAATATCTTCAAGCAGTTCAAGATAGTCAAAGAAAACATCAATTGCCTCTTTTTTAACCTTAACTTTTTTATAAGTGAAATATTCAACTAAATCATCATAAAGTTTGTCTCTTTCAATGTAATTTAATGAATTAATTTCTTCTTCTAATTTCATTTTATAAAAATCACTGTAATGCTCACCTTTTAAAATGTAAACAATAAGTGAATCAACCGCCTTATACTGGCTGTTTCCATCAATAATTGACCTAAACAAGGTTTTATAACTAAGCAGTTTTACCTGCCCCGCTGAAGATTTGTCTTCACTTAACTTGCCTATCTGTTCATCTCGGGTTTTGCAAATTTGAGTGTAACTTTTCATGCTGCCATCTTGATTGTAAATAAAACCAAGTTGCGGAAAGTTGTGCATTGCCTCTTTAATTTCTTCTTTGCTTAAAGAGTCATTTAAATTGGGACCAAACGCTGTTGTTATGTATTTCACAGCCCTTCCGGTTACAGGCTCTCCACTTGCAATTTGCAAATTTACAGAATCTTTAACACGAGTTATGCTTTTTCTTATTATTGACCACACCGTGTTATCATGTTCGCTTATGCTTTGCTTTAAATTTTCCTTTAACTCTCCTGTTGGGTCTAAAATATCAGTAAAATTAATGTAAGGCAAATACTCTTTAAAATATTTAGGATACAAAACAAAAGCGGCAAAATTAGCATCTTTTTCAATCAAAAAATCATCATGAAAATGCGAATAAAGGTTTGAGTTTAAAAGAGTTCTTTCTTTTAACATCACAAGTTTTGTTGCATCAAAATTGTCAGTGTTTTTAATTATTAAATCTTGCTGTTCGTGCCTGAGTTCATGCAAAATCAAAAACATAACTTTTGCTATGCTTTTAATTTTAATGTGTTTGTTGTGCAAATTATCTTCACAATCATTTAATAAATATTCATAGGTTTTTATTCCACTAAACCCACCATAAATTGTGCTAAAAAGAATTTTTGAATCCTCACCATCTTCACCTGAAATGTGGCTTGCAAGTGGAATTGACGATTTATTTTCCATTTCAACTGCTGAGGTTGCTCTAAACCCAACACTTACATTAAGTCCTTGTTCTTTTGCAATAATTTTTGTTAAAGTAAGCAAAATTTCTTTCATTCGATTTTGTGGAATCTTTTTGTTTTCTTCAATCAACTCGTAAAAAGTTTGAGCAATGCCATGTTTTATATTTGTTATTTCATCTTCATTCAAGTTGTCAATATTATTAGCCTTAGCAATCAAAAGCATTTGTTCAATCATAATTTAATTTTTCCTATTTTTTTGCGTGGCTTACCATTGAGTTTAGGTTATATAACTGCAAATCAAACTTTCTTTTGCCACAAAGTGCTTCTTTGATTGTGCAAGTTATTATTTCATCTTTTTTAACCCCAACGGCACCACTTTGGTTTTCACTTAAAATTTCAACGGCTTTTTGCCCAAACCTTAAAGCCAAAATGCGGTCTTTTGCTGATGGGCTTCCACCCCTTTGAATGTGCCCAACAACCAATGGTCTGCTTGCAATTTTAAGTTTTTCATTTAAATTTTTTGACAATTCATTTGCACTAAAAACCCTTTCATTAGTAACAATCAGGCAAGAATTTTTGCCCATTTTTTTGCAATCTTCCAGTGTTTTGCAAATTTGATTAAATGTTACCTTAACTTCTGGAACCAAAATAATTTCAGCCCCACAAGCGCAACCAACTGCAAGGGCAATGTCTCCACACCCTGCCCCCATAACTTCAATAACGCTTGGCCTTTCATGGCTCATGGCAGTGTCTCTAATGTTGTTTACCAAACTGGTAATTGTGTTAACCGCCGTGTCAAACCCCAAAGTGAAATCGGTATAAAACAAGTCGTTATCAATTGTTCCGGGAATGCAAGCAACCTTAAACCCAGCCTGTTCAAGAATCTGCGCCCCATGATAAGACCCATCACCACCAATAACAACCAAGCCTTCAATTCCATGCTTTTTTAAATTTAAAATTGCTTTTTGTTGCCCTGCTTTGGTTTCAAACTCAGGGCATCTGCTGGTTAACAAAACTGTGCCACCAACTTGCAAAATGTTGCCAACACCCTTGCTTGAAATGTTTATAAATTCATCTTCAATAAGCCCTTTATATCCCCTTAAAACTCCCACAACTTCAATGCCATAGATAAGCGCACTTCTAACAACACTTCTAAGGCACGCATTCATTCCTGGGGCATCGCCACCACTTGTTAAAACCGCAATCTTTTTCATATCATTTTCCCCTTAAAAATAGTTTTATCTAACCTTATTTTTTCACAAGTTTAACATTTTCTTTCCCAAGCACACTTTCAAGTTCACCAATTAATGCAAGGCAAGGGTTAACCTGCATTCCATTATTATAAAGTTTTTTGTTCCACTGCACAAAAACTGGCACCTTGCCAATGTAACTAAGCGTAACCCCCAAAACATCTGCCTGCTTTTTAGGGTCAAACACATCATATTGCAAATATAAAACTTCGCTTGGCTTTTCTTCTTGAACAACTTTTTCAGCAGGTTCTTGTGGTTTAAGTTTGCTTGTGTCCCAAAACTCAACATTTTGGGCAACAACGCTTGGTTTTTCACCCGTTCTTATGCTTATATGCCCGTGAATTGTAACTAAACTATCAACAAACAAATTTTGCTTAACTTGTTCATAAACCTTGTTAAACAACATAACTTCAAGCGTTCCATAATTATCTTCAACCTTAATTGAAGCCATTGGTTTGTTGCCAATTTTGGTGTAAAGTTTTCTAATTTCACTAACAAGCCCGCCACAAGTTATCTTCATTCCGTCTTCAAGACCACTGGTGTTCGCCGTTACATTTTCCATGCCTTCTTCATCTAACTCTTGGTTTTCCTCTTCTTCATCATTTGATATCATTGAAGAGTTAAATGTGAAGTTTTTCATAATGTCAACATAATCATCAAGTGGGTGGCCTGATAAATAAAGCCCCAAAACCTCTTTTTCTTTTTTAAGCAAAACATCTTTGCTGTATTCACCAATGTTTGGATAATTTAATGTTGAATTGCTATCCCCCGCAAGGGTTTCAAACATGCTAAACTGCCCAAGTGCCCTGCTTTTAGCATCTTTTGACGCGCAGTTCATTGCCTGTTCATAAACGCAGGCAAGTTGGCTTCTTGTTTTGCCAAAACAATCGAATGCCCCGCTGTAAATCAGCCCTTCAACAACCCTTTTGTTAAGCCCCAAACTTATTGTTCGGTTTAAAAAATTTTGAAGGTCAGTGAATTTGCCATTCAAATTTCTTTCTTCAATAATTTGCTTGCAAATGTTTTCGCCACTGCCCTTAATTGCTGAAAGCCCAAACCTGATGGTATTATTCTTGCAGGTAAAATATGCGTCACTTTCATTAATGTTTGGTGGCAAAACTTTAATGTGCTCTTCTTTGCAGTGAGAAATATAGTTTGTTATTTCATCAATTTTTGAAATTCTGTTATTTAAAACTGATGTTAAAAATTCAGGTTCATAATATGTTTTAAGATATGCCGTTTGATACGCAACATAAGCATACGCCGCAGAATGTGATTTGTTAAAGGCATATTTTGCAAAGTTTGCCATTTCTTGCCAAACCTGCAATGCAACATCTTCAGGAATTCCCCTTGCAACGGCACCTTCAATTGGTGGGCTAACTTTTCCGTGGTCAACAATTTCACCCCTGCCGTGCAAAAAAACTTCTTTTTCTGCTTCCATGGCATCAACTTTCTTTTTGCCCATCATTCTTCTAACATTATCTGCCTGCCCCAAGGTGTAACCTGCCATGTCTTGAACAATTCTCATAACCTGCTCTTGGTAAACAATGCAACCGTAAGTTACATCTTCAATGTGCTCTAAGATTGGGTGAGCATATCTAACATCTTCAGGGTGGTGTTTGTTGTGAACATATCTTGGAATAATGTCCATAGGGCCCGGTCTAAACAAACTTATTCCCGCAATAATATCTTCAAGGCAAGTAGGTTTAAGTTCTTTCATAAACTTTTGAAACCCAGCACTTTCAAGTTGAAACACTGCCTTGGTGTTGCCACTTGCAATAAGTTTGAAAACTTCTGGGTCGTCATAATCCATGGTGTCAAAATCAATGTGAACACCATGGTTCTCTTCAATGTATTTAATTGCTGTTGAAATATCATTCAAGTTCCTTAAGCCCAAAAAGTCCATCTTCATGTGCCCAAGGCGCTCCATATCAACGCCAGTAAATTGAGTTGTTATATCTTCCCCGTTTCTGCTAAGAGGAATCATGTCTCCCAAAACATGAGGGCTAACAATAACCCCACAAGGATGAGTTGATGTTTGCCTTGGTGCATCTTCAACCTTGCTTGCAATGTCAACCATTCTTTTTATTTGTGGGTCTTTATACATTTCAACAAGTTCAGGAACGCTAAAATCTTGCCCAAAGTCTTTATCCCCCTCTTTGGGGTGGTGAAGCCCAAACACTTTTTTAATAATTTGTGGTTTTGGAACACCATTTGGAATAAGTTTTGTAATTTTATCCCCTTCGCTGTATGGCATGCCAAGAACTCTGCAAACATCTTTAATTGCATTTTTTGCAGCCATTGTTCCAAAGGTTATAATTTTTGCAACATGGTCATGCCCATATTTATTTTTAACATATTGAATAACTTCATCTCGCCTGTCGTCTGAAAAGTCAACATCAAAATCAGGTGCACTAACACGCTCGTTATGCAAAAACCTTTCAAACAAAAGGTCATATTTTAAAGGGTTAACACTTGTTATTCCAATGGCAAAGGCAACAACACTTCCTGCACCAGACCCTCTTCCGGGCCCTACGGGAATTCCCATTTTTTTTGCCGCAGCAATATAGTCTTGCACTGTTAGAAAATAGTTAACAAAACCTTTGTTAATTATCATTTCTTTTTCTCTTTCAACCCTTTCTCTAATTTCAGGGGTAACAGTGCCATATCTTCTTATAAGCCCCGCTTCAAGCAACTCGTTAAAATAGGCAAGGTTATCTTTGCCGTCAGGCGCATGGTAATCTGGAAACATATATTTATTTTTATCAATGTTTTCAAACACCACCTCGCATTTATCTGCAATTTCAACAGTGTTTGCTAGTGCCTCTTCATCTGCTGGGAAGGCTTTAAGCATTTCATCATAACTTTTAAGATAAAATTCGTCATTAGGAAATTTAAGCCTGTTTGGGTCATCAAGGGTTTTGTTCATCTGCACACACATTAAAACATCTTGAGCCTCTGCATCTTCACGGAAAATATAATGCACATCATTTGTTGCAATGGTTTTAATGTTGTGTTTTTTTGCAAAGTCTTTCAAAATTGGGTTAACTTTAAGTTCTTCTTCAAGCCCATGATTTTGCAATTCAAGGTAAAAATCATCACCAAAAACCTCTTTAAACCACAAAACCTGTTCCTCTGCCGCCTTTAAATTGCCCTCTAAAATTAGTCTTGGCACTGTTCCAGCAACACAGGCAGATGTGCAAATTAACCCCGCGCTGTGCTCTTTTAAGGTTTCATAATCAATTCTTGCCTTGCCGTAATAATAGCCTTTATCAAACCCAATGGTGTTAAGTTTTGAAAGATTGGCAAACCCCTCATTATTTTTTGCAAGCAAAATCAAATGGTCAAACTTTTTGCCAGGTTGTTTTATAAGTAAATCTTCGGTAACATAAAATTCACAGCCCAAAATTGGCTTAATTCCCTGCGCATGGCACTCGTCATAAAAAGGTATTGTGCCATACATATTACCATGGTCTGTCATGGCAATAGCCTTCATTCCCATCTCTTTACAAGTTTTAACAACTTTGCCAATTCTTGCAAAGCCATCAAGCAAACTATATTCAGTGTGAACATGCAAATGAACAAAATCTTTAGCCATTTTCTCCTCCTAATTCTTGTGCAAGTTTAATAATTTTTGCAAGCCTTTGACTAACCGCCACCCTTGAAATTTTATTCCCTAAAATTTTAACAAGTTCAGACAAACTTGCCTCAGGGTTTGCAACCCTTGCAAGGGCAACCTCTAAAAGGTCTTCAGGCAAACTTTCAATTCCAACCGTTCTGCTTATTTCATCAATAGCCTGCATTTGCTTAACGCTTGCATTCATCACCTTATCTAAATTAGCGCTCATGCAGTTGCTTTGACGGTTAATGTTGTTTCTAACCTCTCTTTCAACTTTGCTGTTTTCAAGTTCAAGCATTGAAGCCACCGCCCCCATCAAAGCAAGAATTTGGCAAATGGCATCACTTTCTTTAATGTAGGCAACACTGCTTCCGTTTCTTTCAATTTTTTTTGAAATAATGTCAAACTCAGCCAAAATTTCACAAACAACCTGTGCCCTTTCAGGAGTTTGGCAAACCCATTCCATGTGATACCCCCCTGTGCTTTTGCCACCAGTTTCAGGAACCGAAATTGACCCAGCCCCACAAAAGGCCCCCGCAAGATAGGCAATTTTTGCCCCCTTGTCTTGCAAAAAATGTTGCTCAGGGCTTCGGCTTATTGCAGTGTTTCCATTTTCATCACGAGATAAAATTTTTAGCCCTTCAAGAACCCTTCTTCCAAAAAAAGGACTAATTGAAAGTTCAAACTTCTCTTTAATTGAGCCTTGTTCCTTTGAAATTTTGATGCTTGATTTTTCAACCTCAAAACATTCAAAAAGTTGCCCTTCAACAACAGTTAAAAATTCCTTACTTTCACTGCTTAAAACAAAAGTGATTTCATGGTTATTAATAAGCAAACTTCCAGCAGACAAAATTTCACCGCAAAGCATACAAAACAAAGCGTCACTATCACGCTTTGCCTTCAAAATTTCTTTTTTAACCTTTTGTGAAAATGAGGTCATTTAACTTTCCTTTTGTGCGTTTTGTTTTCTAAACTTTTTAGGAATATACTCCCCACTGATGTTTACAACCCTTTCAGGTGGAATGTTGAATTTTTTAACAACCGCAAGTGCATCACTAACCAAAGCAACTCTGCTTCTTTTGTGGGCATCACTGCTAACAATAAACTTAACATCAGTTGACAAAATTTCTTTCATCTGCTCATCAGTCCACCTGTAATGCCTGTTGTTTATTTCAAGCAAGGTGTCAGTTTTTGCACACTCTTCTGCCACTCTTTTAAAATCAACTTGAATGTATTCACCAAGGTGAGTAATAAAGTCAACATCATACCTGTGAACTAAATTAATGTAGGCTTGAGTTTGCTTTTCAATTTGCTTTTTAGTTTTTCCAAACATTAAAAATGGTTTTGTTATGTTATTAATTGTTCCCCTGTGAAATCCAACAATGAGCAAATCAAGTTTTTTAATTTCTTCATCAGTTAAATCAATCTCACCATCTTTGCCAATAATATTAGCCTCAATTCCAAGATACACCCGTTCAACAATGCCAAGTTTGTTTATTTCATCAACCTCATACCTAGCCTTGTCAATATCTTTTCTTCTAATTCCAAAAGGAATGTGTTTTGGCCCATGGTCAGTTATTGCAATAAACCTTAACCCTTTGGCTTTTGCAGATTCAACCATTTCAGCAATAGTATTTTTTCCGTGTTTAAACTTGCTGTATGTGCTGTGAGTATGATAATCCCCTTGTATTTTCATCTTTTTCTCCTATAAGTACTATTTCAAGTTCAAGTTTTATTCCAAACTGCAAATAAACTTCGTTTTTAATTATATCAATAAGTTGCAGCACCTGGCTTGCCGTTGCACTTCCTGCATTAACAATAAAATTTGCGTGCTTTGTGCTAACCTTTGCGTCCCCTATTGAAAGCCCTTTTAACCCCGCTTGTTCAATCAAAAACCCCGCTGGGAAATTTTCTGTTTTTTTAAACACACTTCCCGCCGATGCAATAAAGGGCTGGGTTTTGCTTCTTCTTGAAAAATAGTCTTGCATGTTTTCTAAAATTAAACTAGCAGGCGCAGGCTTTAACTTGAAAGTTGCTTTAACAATAATCTCTTCGCTTTCTTTAAACCTGCTTAGCCTATAACCAAAACCGCATTCACTTGCTTTAAGTTTTTTTATTTTTCCATCACTAAGCACAAAAACATCTTCAACAATGTCCGCAATTTGATGCCCAAAAGCCCCAGCATTCATAAAAACCGCCCCACCACAACTTGCAGGAATGCCCACTGCAAACTCAAACCCTGAAAGTTTTTTTTCTAAGCAGGTTGACACAATTTTTGAAAGCCTTGCCCCAGCATATGCCACAACAACATTATCTTCAACCTTAACTGTTTTTAACTTTTCAGTTGAAATCACAACCCCCGCAAACCCAGTATCTTTTGCAAGGCAGTTGCTTCCAGCCCCCAGCACAAAATAATTTACCTGCTTTTCTTTGCACAGTGCAACAATTTTGGCTAATTGTGTTATGCTTGTTGGGGTTAAAAACCAATCAGCAAGCCCGCCAATTTTAAAAGTTGTGTGGGCTTTAAGTGGCTCAGCCATTTTAATGTTATCTTGCTTTAATATCTTTTGCCAATCTTTGATTGATACACTCATAGTTTACTCCATAAAAATAATTTTTTCAATCTTTTCGTGTCACTTAATTTTTATTTATTTAAAATTATATAGGTCATTTAATTAGTCAACCTTTAAAACAATTTTCTTTTGCAACTAACTTAACACCATAGTTACAAAAACAGGTTTTTGCACTCTAATTTATTAGAAAACATTTCTTCAAGTGTTTTAATAAGCCCAGAAGAATACAAGTTTGAAACAACAGGGCTAAGCATTCCTAAATTTGCCACCTTTTGCTGATTTTTTTCACTTAAACAAAACTCAATAAATTTACTTGCATATTTAGCCCTAAGTTCCCCAAAAGCGTTGGTGTAGCCAAGATAACACACCATGTCAGTAAATTCGCTAAACGGCTCCATAATAACATTTTCCATGGCTCCTGCTTGAACCTTGTTTTCAATTCTTGCAACATCACGCAATGTGCCAACAAGAATGTTTGCGTTCCCGCTTACAAATTCAGTGTAAGCCTCATATGAACTAAGGGTTTCACTTTCAGGCAAAACAGATAAATCATTTTTTTCTAAACTTAAACTTTCAATAATGTTTTTAGGGCTTGTTTTACCACCACCGCCGTAAACACATGAATAAACAGACTTTTCTTTCTTTCCTACCTTTTTAGTATACCCCGTTTCAAACAAAATTTTACTTAAATTCCCCGCCTCATTGTAAGCATTTAGAGCAGTAGACATCTGTGAAATAAGCATATACCCCGAATAACAAAACGGCACTGCTAAAAGCCCATTTTCAGCCTTGCCACTTTCAAGCAAAGTGCTGTTTACATTTTTAAAATTTTCTTGATTAATCTGAGCAAGATATGGTTTTATTTGCTCTTGAACCCCCTGTGAAAAACTAAACAAATCTGGCATGTTTCCTGCTTCAAGCAAATTTTCAAGTTCACTTACACTAACATTTTTCACAAAAATGTAAAGACCTTTATTTTCACTTTCAAACTCAATGGCTCTTTTTTCAAGCCACCTTGACCTTGAAGCAGTTCCCCCTTCAAATGTGTCAATATGCCAAAGTTCAATAACACCAAGATATTCAGATTTTTCACCAAAAAAAGTTTTGTCTAAATTTTGGTTAGTTGCTGATTTTATAAGTGGAAAACACACAACAATTAAAATTATAACTGCCACAACCAAAACAATTAAAACATATTTTAAACCTCGTTTTGCCATACCCTTTTCACCGCTTTTATTAAAGGGTATGCAAAAAATTTTAAGATATTCATAAGTTAAAACTTGCTTAAAAGATTTTATTCACATCTAAAAAACCCTTAAAATTTCAGGCAAAAAAAGAAGTGTTATGTTCAGCATAACACCCCATTTTAACTTTGTTTAAACGCTTTGAACAACACCTTCTGTTGGCTCTGCCACAACAAAATAGCAATAACTTGTGCTTTGCAAATCCCCATTTCTGTCACAAACTTGCAGGCAGAACCTGTAAACCCCCTCAACCGAAAGTTCTTCTTGATAAACAAACCCGCAATTAAGCCCATTTTGATTACTACAAGAATTTCTAAATTCAGTAATTGACTGGCTTGTGCTGCTTCCCAAAATGTCAAACCCATCACTCATGTTTCTTTTTTCAACATAGTAGGTTACGGTTGCATCATCAGGCAAACTCTCTTCAACATCAAACGCAATTGCAGTTGATGAGTTAATGTAATAAACTAAGTTTTTGCTAAACCCCTGCCCGTTGTTGACCATGTTGGTTAATTTTGTTTTGTAATTAACATTTAAAACTGGAAAAGTTATTGTAGTTTGGGCAAGTGTTCCACCATCTTCGGTGTAAAGTTCAATAAGCAAACTGTAATCACCATCAGCAATCACTGATGAAGGAATGGTTAAATCAAGGTAAACTGTTGACTGAGTGGTAGTGCTGAATGCAAAACTTTTTTCTTGTGCCCAATCATCACCAATTTTTGTGTCACCTTGGTAAAGTTCAAACTTTGTGGTTTCAGGAAGGCTAACATCACCAACAAATGAAACCCTAATTCCCCTTCCCTTTTGGCTAACAGTGTTGTCAGTTGAATTTGAAGGAGAAATTGTCAAACTTACCCTTTCGGTTGAATCTGTGTAAACCGTTTCATTAGTTTTTTGTGCTGATATTGAAAAGGTTGTTTGTTCGCTAACAATGGTAAAGTTTGCTGAAAGGCTTGTTGTGTTACCATCTTGCCTTGAAAGTGTTAAGGTGTAACTTCCTGTGTTAAGGCTTGTGTTGCTTAAATTAACTGTAATTTGCAGGCATTCATTAACGGCTAGCCCCGCAGTGTAATTAGTTTGAAATGATGTTTGCCCATAAGCAAAATCTTCAAGATAAATCACGCTTTGCTGTGAACTTGTTGTGAACATATATGTTTTAACAGCGCTCGTGTAATCTCTTAAAATAAACTGAGTGCCCGCAGGAAAAGCGTTATTGCCATTAAGTGAAAGAGTGTAAGTTGGGTTGCTTGTTTGTGGAACAAAAGAAGTGTTAAACTGAACGGTAAACACTGAGTTTGACCCCACAGAAATTACCTGAGAACTTGTTATCTGCCCCATTGCATATCCGCTTTGCGTTAAAACTGATGAACTGGTAACATTTGCTGCAAAAGCCTTTTCTTCTTTAAAACTAAAAACGGTTGCAGTTAGCAAAAAACAAATGCCAAGCATTAGTGAAAGAGTTATATTTCTTAAAGTGTTAAGTAATTTAATTTTCCCCATAATTTTACCTAATAATAGTATAAAATTTTTAAAAACACCTGTCAATCAAATCAAGTTACTATCAGGTCTATTTTACCCTTAAAATTTTTGGTTATGCAAAGAATAAAAAAACAATGTAAACACATTGTTTCATGCTTAAATTTTGCCAATAAAAATGCTAACATTTCCCTTTTTCATTTGCACAAACTCCCATTTTATATGATAAGTTTATATAATACGACAATATTTGTCAAATCAAATTATAAAGTTTTTTATACAAATTTTTGTTTACTTTTTCTCATGCAAAAAATTGTAAATTGTAAGTGCAGTTTTTGGGCCAATTCCCTCAACCTGCCCAATTTCAAAGGGCGTTGCATTTAAAAGATTATCCATTGTTTTAAAATGTTTGTAAAGAAGGTTAAGTCGCTTTTTGCCAATACCTTCAATGTTTTCAAGTTCACTTGCATAGCCTTTGCTTCTTATAAGTTTGTGGTAAGTTATTGCAAATCTGTGAGCCTCATCACGAACTCTTTGCAAAAGTTTCAATGCGTTGTTATCTCTTTTTAGTTTAATTGGCTGATTGCTAGCAGTTGTGTAAATTTCTTCGTCTTTCTTTGCCAAACTTATAATGGTGATATCTAGCCCTAAATTTTGCGCAATTTCTTTTGCAGCATGAAGTTGCCCTAGCCCACCATCAATTAAAATAACATCAGGCGTTTTGTCAAAATTCTTTTCTTTGTTTTTAAGTTTTGTTAACCTTCTAAGCAAGGTTTCAGCCATGCTTGCAAAGTCGTTAGCACCTTCAACAGTTTTAATTTTAAACTTTCGGTATTCACTTTTTGCGGGCTCACCATTTTCAAAAACAACCATTGAACTAACATTGTTTGTTCCGCTGATGTTTGAAATATCATACCCTTCAATTCGGTAAATTTTATCTAGCCCTAAAATTTCAGCCAGTTCTTTTTGTGCATCAATTGTAAGTTTTTGGTGCCTTGCAACCCTGTCTTGCGAATGAGTTGCATATTCTTTTGCATTCATAATTACGTTTTTGCAAAGTTGAACTTTAATTCCCCTTTCAGGAATAACAATTTTAACATTGCACAAAAATTTTTCATCAAGATATTTTTTAAGCATATCTGCGTGCTCGCCATCTAACTGCATGCACACAATTTCCTTTGGAACAACAGGTTGAGTGTTGTAATAATTGCTAATAAAAGTAAGCATTGCCTCACTTTCATTTTCAGCATAAAGTGTGCTTGGAAAATTAACTTGACCAACATTTTTGCCGTTTCTTATCATCATAACATTAAACGCACTAAGTTCATCAAGTTGTGCATACCCAAAAATATCAATACTTTTTGTGTAAGCAAGGTCTGTTATAATCTGCTCGTCAAGTTTTTCAATAGTTTCAATTTGATTTTTAATTTCAATTGCCTGCTCAAATTTAAGTTCATCAGCCAATTTGTGCATTTTTTCGGTAAGCAATTTTTTTATTTTTAATGTTTTTCCATTTAAAAAGTTTTCAATGTCATCAATAACACTGTTATATTCACTTTCACTAACCCTTCCAGCACAAGGCGCCAAACAATCGCCAATTTCGCCATGCAAACATGGCCTTTTTGTGGTTTTTTGCTTGCTAAAATCAATGTTACACCACCTTATTTTAAAGGCACTTTTAATGCATTTTAAAATGTCATAAACATTCATTCCTGTAACAAAAGGTCCAAACAACCCCTTGTTTACCTTAGGGCGTCTTATCACCTGAACTCTTGGAAATTTTTCATCACGGTTAATGTAAATATACGGAAAAGATTTATCATCTTTAAGCAAAATGTTATATTTAGGCTTATATTTTTTAATAAGCGTGTTTTCAAGGTTAAATGCGTCAAGTTCGCTGTTTGTAATAATATAGTCAAAATCATAAACATTGCTTGCCATTATTTGAGTTTTCATGTTTTTAGGGGAATTGTCAAAATATTGCTTAACACGATTTCTAAGTTTTTTAGCCTTGCCAACATAAATCACTTGCCCCTCATTATTTTTCATCAAATAAACACCACTTTGAAGTGGCAATAACTTAACTTTTTCTCTTAACTTTTCAATATTTACACTTTGCATGTATTAATTATAACAAACTTGTCAACTTTTAACAATAATTTGAACCAAAAATAAAAGAGGTTAAAACCTTAACCCCTTAAAATTTTAAAACCCTTGCATTTGATTCATTGTGTTATTCATTATTCCAACTCCCGCTGCAAAAACAACAATAGCCAAAATAATTGAAATAACAACAACCACAACCAATGTCCACAGCCAGCCCTTTAAAAATGTTTTCCATTCATAAGTAAGACCTTTTTCTTTATAAATAAAGTAGCCAATTAAAAGCCCAATAAGCCCCAAAAATAAAGAACATATCACCCCAATCATAACCTTGCTTTCGCCCTGACTGTTTGCCTTTTGCTCATTTAAATTATTTGTGTTGCTAACTTCACTCATTGCTCTTCCTCCTTAATGTATTTTAGAATTTTATCTAATGCATACATTATATAATGCAAAAGTCTATAAGTCAACAAAAATTTACATATATAATTATTTCATTAGATAATGGAAAGGTTAAATAATGATTAAATTAAATGTTTTAGAATTGTTAAAAAGCAAAGGCAAAACTAAATATTGGTTATACATTCAAATGGGAATGAGTTACCAAAATTTCAACAAAATGGTAAACAACCAAACAAAGTCAATTCAATATGAAAATATTGAACTTTTGTGTAACATTTTTGATTGCTCGCCAAATGAATTGTTCAAAATTGTTCCAGACATCAAAAACAAAAAAATATGAGCCAAAAACAATGCTCATATTTTTATTTTTAATTTAGTTTAAGGTTAACTTTTTATTATTTTTTGTTTCAGGTAAATTTTTGCTTTTAGTCAATGGCTGCAAGCCTTGCTTGTTGGTCAGCAATTTGAAGGGCTTCAACCATTTCATCAATGTTGCCGTTCATAAAACTATCAAGGCTGTAAAGAGTAAGGTTAATTCGGTGGTCAGTCACCCTGTTTTGCGGAAAGTTATATGTTCTTATCTTTTCGCTTCTGTCCCCGCTTCCAACTTGAAGTTTTCTTTTTTGGGCATATTCTTTATCTGCCTGCCCTTGGTAATAATCATAAAGTTTTGCTTTAAGCCAGTTAAGGGCTTTTTCACGGTTTTTAACTTGGCTTCTTTCATCTTGGCAAGCAACAATAATTCCTGTTGGTTTGTGAGTTATTCTTATTGCGCTTTCTGTTTTGTTAACATGTTGCCCACCTGCTCCACCACTTCGATATGTAACAATTTCAAGGTCTTTTTCATTTATTTCAATGTTAACATTAACAGCTTCTGGCAAAACCGCAACTGTGGCTGTTGAAGTGTGCACTCTGCCCTGACTTTCGGTTTCAGGAACTCTTTGAACTCTGTGAACCCCGCTTTCAAATTTAAATTTTGAAAATGCCCCATGCCCTTTCACCATAAAAGAAACTTCTTTAACTCCGCCTGCTTCGGTGTAGTTCCCGTCAAGTTCTTCAATGGTAAATCTGTGTTTGTCAGCATAAAGACCATACATTCTTTTAAGTTCTGCTGCAAAAAGGCTTGCTTCATCTCCGCCCGCCCCCGCACGAATTTCAATAATAACATTTTTTTCATCATCTTCATCTTTAGGAAGCAACATAATTTTAAGTTCATGCTCAATTTCTTGCAACTTGGTTTTGCAATTTTGCCATTCTTCTTCAAGAAGTGCAAGCATTTCAGGGTCACTTTCAATCTGTTGAAGTGAAAGGTTTTGATTCATGTCATCTTCATATTTAACATATTCATCATATTTTTCAACAATAGGTGCAAGGTCAGCATGCTCTTTAACAAGTTTTTGCCAGGTTTGTTGGTCCTGCAAAATTTCAGGGTCACTAATTTTTTTTGTCAACTCTTCAAACTTCTCTTTAAGTAATTTAAGTTTTTCAATCATTTTAAACTCCTTTAATGGTTGCCATAACCATTCTGTCAACGCCTTCAAGGTCTTTTAAAATTTTAATTTCACAAAAGTCTTTTTCAAGCAGTTTTGCAACCTGCCCTGCCTGATTATACCCCACTTCAAAAAATATTTTGCCATTAGGGTTTAAAAACATTTTTGCCTGATTTATAATCTTTAAATAAAATTCTAAACCATTTTGCCCTGAAAGCAAAGCAATTTTAGGCTCAAAATTTTTAACTTCACTTGCAAGCGTTGTGTAATCATCAAAACTAACATAAGGTGGGTTTGAAATTATGGCATCAAACTTTAACCCACACAGTTTTTCAAACAGGTTTGATTTAATAAACTTAACATTCGCATTGAATTTTTTTGCATTTATTTTTGCAACAAAAATTGCTTTTTGTGAAATGTCGCTAGCATAAACATGGCTAAACCCAAACTCTTTTGCAAGGGTTATGGCAATTACCCCACTGCCCGTGCACAAATCTAAAACCACACTTTCAGGCTTTAAATTTTTACTTGCAAGGTGCACAAGTTCTTCGGTTTCAGGGCGTGGGCACAAGCAATGCTTGTTTACATAAAAATCTCTGCCGTAAAAGTTTGCCGATTTAAAAATTAAATGAATAGGCACCCCCAAAAGGCGTTTTTTAACATTTCTTTTAACTTTTCTTATCTGTTTTTTTGAAACTGGGTCACTTGAAAACACTTGACCATTGTTAATTCTAAGGCTAAGCGCCACTAAAAGCATGGCATCACTTTTGCTTGAAATTCCACCATTTTCTAACCATTTCAATGTTAATTTAAATAATTCAAACCGTGTCATATTTACCTTTTTAAAAAAAATTCGTGCAGAAAACACCACACGAAAAACACGCAAACCAAACTTAGTTTGCCTTAAACCACGCTATTTATTGCCATAACGCTTGTTGAATTTTTCAACTCTACCGCCAGCATCAACAATTTTTTGAGCCCCAGTAAAGTAAGGATGACATTTGTTGCAAATATCAACTTTAATTTCTGTTGCATTTTTAGTTGTGCCAGACACAAATTCGTTACCACACGCACATTTAAAAGTTGCTTGATGATAAGCTGGATGAATATTTTGTTTCATACTTGCCTCCCAAAACATAATTGCTTTGTTATTTTAATATACTGCGCAAAAATTGTCAAGTATTTACAAATATTTTTAAATGATTAATAAAAAACCCCTTAAAGTGTTTCAGGTGCACAAAAAACATAAGTGTCAACAGCGTTTTTTTCCATAAATGTGAAAATGTCACTTGTTGGTGGAACATACCCTAAAATCATAACCTTTTTCTCCTTTACTTGTAGTATCTTCCAAAACAAAACATTTATTCACCCTATTTGCTAAAACACTCACTAAGCACATCTGTGCTTAGTTCATCTTCATTTTCAGCCATGTAATCTTTAAGGGCACCCTGCATTTTTTTAATTGTTTTTATTTGTTTAAATTCTTTATCAACATTAAGCAATGAATATGCCTTAAAATCACACTGCAAGTCTTGCAGAATATAAATTTTAAGTTCATTACCTTCAAAGGTTTGAGCAAATTCTGGCATCAAGCCTTTTATCTTTTCCTCAATTTTTTCAACACAGTTTAATTTAATTGCCTTTAAAAATTGACCTAAAATTTTGCAAAGTTCTAAGTCTTTTCCAATATATAATGTAATTTTAAATTCATTTTCAACAAATGACTTAATTTTTTTTATTGATTCGTTTTTCATGATAAGTTGTATATTAACACACCCCCATTTATTTGTCAAACTGCTTAATCAAATTTCAATTTGTTGCAAACATCAACATAATCTCCTGCCCCTAAAAGCAAAATGGTGTTTCCAATTTTAGCGTTGCTGTAAATAAAGTTTACAAGTTCGTCATAATCACTAATTGCAATGCTTTTAGCCCCCATTGCCTTTGCTTTTTGTGCCAAACTGAAATGAGTTATCCCCTCAATAGGTTCCTCCCTTGCAGGGTAAATTTTGTAAAACGCACTTTTATCTGCAAGCATAAGGCTTGAAATAAACTCGCAAAACAATGATTGCGTTCTTGAAAATGTGTGGGGTTGAAAAATTGCAATAACCTCGCCTTTTGTAAAGGTTTTTGCAGTTTTTATGCTGCTTTCAATTTCTGTTGGGTGATGAGCATAATCAATAATAAAATTAGCCTTATTTATTGTGCCCATTAACTGAAACCTTCGGTCAACACCCTTAAAAGACTCCAAACTTTTAATGTAATTTGAAGGCGGAATTTTTAAAACCTCGCCAACAACAATGCAGGCAAGAGCGTTATAAATGTTGTGCTTTCCACAAACTGCAAGTTTAATTCTGCCTCGAATTGCTCCGTCTAAAATGTAATCAAAAGAATATGTTCCGTCAAGGTTAAGTTCAAGGTTAACGGCATTCACAAACCCAATGTTATTAAGCGAAAAATTAATAACTTTTCTGTCTTGCGGAATAACAATATGTTCACAATCAGCATTAATAACAATGGTGTGCTTTGTTTTACTTAAAAACTTGTAAAAGCCAAGTTTAACATTTTCAAAAGTTTTGAAAAAATCTAAATGGTCAGGTTCAACATTTAAAACAACAGAAATGTCAGGCCGTAACTTCAAAAAATTATTTTTATATTCACACGCCTCCGTAACAAAAAACCTTTTGCCACCAACCCTAACATTTCCACCAATAAAACTAAACTCTCCACCAATGTGAATTGTTGGGTCAAGGTTATAATCTACAAGCATTTTCCCAATCATTGCCGTTGTGGTGGTTTTTCCATGGCACCCTGAAACAGCAATTGTTGTTTCATATTGCTTTGAAATTTCACCAAGCAAAGTTGCACGTTTCAAAACCTTTAACTTGTGCTCTTTTGCATACCTTAACTCAACATTATCTTCACTAACCGCACTTGAATAAACAACAATTTCACTGTTTTTCACATTTTGTTTTGAATGCCCAATAAAAACAGCAATACCAAGTTGCCTTAATTCCTTTGCCTTGTTGCCCTCTGCAAGGTCAGAGCCCGAAACCTCTGCCCCCATTGCCTTGCACATAACAGCAAGAGCACTTAAACTTATTCCGCAAATGCCAATAAAATGAATTCTTTTACCTTCTATTTTCATATAACATTTTATGAGCAAAAACCTTAAAGTGACTAAAAGAAAACAAAAAAAGCGGGAACCTAATTTAAGGCACCGCTTTTAACCCCTTACTAAGAATTAATTATTGAGCGTTTTTCAATTCTTCTTCGTAAGCTTTAATTACTAAGTCTTTCAACATTTCACGAGTTTCAGTATTAGCAGGGTGAACAACATCTCTAAATTCACCTTCGCTGTTTTTCCTGCTTGGCATTGCAATGAACAAGGTTCCATCATCTTTGCGTTCAATAACTTTAATGTCATGAACAACAATGCTATCATCAATTGTGATTGAAACAATAGCCTTGATTTTGCTTGATTCGGTTTTTACCATACGAACTCTAATATCTGAGATTTTCATAATATGCTCCTTCTTGCATTAAATTTTAGTTATTTTAATTTTATAACACTCACAAAAAAAAGGCAAATATTTTAAAACAATTTTTCAAAATTTTTTATTTGCCTTTATTTTCCTATTTCACAAAACAAACCTTAACATGAACTTTTTTTCCTTTATGAAGAACAACTTCACCCTTGCCCTCAACCATTAACGCATCACTTTCAACTTTTTTGTCATCAATGCTAATTCCATTTTGCCCAATAAGCCTTCTTGCTTCGCTTTTGCTTGAAACCAAATTGGTTTTTTGCAATAAGTCGCAAATGTTAATGCTTTCGCATTCACTAATTTCAACTTTTGCCATGTTTTCACTTTGCTTTTTTTCACCAAAAAGTTCTTCACTTGTTTTTTGTGCAACAATTGCCTTGTCTGTGCCATGAATAAGTTTTGTAACTTCAAAAGCCATAATCTTTTTTGCTTCTCTAATGTCGCCACTCATAATTTCACTGATTTTTGCATTATCAAAATCACTGAACCATTTTAAAAGTTTTTCAACATCTTCATCTGCAATGTTGATAAAATATTGATAAAACTCATATGCCCCAACTTTGTCTCCACTAACCCACAATGCTCCACCTGTGGTTTTGCCCATTTTTTCACCTTTTGCGTTTAACAAAAGCGGAGTTGTTAAAGTTTCAACAGTTTTGTTGTATTTCTTTCTTATCAAATCTGCCCCCGCAACCATGTTAGCCCATTGGTCAGAGCCACCAATTTGCAAAGTGCAACCATATTTTTTGTAAAGTGTTTCAAAGTCATATGCTTGAATTAAAGAGTATCCCATTTCAAGAAAGGTTAGCCCACCTGAATTAAGCCTTGACTTACAAGCATCAGTGTTAAGCATAACATTAACATTAAAATGCACCCCAACATCTCGCATAAAATTAATGTAACTGTAATTTTTCATCCAGTCATTATTGTTTAAAATTATGGCAGGGTTTTCCCCTTCTGTTTTAATAAACTTCTTGCAAAGAGTTTTAATTTGTTCAATGTTTTTTTCAATCTGCTCGCTTGAAATCATTGCACGAATATCTCTTCTTCCTGTTGGGTCTCCAATGTGAGCAGTTGCCCCGCCAATAACTAATATGCCATGGTGCCCCGCATCTTGCAGATATTTAAAAGTTCTAAGAGAGCACAAGTGCCCAATATGAATGGCATCAGCCGTTGGGTCAATGCCCAAATAAAAAGTGCAAGGAGTGTTGCTGTTTAACATCTTTTCAACTGCGCTAACATTGGTTGATTGATAAATAAGCCCCCTGTCCCTTAAAAAGTCAAATAATTTCTGCCCGTGTAATTCCATAATATGTCTCCTCTATGTTACATTTTAGCCAATTCTACCCGTTTTTCAAGAAAAAATCAATACAATTACATATTTTACAACTAATTTTGGCTTAAATTTGCGTTTTTATTATCAACACTTGATAAGTGTTCACCATTTTTAATTGATTTTGAAACTTTAACTGCAATTTGAAGTTTCATTGTTGCAAAAACAATTAAGAAAATTTCAATTAACGCACACACAATCAATGTTGGCAAACTAAAATTTAGTGCCAAGAAAACAATAACCCCAACAGCCAGCACATAATAAATAACTGAAAATGCAATGAAATATTTCTTACCACCAAAAATCCCTTGTGTGCTTTTTAAAACTTTTCTGTTTAAAAGATACGAAGTTAACCCCACTGCAAACATAACCAAACCAATAACAGCAACAGTAAGAAAAAGTAAAACAAAAACAAGCCCAAATGCCCCGCCAAGCCCGTTAAAATCAAACCCAGCATCAATGGCCATAATAAGCACAATCATTGTGCAAACTGCCCCAGCAACCCCAAACAAACTGCAAAAGATAAGTTCAACCAAACCAAGTTTTTTTGCTTTTTGTGTAAGTTTATCCACCGCTAATTCCCCCTTGAAATAAAATTTATATGTTATCTATTATGATACACATTTATAAATACACTTGCAAATAAAAACAAAAATTTGTATACTTATTTTAAATTTACAGGAGGAAACATGTTAAAATTAGTCAACTTAAGTTACAGCATTCCAACTAAAAATGGAAGGCTTGATATATTAAAAAACATAAACTTTGAGTTTGAAACAGGCAAAACTTACGCAATAACTGGTCAAAACGGAAGCGGAAAGTCAACCCTTGCTAAACTTATTATGGGAATAATAAAGCCAACAACTGGAAAAATTTATTTTGACGGGCAAGACATTACTTCCCTTTCAGCAACTGACAGGGCAAACCTTAAAATTGCCTTTGCTTTCCAGCAACCAGTTAAATTCAAAGGGCTAACTGTTAAAGACATTCTTTCAGTTGCAAACAACAAAACAGATAACATTGCCGAGTGTTGCAATTACCTAAGCACCGTTGGGCTTTGTGCCAGAGATTACATTAACCGTGAACTTGACTCAAAACTAAGTGGTGGTGAACTTAAAAGAATTGAAATTGCAACTGCCCTTGCACGCCACTGCAAACTTAACATTTTTGATGAACCCGAAGCAGGCATTGACCTTTGGAGTTTTGATGCTTTGATTGACATTTTTAAAAAACTTAAACAAAGCCATGCAACAAACATAATTGTAAGCCATCAAGAAAAACTTTTAAAAACGGCTGATTATATAATTGTTCTAGAGGGCGGAGAAATAACCAAACAAGGCTCTCCAAAAATTCTTAAAAAAATCAACACAAGTCTTGCATGCAATAAGTTAAGGAGGAAATAATGAAATTTAACAAAATTGAAAGCGACCTTTTAGCCCAAGTGGCAGACATTCACAAAGTTCCCCTTGGCGCTTATAACATAAGAAAAAACGGTGAAGGCATTGCAAGAAACTCAACAAGTGAGATTGAAATTATTCAAAAAAAAGACAAACCCGGAATTGACATTATTGTTAAGCCAAATGTTGTTGGCAAAAGCATTCACATTCCAGTTATAATCACCACTGGCAATATTCATGACCTTGTCTATAACGATTTTTACATTGGCGAAAACAGTGATGTTTTAATTGTTGCAGGTTGCGGAATTCATAATGATAACCAAAACTCAAGCGAACACAACGGCATTCACTCTTTCCACCTTGGAAAAAATTGTAAAGTTAAATACATTGAAAAACATTTGGGGTTAGGCTCAGGTGCTGAGAAGATTTTAAACCCAACCACCTCAATAACAATGGAAGAAAATAGCAGTTTTGAAATGGAAACAGTTCAACTTGGCGGAGTTTCAAGTTCGGTAAGAAAAACCAAAGCAACACTTAAAGGCGGTGCTCACTTGGTAATAATTGAAAAAATAAAAACTGATGGCACCCAAACTGCCTCAACAGATTTTGTTGTTAACCTTAATGGAAAAAATTGCAGTGCAAAAATAACAAGCCGAAGCGTTGCTTCTGACAATTCATTTCAAAAGTTTGATTCAAAAATTGTTGGCAACAACTCTTGTTTTGGTCACATTGAGTGTGATGGGCTTCTTTCAGGTAATGCAAGAATAGTTTCAATTCCACAAATTGATGCTAAAAACTCGAACGCACAACTTGTGCATGAAGCAACAATAGGTAAAATTGCAAACGAACAACTAATTAAACTTTCAACCCTTGGCCTAAGCGAAAAGGAAGCCGAGGAACTAATAATAAAAGCATACCTAAAATAGTATGCTTTTTTATTTTAAATTTCCATAACCCCTGCACCAACCACATTGTTTTTATTAATCAACCCATAATCTCTTTTTGCCTTTTGCTACAAACATTAATAAACTAAACCAAATTGAATTTTATTAACACAATAATCAATTAAAAATCATTGCCAGCACATATGGAAAATTAATATCACAAAGATTTAAAATTATTTTTAACTTTTTAAACTTTCTTTACGGCGGTGTGTATAAATTATTACTTTAATGTTTACCAATCAGTTACCTTATGTGACGGAATTTTAATATCATCATAAAAATCGAAATACTTTTGTTTAAACTGCTCAATTTGCTTTTTTTGCTGTTTTTTAATGGTTTTATCATTTTTTAAGGCATTTTTGTCTTTATTTGAAGTTGTTTTTGCGGTTTTTTGCACATCAAATTGATTTACATCTTGATAGTTATCATAAAAATCCGCAATTTTAGCATCTTCATCAAGATTTTGTGCCAATTTAAACATCTCTGCTTCGTTCATCTTTCCCTTCCCCAAACACATAAGATATGTCAAAATAATGCTTACCTTCATTTAAAAACTTTCCGCAAGAATTAACATAACAAGGCAATGAGTTATAATTTGTAAATAACTTAACATTAAAAATGTCTGTTAAAAGAATGTCATTAATCACTTTAAAACTGTCTTTATCAAGGTCGGTTATAAACAACGCTAAATCAGGCTTAACACCCTTTAACCCCAAAAGGTTTGTTTGGCTATAAAACATATAAAAATTTTCTTTAACAAACTCAAAATCGTTTCTTTGCATTGCAAGCAAGCATTGCGCAACTTTTTCACTGCTGACCTGTTCTTTTAAAAGTTCAGGGTTTTGTTTCACAATTTGAGCCAAAATTTTAGTAGTTATGCACTTATCTAAAACCCTTGGCATTGCACTTGCATCAATCCCACTTTTCTTAAATTTATCAAAAAACCGCTGGTCATTTTTATTAAACTCAACAATAAAAAACTTGCTTTCTTTGCTGTTGTTTGCCGTCATTACCTTTTTTATTTTCTCAAGTTCACCAAATTCAAGCCCCATTGCAATAACATTACCGCAAAAACTGCCAGTTTTAAGGTAACTGTCATAATATTTATCTTCAATTTCAAGTTTTTCTGCAATATCAACACTTTCTAAATAATCATAAACAGCACTATTAAGTTGATTTTTCAAAACCAAAACCCTTCTGTTAATTTTATTGCAAATTTCGTAATAATCTTTGCAAATTTGTGCACTTTTTACATCTCCAATCTGCAAAAATTCATTTATTGCCTTGTAATAATTTTGTTGATTAGCAAGGTCAATTCCTGCATTTTCAGCCTGACTAAGTGCAAAATTCAACTTTTCATTAAGAATTTTTATTTTATTTAAATAATCAACACTTCTCATTGCAAGCCCCACCCACTTAATTTTTTATTCACACTTTTGGTAAAATCTATGTTGTTAAATTAAAAACTTATAATAATCAAATCTGTTACCAGTAAGTTAAATCTACGCCACAATTTTAAAGTTAAACTTATGTTATAACAATTATAACACACAAAATTTAGTTTTCAAGCCCCAAAATGCATAAAGTTTCAACATGCCTTGTTTGCGGAAACATATCAAATGGCTCAACATATTTTACTTTATAATTTGAATTTTGAGTTAGATATGCAAGGTCTCGTGCAAGAGTTGCACTATTACACGAAATATATATTATTTTACTTGCGCCACTTAAAATAACCGCATCTAAAACCCGTTTATCACACCCCTTTCGTGGTGGGTCTAAAATAATGTTAATCTTTTCTTTTATTGTTTTCAAAAGTTCGCAAAGTGTTTTTGAGCAATCTCCGTTAATGTTTGTCATGTTTGAAATATTGTTAATTTGTTTTAAAAAGTTAGCATCTTCTGTTGCCTGTTTTACAATTTCTAAACCATAAGAATGCTTAGATTTTTTGGCGGTTATGCCTGTCATAATACCCGCCCCACTGTAAGCATCAATAACAATTGAATCTTCTTCAATTTCATCTTGAACCTTTGTGTAAATTTTTTCGCAAATTTCATCGTTCACCTGCAAAAAACTTGCGGGGTTAACGCTTACTTTTAAGCCCATTATGTTTTGAAAAATTTGCTTTTGCCCAAACTTAAAAACAAATTTATCGCCAAAAATTACATTATTGTTCAAAGTGTTTAAGTTCAACCATAAACTGCAATTTTTAAACTTTTCTTGCAACTTTTGGTAAAAAAATTCAACACCTTTAATGTTTAGGCTGGATACAACTAAGGTAACAATTAAAAACTCGCCAACCTTTCTTGCAACAATGTGTTTAATATCTCCGCCGTGATTTTGTTCGTCAAAACCAAAAAGATTAAATTTTTGCATATAATTTTTAGTTATTTTGATTAAATCTGCAACAAATGGCTTTGTTACAACACAATCATCAATTTCAATAACACTGTGGCTAAATTCCCTAAAAAACCCAATTTTGTTTTTTCCGTTTTCGCAAATTACTGGCAATGCACATTTGTTTCTATAAAAATATGGCTCACTTTTTTGGCAAGCAGAAACCATAACATCAAGTTTTGCAATTTGTTTCAAGTTTTTCTTGACTTGCATTTGCTTAAATTCAAGAGTTTTGTTGTAATTTAAATGTTGCAAATCACAACCGCCACACTTTTCAAAATATTTGCATTTTAGCTGCACTCTATCATTACTTTTGCGTAAAATTTCAACAATTTTGCCAACTGCAATTTTTGTTTTAGTGTTAATGATTTTTATTTTAACCTTTTCTCCAACAATTGCAAAAGGAACAAACACCACCTGCCCATCAATATGGGCAACGCCCTCGCCATTCATTCCCAAATCTTCAATTTCAACTTCGTAAATTTCATTTTTTGTAACCATAAACTTTTCACCTAAAACCATTTTACCATACAATTTTAATATTTTAAACTAATTTTAAATTTCACTTAAATTTTATTAAATTGAAACTTTACAACCCTTGTGATATAATTAAGTTATGAATAAATTTGCCAAAGTTATTTTAAATGCCACCAATTGCTCTGTTTGCCCAAGAAATTGCAACGCAAATAGGCAAACTCAGTTAGGTTTTTGCAAAGCACCAAATGAAATGAAAGTTGCAAAAATAATGGTTCATGAGTGGGAAGAGCCATATTTAACTAACATTTGCTCAAAAACTGGGCCAAAAGGAAGTGGGGCAATCTTTTTTTCGGGGTGCAATTTAAGATGCGTTTATTGCCAAAACTTTCAAATAAGCAGAGTTGTTTTAGGAAAAACAATTACTCCACAAAACCTTGTTGACATTTTTAAAATGTTTGAAGAAAAAAATGTCTGCAACATTAACCTTGTAACCCCTACTCACTTTGTTAAAGAAATTATTAAAGCCCTTTCAATTTACAAACCCAGTTTGCCAATAATTTACAACACAAGCGGTTATGAAAATGAACAAACAATAAAAGCACTTAAAGGATTGGTTGATATTTTTCTGTTTGACTTCAAATATTATGCACCTATTCTTGCAAAAGAATATTCTTTTGCACCAGACTATCCAGAAATTTGCAAAAAAGCCTTAATTTGTGCTAAAAAACAGGTTAAAAATGATGTTTTTGTAAACGGAATAATGCAAAAAGGAATTGTGGTAAGATATCTGCTTTTGCCAAATACTGCAAAAGACGGCATTGAAATTTTAGACTTTATTTATAAAAACCTTGGCAAAAACACTTTTGTTTCAATTTTGAATCAATATGCACCAACACCAAATGTTGCCCTTCACCCAATTTTAAAAAACAGGCCAAAAAAACTTGAATATAAACTGCTGATAAGCCATGCCAAAAAATTAAACATGCCAAATGTTTTCATTCAAGATGAAGACAGTTCAAGTTCAAGTTTTATTCCTGATTTTAATGTTTATTGCGATTTTTAAACTTGGTTGTCACTTTTTTGCAAATTTTAAATACCATGCCAAACATAGCACCTTGAATTTATGGGCATTTTAGCAAATTATCAATTATAAAATTTTCTCTAAAATCTTTCTGCCCCGTTTAAATTTGTTGAACAAAATTTTTTTGTTTGTTATAATATAAAGTAATATGAATGCCAGCAGCCTTAAAAAAGATTTTCTAATTATTTTAACCTACATTGTAACTTCAATTGTTCTTGAAATTACACTATTTTTATTTTTAAAATTTGGGTTTTTTCCACAATATGTTTTGTTTGATTTTGGCTTTTTGCTTTTAATAAGCGGTTTGCTTTTTATTCTTCCAGGTTACAAAAGCAAGGTTGCAATTGCCCTTACATTTATAATAATCCAGGCGATTTTAAACTGCGTTAACATCACCCTTTATCACATTTTTGGCGATATTTTCACTTTTGATATGCTAACCCTTGGCAACGAAGCGGCTGCCGCTTTTAGCCTTAGTTTTATTCAATGGTGGTCAGTTCTTGTAACAGTGACAATTGTTGCAGCAGCCGTTGTTGCAATGGTGTTTATTTTAAAGTCTGGAAGCAAAAAACCAAACTACAACCAAAAAGTTTCTCTGTTTTTGGTTTTCACCTTTATTTGTTCATTTGCACTTGGAATGGGCTTTGTTAAACTTCAAAAAAACTATCTTGAAAATGTTTCAGCAGACTATAACAATGAATATTTTGAAAGTGATGATTATCTTTATGAAAACTTAAACATTAAAATTTCTGCACTTAAAAAATTTGGAACTTATGGCCTTTACATGACTGATATTTATAACAGCCTTGGAATTCAAAATGCGGCACAAACCCAAGCTGAAAAAGAAGAAACCATGAACTACATTGAAAATGCAAAAACAATAAGTGAACTTGGACTAACTAATGACTTTACTGGTATAAGCCAAGGCAACAATGTTATAACCATTATGGTTGAGTCTCTTGAATGGTTTGCAATTGATGAAATTTTAACCCCTAACCTTTACTATTTAACGCAAAATTCCCTCAACTTTCAATCTTTCTATGCACGAAACAAAACCAATGTTAGTGAAGGAATTGGAATTTTAGGCTCTTACCCAAAAGACACTCAATTTTCAACTTTTTACCGTGAAAATGCAAATTTTGAGGGGCTTTATTTGCCTTTCTCTTTACCAAACATGATTAAAGCGCAAAATGAAAACGCACAAACAAGTTATTTTCATAATTATTACGGATATTTCTATGGCAGAAAATCAATATTGCCAAGTTTTGGGTTTGACAATGTTACCTGCCTTGAAGATATTGATGATTATGCTGATGACCTTCCTGACAACTTCAACGACTTCATGCTTGATTCAATTATGTTTCTTGATTGCTTAAATGAAATTGCACCAAATAACGGCGAGCAGTTCTACTCTCACATCACCACCCTTTCAATGCATGGTGGCTATGATTTTGACAGACCAAGAGTTGCTGAAAATCTTGAAGCAATAGAAGATAACTGGGTGTATTTAACGAACTATATCAACACTTCTGGCGTTTACACAATGCCAACTGACCCAGAAGAACAACAAATGTTTAAAAACTATAAGGCGGCTGCAATGGAAACAGATAAAGCCATTGGAATTTTGCTTGATTACCTTAATGAAACAGGGCTTATTGAAAACACAACAATAATTGTTTATGGCGACCATAATACCTATATGTCAAGCCTAACTAACATTATGAAAGGCCTTGAAAAAACAGACTTATTCACAACTGAACTTTACCGCATTCCTCTTTTAATTTATGACCAAAAAGCTCTAACCCAATATAAAGCGCAAAACAATGGTTCAAATGCGGTCAACACTTTTACAACAACCTTCAACATTGTTCCAACCGTGCTTGATTTATTAGGCATTGACTATAAGCCTGACCTTTACCAAGGAAAATCAGTTTTTTCAGATAATTATGAAACAGGGTTTATTTCAATACTCGGTGGAATTTTTGACAACAACTTTTTCTCTTACGACACCATTGAAATTCTTTACCGCTCCCCTAACGCAACTGACGAAGATTTAAGAAAATATCAACAAAATGCAGTGCTTTATTATGAAAAGCAACTGCACTTTGAAAGAATTTATAAATATAATCTTTTTGCGCAACTTGAATGATTTTAAAATTAATGCAAAAACACATCTTTTGCTTTTTATAAATAAAATAAAAATAAGCAAACTTTAAAACAGTAAAACTTGTTGCAAATTATAACAATAAAACAAATATAAAAATAGAAGCTCACTGCTTCTATTTTTTTGCAAAACAAACTTTATCTGGGTTAAACTGATAAAACGCCTTGGTGAAAACTTCTATTTTTCTTGCTCAAAAACCTGTTCATTTACAAGTTCTTGCTTGCATTCATCATACCATTGCCTTAAATTTTTACAGCGTGAAATGTCTTCAAAACACACAACACTGCTAACATCAACGCCATAAAACTCTGTCTTTTTAACAAGGTTCGTTATTTGCCCTTTGATAACTTGTGCAAACTCTTCAAGTTCGCCAGATTTATCATCTTCAACACAATCATCTAAAATTAAAAACAAATCGGTGTATTTTGTAACAATTTGATTATATAATTTTAATTCTTCAATTTCTTTCATGTTAAATTTTATGTGCTTGTAAAGGCATTTATGCAATAATAATTAAAGATTTAAACTTTTTAAATAATCTTTAAATTTATTTCCAAGGTTTTTATCTCTAAGGGCATAGTCAACAACGGCGGTTAAATAGCCAAACTTATCCCCTGTGTCATACCTAACAGAATCCATTACACACGCAATGGCATTGCCCTTATCTTTCATTATCATGTCCATTGTGTCAGTAAGGCAAATTTCTTTTGTTGTATCTCTGTCTGCATCTAATTGCCTTTTAATGTAAGAAAAAGTGTCTTCTGGCATAATATACCTTGCAAGAGACACAAGGTTTGAAGGCTGAGTGCCAGGTTTCGGTTTTTCCACCACGCCTGAAATTTCATAAGCATTATCACCCACCTTGCGTTCAATAACGGTTGCCCCATATTTGTAAACTTCACTTGCATCAACCTCTTTGCACCCTAAAACCATTTTGCCATATTTATTATAACAATCAATCAGTTGCCCAATTGCTGGTCTATTTGCGCCAGTATAGTTAATGTCATCACCATATAAAACTGCAAAAGGCTCACCCTTTGCCCAATTTTTAGCAACATACACAGCCCCTGCCGAGCCAATTGTGTCTGCCCTTTGGTTTCGGTATGTGATTTTTATTTTTGAAAGAACATCATTTAAAAGTTCAACCAAATGCCCTTTACCCTCTTTTTGCAATTTCTCATTTAAGGCTTGGTCAAGACTAAAAAATTTTTTAATATCTTTCTTTTCCGGTTTTGTTACAAGCAAAACCTCTTTAATTCCACTGTCAGCACACTCTTTTAAAATTAGCAACAAACATGGAATATCAACAATTGGCAACATCTCTTTTGAAATTGCCTTTGTTATTGGCAAAAATCTTGTTCCATTCCCCGCAACGGGAATAACGGCTTTTGTTATCATAAATTTCTCCTTTTTAAAAGTGTAATAAAATTTGCAAAATTAATCAATTAAAATAAAACTATTGGTATAAAAATCTTAAAATTTGAAAACATTTAAAAAAACAAAAAAGGAGATTTTTATGGAACTTAAACAAAGTCAAACTTATGTTAATCTTGCAAGGGCATATGCTTCTGAATGCCAAGCCCGCACAAGATATGAATTTGTTGAATATGGTGCAAGATACAACGGACAAAAAGCAATCGCAGACATTATTGATAAAGTGGTTTATCAAGAATTTAACCACGCAAGAATGATATACACCGCCCTTCAAAATGACAATGAAGAACAAATAAATAACATTGATTTCAAAGCAGGTTTTCCATTCAAACAAAAGTGGGATTTAACTGACAACCTTAGGCTTATTGCCGAAGATGAAGGTGATGAAGCAAAGGTTTACGCAAAGTTCATTAAAGTTGCAAGAGCGGAAGGTTTTAACACAATAGCCATTATGTTTGAGCAAATAAGACAAGTTGAACTTAATCACCAAAAACTGTTTAAGTGGCTTTATAAACAAGTAAGCGAAAACACTCTTTATAAAAAAGACAAGCCAACAACATGGGTTTGCTCTGCCTGTGGTTACAGCCACACAGGAACGCAAGCCTTTGACACTTGCCCACTTTGCAAGGCAAAACAAGGCGTTGTTGAAATAAAACTGCCATCAAACATAATTCTTTAAAAACTGGCATTTGCTTAACATTTTAATTTCTTTATTTTTTATTTGATTTCAGTATTTTTAAACTCTTCATTCTTTACCTGCTTTTGAGTAACTGCAATTAAACAATAAATACAAAATAAAAGACCACAAATTAAGTGGTCTTTTCATTTGCTTCTTGCTTTTTTGCAAAATTAAACATTGATATATAATTTAAAAAAGTTTCACTGTTAAACTTTTTTTCTTTAACCTTTTCCCCTTCGATTATTTCACCATTTTTTGAAATTACTTTTTTTGTTGTGGTTGTAATTAACCTACTGTTAAATATGTCAAGGTCAAGTTGTAAAACTGTTTGGCAAGGTTTGGTAAAATCTCCATATTGCGAATGTGAAAAGATTGCAAGTTTTAATGGGTCATTTTTATTAGAATCAAACAAATCATTGCTGTTTGTTTTGTAAAGTTTAAGTTCTTTTAAATTTGTGTCAGTTGATTCGGCACCCACTGGGCCAAAAAATTCAACCTGCCTTATTTTGCAAAAATTATCTTCAAATTCATATTTTAAATTGCCTGAGTCAATCAAGTTTGGCAAATTTTCAAGTTGCTTAACTTTTTCATTTTCAAGCAACCAAATTTGTTTTAACACCCTTTTTGCAGTTCTTGAACCCTCAAACTGTGCAAAAAATCTTATCACACTTTTTGTTACTTCACAACTGTTCATTTCTTTTCCCTTTGGGTGCTATGCCTGACAACACACCCCAACAAACTCCCCATTTTTACTTACAAAAATCAAAATAGCATTCTTCTGTTTTGCTTTTTAAATCACTTTCAAGTTCAGCAACACATTCATTAAATTTACTTATTGGCAAAACTCTTTCTTCTTTGGTTTTTATATCAACCACATCTTCTCCATTCTTAGTTTTTGTAAGAGAGTAATTGGTGGTTAACTTCCCCGCTTCATAAAAAATTTCAATATGCTGGTTATTTATTTCTATTCCATTTTTTGTTCTTATAATAAATAATTCTAAAATTTGGTGCTTTTCTGCTGATTGCAATTTTAAAATAGTAGATTTACTTGTTGGGTTAATTGCTAAATTAAATAAATCAATAACCTCATCATCTTCATCTGTATTTAAATTTTGAATATAATTTTTACGAATATCTCTTAAAACAAGATAATTTTCAGGGTCATTTTTCGTTCCGCCAATGCACACAAGCCCATCATCAAAATAAGTTACCACCCCATGCATATCATCAAAATATTTTAATTCAAGTTTAATTAAGTCATTTGTTCTTTGAGTTGTTGCATCAAATTCATCTAACAAACCACAGTCTTCATCGTAATCTAAATTTTCGCAAAATTCACCCTCGCACATAACATTTTCAGCAAATTTTTCCCACTTTCTGTTTGAAATTAAACTTAATTCATATTTAATGTCTCTGCACAAACTTTCAATTAAAGTGTTTTGTTCAAGTTTTGAAATTTTTTCACCATCACTTGTTTTTATTTTACTTTTTGCTTCAAGCCTTGCAATAAAACTTAAATAACTTTCTATTTTTTCCATACCTTACAACCTCTTTTGTAATTAAATTATAACATACTCAAAAATCTTGTCAATACTGATTTCTAAATTAGTGCACCACATAATATTAAAAATTTAATGAGTCAATTAATAGACACAAACGCAAAAAATTAGATATAATTTAAATATATTGCAGTTGGAGAAAATTATGAAAGTATCATTACACAAATGTGAGGATTATTCAAATGAAAATGTTGCCATTGCCTTAAAGCAAATTTTTGATGACTTTGGTGGAATTGGCAATTTTGTTAAAAAAGGTCAAACCGTGCTGTTAAAAGTTAATCTTGTTGAAAAATATAATCCCGCAAAGGCTTGCACAACCCACCCTGTTGTGGTTGAAGAATTGGCAAAACTAATAACCTCTTTCGGTGCTAAATGTGTTGTTGCTGACAGCCCTGCTGTGTTTTACAATAAGCAACATGTTTTTAAAGTTTATGATGTTTGTGGCATGACCACTGCTTGCAAAAACAGTGGTGCAACACTTAATGATAACTTTAATTCAGTGTTAGTCAAAAACCCAAACGGCAAAGTTAGCAAACAAATTGAAATTATTGAAATTGCTAAAAATTGCGATGTTATTATCAATGTTGCAAAATTCAAAAGCCACATGCTAACGGGTTACACTGGTGCAGTTAAAAATCTTTTTGGGCTTATTCCGGGGCTTATTAAAGTGCAAATGCACAGCAATTATCCTAACCTTAAAGATTTTTGCAATTTTTTGATTGATATTGAACAAACTATGCATGACAAAATTGTTTTTAACATTATTGACGGCATTGTTGGAATGGAAGGTGCAGGCCCAACAAGCGGCACTCCCGTTGAAAGCAAGTTAATAATTGGCAGTCCTGACGCTTATTACACTGACTGCGTTGAAGTTAAACTTATGAACCTTTTGCCAACCGAGGCTCCCCTTCTTGTTCAAGCCCAACAAAGAGGTTTAATTGATGAAAACTTTAATGCAGAAATTGTTGGCGACACCCTTGAAAGTGTAAAATTGCCTCATTTTAAAAATGTTAAGGTTGCAACTGAAAGCGTTGCAAGGGTTATTCCAAAATGGCTTCAGCCTGCCTTTAACAGGTTATGCAAAAAAGTTCCAATAATAAAACCCAAACAATGCAAAGGTTGCAGAAAATGCAAAGAACACTGCCCTAACAAAGCCATTGAAATGAAAAAACGCAAAAATGGCAAAGAATATGCAAAAATTAACTATAATTTGTGCATAAGTTGCTTCTGTTGCCAAGAACTTTGTCCGTTTCATGTGGTGAAACCAAGAATTCCAATAGGATACAAAATTATTCAACACAAGCAATTAAAACGCGACAAGCAAAAAAGCAAACAACCACAAACTAATCAACCCTAAATAAAAATATTTAGTTTTTCAGTTAAATTTTAACAAAAGCAATAATAAATCACAGTGTAAAAATGGTTAAAATTTAAATAATTTTTAAAAGACTATTGGCAAAAAGCAACCATAAAAACAAACAATTTTTGCTTGAATTAAAATAAAACAGCATAACTTTTCAAATACAAAATAAAAATATGGCAATTTTGCCA
>CAJKVX010000004.1 GCA_905203455.1 uncultured Eubacteriales bacterium
CATTAGTAAAAGAATTGAAATGTTTGAAAACAAACTTTACATGGAGTTTGGGGGTAAGTTGTTTGATGACTTGCATGCATCAAGAGTTTTGCCGGGGTTTTTGCCTGATGTTAAAATTAGAATACTTAAAAGTTTAAAAGATAAGTGTGAAATTATTTTTGTAATTAACGCTAATCACATTGAAAACCATAAAATAAGGGCAGACTTTAATCTTACATATGATGAAGAGGTTTTGCGTCAAATTGATAACCTGCGGGCAGAGGGGCTTAATGTGAGTGCAGTTGTTATTACTCTTTTTTCAGGTCAACATTTGGCACAAAACTTTGCAACCAAACTTAAAAACAGGGGTGAAAATGTTTATTTTCATTCAAAAACAAAGGGATATCCTAATGATGTTTCGGTTATTGTTAGTGATGAAGGGTATGGGGCAAACCCATACATAAAAACAACAAAGCCATTGGTTGTTGTAACCGCCCCTGGGCCTGGAAGTGGCAAACTTGCAACTTGCCTTTCACAACTTTACCATGAATATAAAAACGGGGTTAAGGCGGGGTATGCTAAGTTTGAAACTTTTCCCGTGTTTAATCTTGATTTAAAGCACCCAGTAAACATTGCTTATGAAGCAGCAACTGCTGACCTTAAAGATATTAACATGATTGACAGTTTTCATCTTTCTGCCTATGGCAAGGTTGCTGTTAATTATAACAGAGATTTAGAGTGTTTTCCTGTTGTTAGCAACATTATAACTAAAATTGCGGGGGCTGAACTTTATAAATCTCCAACTGACATGGGGGTAAATATGGTTGGTTTTGCAATAACAGATGATGATGTTGTGCGTGATGCAAGCAAGAAAGAGATAGTAAGAAGATATCAAAAGGCGTGTGTTGATTTTAAGTGTGGGCTGTGTGATAAGCAAACGATAAGTCGCATTGAAATGCTTATGAGTGAACTTTCAATTGGGGTGTCTTACCGCCAAATTGTTGAAAAAACAAACAATAGGGCAAAAGAATATAACTTGCCAATTGTTGGCATTGAACTTGAAGATGGCAAATGTGTTTTTGGGAAAAGGAAAGATATTTGCAGTGCAAGTTCATCATGCGTTTTAAATTGTCTTAAAACCCTTGCGGGAATTGATGATAGCATTGACTTAATTCCTGAAAACATTCTTTTGCCTGTTTGCAAACTTAAAAGAGAACACCTGAAAGTTTCAAGTGGCACTTTAAGTTTGCAAGACACACTTATTGCGCTTGCAATAAGCAGCAGTGTTAATCCGCTTGCACAGCGTGCCCTAAAAGAACTTAAAAACCTTAACGGGCTTGAAGCACATTCATCTTGCATTCTTGATGGTAAAGATGAGCAGACCTTAAAAAATTTGGGAATAAGAATAACCTGTGAGCCAGTTTTTGTTAATGATGTTACGCTTACTGAAAGGAAAAAATAATTCAACTAAAACAATTAAGAAAATAGATAATGTTTTTATAATCACTTTAAATAAATCAAAAGCCATGTAAGAATAGTAATCAGGGCAGGGTTGAAACCTTGCAAAATAACAAACAAGGTAAAAATAATAACAAAACTATGTAAAAACTTGCAAAAATATTGTTTTGCAAAGCAGTAAAAAGAATAGCAAAATACAATTTTAAAAAACAAAATAAAAAACTTGCAAAATACAAATTTTCAAGAAAAATAAAAAACCTTGCGTTTGCAAGGTTTTTTGTGGTGACCCCAAGCAGAGTTGAACTGCTCACTTCGCCGTGAAAGGGCGATGTCTTAACCGATTGACCATGGGGCCAAATTGTTGGTAGCGGCTGACGGATTTGAACCATCGACCTATCGGGTATGAACCGAGCGCTCTAGCCAGCTGAGCTAAGCCGCCAAAAGCATAATGCTTATTCATTTTATCTTAAAAGTCAAAATATGTCAACAGTTTTTAACAAATTTTAGCATACAATTTATTAAGTTTATAAAATTATTGCAGTCGCTTGATAATTATAATAAGATATGGTAAACTAATAAAAACTGCACAAAAATGGTTTTTGGAGAACAATTATGGTTTTTGAAATTGTTTATTATTGTTTGCTTGCATTGTTTTGCTTAATAGTTGTTATTGCTGTTGCTGTTACAATTAAAAATGCAGTTGCAAACAAAAAAAATAAAAATGCTAAAAAAGCAAACCCAGTTGAGGTTAAAGATGGTGTTAGATACACTCCTAATGAAACAATAACTGATGAAAGTGGGAACACTAAGGTTTCATACATTCGTCAAGATATTATTCTTCAACCAAGAAAAACGGTTATTGTTGGCAAAAAAAGCCAGATAAAGCCTGGGAAATACACAGTGTTATCTGCCTATGAAAATGAAGACGAGTTTAACATTAGAATTGGCAACTTTGTTAAAAGTTACACCCATGGGCAAGAAATTGTGCTTGCAGAGGGTGATGAGGTTTGCCCAACAAGTTCAACCATAATTTTAAGATAAAACTTGCCGTGTGGTAATTAATGTGGGCTTGCAGATGTTATGCTGTTTGGTTAATGTTTAGTTGCCGTTTGTGTGAAGTTAGGGCAGGTTTGCAACAACATCACTTTATATTTTAAATATCAATAAACCAATTGTTTTTTTATTAAAAAGCCAGTTGGTTTTTTTGTGCCTATTTTGTTGATTTTTTAAAGATTAATTGAATTTAACAAAAAAAATAATTTAATACAAAACAAATTTGATACAAAACAAATTTGGGTTAAACAATATTTTAATTAATAAAAAAATAGTGGCGGTGCCACTATCTTTTTGCAAATTTTAAAGGTTGGAACTTTGCCACTTTAATTTTTGTTATATGTTATTTGCAATCAAGTTTTTAACCTTTTATTAAATATGTTCATTTAAAAAGTTTTTAATGTCTGCATAAACACGGGCATTGTTAATTTCATTGTGAACTTCGTGACGCATATTAGGGTAAATGTGGATTGTTAAATCAATTATTCCAAGCGACCTATATTTTTCATAAAGTTTTCTAACAAGTTTGCTGTTTTTGCTAAATGCGTCAAGCGCACCTGAAATTAACATAAGCGGTTTGCGTTTATCAATTTTCTTTAAATTTGCCTTTTTATAGGTTGGAATAACTCCGCTCATTAAATCATAATAGAATTTGGCACTAAATGGGTTTCCACAATATGGGTCAGCCTTATATTCTTTTACAATTTCTTTGTTGTGGGTTATCCACAGTTCATCAGCAGGAACGCCCTTGCCATATTTTTTAAAACTTAAATTTTCAATAAATTTTGCATTTGCGTTGTTGCCCTTCACTTTTTTTGTTATGCCCGCAACCGTTTTTGCCATTTTGTTTTCAAAGGTGTTCATGTAACTTGTTCCGCAAAGAATTGCTCCTTTGTGTAAGTTACAATCTTGTATATACTTTTGGGTTATAAGTGAGCCATAACTGTGGCCAAACACAAAAAGCGGGAGGTTAGGGTAGGTTTGTTTTAAATGTTTTGAAATTTCAATTTCATCACGCACTGTGTCAAGATAAAGGTTGGTTGGTTTGTCATACTTGCCAACCATTTGTGGGCTTCCCGCTGTTTGACCATGGGCACGATGGTCATCAGCAAAAACAATATAGCCATATTGATTTAAAAACTTTGCAAGGTCGTTATACCTTTGTGCGTGTTCGCTCATTCCGTGAATGATTTGAACAATGCCCTTTGGGGTTGTTACATCTTCCCAAATGTAACAAGCAAGAGTTGTTCCGTCAAATGATTTAAATGTTGTTTGTTTCATGGTTTTTGCTCCTTTTTGTTTTATCCTTTTTTATATTAAAAGTTTGGCTAATTTACTTTTTAGTTAAAATGACAAGCATTGTTTAACAGCCCTTTTCCAACCTTCAAGGTTTTTCTTCATTTCAGCCTTTGGTGAAATTGGCACAAACTTTTTCTTAACTAAGATTATTGTTTTAAGTTCATCTAAACTTTTAAATGCCCCTGAGGCAAGCCCTGCAAGATAAATTGCGCCAAGGCTTGTTGATTCACTATCCATAACATCAACTTCAAAGCCAAGCATATCTGCCTGAAACTGCATTAAAAAGTTATTTTTAGTTGCTCCGCCGTCAACATAAATTTGTTTAGTTTTGCTGTGATTTTCACTTTCAAGAACTTTAACCACTTCATAAACTGAATAGGCAATTCCTTCAAGCACTGCCCTTGCAATGTGCCCGGCTGTTGTTGCACGAGTAAGACCTGTTATAATTCCGTTTGCGTCCATATTCCAATAAGGGCAACCAAGCCCTGTGAACGCAGGCACCATGTAAACCCCGTTGTTGTTGCCAAGTTCGCCTGCAAGTTTATCCATTTCTTGCGGGGTTGAAACAAGTTTTAGGTCATTGCACACCCAATCAATGGCTGTTCCGCAGTTATAAACACTTCCTTCAAGGGCATAGCAAACTTTTGAGCCAATTTTATATGCCACTGTTGAAAGAAGGTCGCGACTTAGGGCTGGTTTGTTTCCAGTATTAATTAAAAGAAACGAACCAGTGCCATAGGTGTTTTTAAGGTCTCCTTTTTCAAAACAGCCTTGCCCAAACAGGCTTGATTGTTGGTCGCCTGCAAGGCCACAAATGTTGATTTTTAACTTGCCAATTTTTGCACACCCAACAACCTCACTGCAACTGACAATGGTTGGAAGAATAGATTTTGGCACCGAAAAAAGTTCCAAAAGTTCATCGTCCCAAGAGAGGGTGTGAATGTTAAACAACTGCGTTCTGCTTGCGTTGGTTACATCGGTAACATGGCTTTTGCCACCAGTTAGTTTATAAACAAGAAAACTTTCAATTGTTCCCACAAGCAAATCTTTTTGTTTTAATGCTTCTGCAACCTTTGAGTTGTTTTTTAAAAGCCACCTTATTTTGCTTGCACTGAAATATGAGTCAGGCATTAGGCCTGTTTTTTCTTTAATAACATTTGCAAGTGGAGACGCTTTAAGTTTTTTGCAGTAAGGTGCCGTTCTTCTGCACTGCCAGCAAATTGCAGGGGCAAGGGCTTTGCCTGTTTTTTTGCTCCACGCAACAACTGTTTCCCTTTGGTTTGTTATTCCAATTCCGTAAAAATCTTCATCTTTAAGCCCCTCTGTTATTTCAAGCAAGGCGTTTTTAACAATTTTCCAAATTTCTTCGGCGTCATGCTCAACATAACCATCAGCAGGATAATATTGCTTAAAACTTGCTCTGCTGATTTTTACAATTTGGTTTGAAGGCACATCATACAAAATTGCCCTTGCAGATGTTGTTCCTTCATCAATTCCAATGATATATCTCATAAACCACCCCCAAAAATAGCAAAAATAAAACTCATTCTTTATTAATATTTTAACTAAATTGTAAAACTAAGCAAGCAAAATAAATCTAATTTGTGCGAATTTGATGATATATTTTAAAATATTTGACAATAGTTAATTTGCCAGTTAAACTGAATTTATGGAGAAGGGAATGGAAAACAAGGGTTATGAATATGAAGTTGTTGTTATAGGTGGGGGCATTATTGGTGCCTTCACCTTTAATAATTTGGTGCTTTCAGGCGTTAAGGCTGTGCTTGTTGAAGCGGGAGAAGATGTTAGCGTTGGGGCAACAAAGGCTAACAGTGCAATAATTCATGCGGGGTATGATTGCAAAAGCGGAACAAACAAGGCAAAATTTAATGTTCGTGGCAACCAAATGTATGAACAAATTGCAGAGCGCCTTGGTGAAAAAATTAAAAAAACAGGCTCATTAGTTGTAAGCGGGAAAGATGGGCTAAGCGAACTTGAAAGGCTTTATAACCAAGGAATTCAAAACGGCGTTGTTGGGCTTAAAATTTTAGAAAGAGAAGAACTTTTAAAACTTGAACCAAATTTAAGCAAAAATGTTAGTTATGGGCTTTATGCTCCAAGCGCAATGATTGTTTCTCCTTATAACTTTGCAATATCTCTTTGTGAAGAGGCAATGATTAATGGTGGCAAACTTTTGCTTAATTTTGAGGTTGATAAAATTGTAAACAAAGGCGACTTTTTTGAAGTTTATTCAAAAGAAAAAATGGTTACAGGAAGGTTTGTAATAAACTGTGCTGGGGCGGGCTGTGCAAAAATTAACAGACTTGTTGGGGCTGAAAAACTTGACATTCATTTAACAAAAGGCGAATATTTAATTCTTGATAAAAGTGAAAAAGGGCTTGTAAATAGGCCAATTTTTCCTTTGCCAACAAAGGCAGGAAAGGGCATTTTGGTGCTTCCAACGGTAAGTAACAACATTTTGTGTGGGCCAACTGCAAGAGATATAAGCGAGTTTGACACATCAGTTACCCCAGAAGGCATTGCTGAAATTAAACAGAAAACGGGAATAATGGTAGATAACCTTAACTTTAAAAAAGTTATTAAACTTTATGCAGGAGTAAGGGTTAAGTGTGGTGATGATTTTATTGTTGGGTTTAGCAAAATTGTGCCTAACTTTTACATTACTGCTGGCATTGCAAGCCCAGGGCTTGCAAGTGCCCCTGCAATTGCCGAAAAAATTATGCAAGATTTAACCCTTATGGGTGTAAAAACCAAAAAGTTCACCCCTAAACGCCGAACCCCTTACACAGACACAAGGGCTTTAACAAAAACTGAACTTAACAATTTAATTAAGAAAAACAGCAAATATGGCAGACTTGTTTGCAGGTGTGAGGGAATAACCGAAGGGGAAATTGAAGAGGTTTTAAAGGGGCCAATAAGCCCACTTACAATTGAGGGGATAAAGCGAAGGCTAAGGCCAACAATGGGAAGGTGTCAAGGAAGTTTTTGCTTGCCAAGTTTAATTGAAATTTTAAGCAAGGCTTACAAAACTGCCCCTGAAAACATTGTTGTTGCAAACAAAACCCCGTTAATTCTTAACTCAATTAAGGAGGGCGGGATTTATGAAAATTGATGTTGCAATAATTGGTGGCGGTTCTGCCGGAATGAGTGCTGCTCTTGGTGCTTACAAAAACGGAGTAAGCGTTGTTATTTTTGAAAGAGAGGCTCGCCTTGGCGGAATTTTAAAACAGTGCATTCACAATGGGTTTGGTTTAAAATATTTCAAAAAAGAGATGACGGGCCCTGAATATGCTCACGAACTTATAAAGCAGGTTGAAAAAACCAACATTAAAGTTTTGCTTGAATCAAGTGTAACTGAAATTCAAAAAAATGCTGACCGAACATACACTTTAAGTTTCATAAGCCCAAACGGAAAGGGTGAAGTAACAGCGAAGGCAATTGTTCTTGCCATGGGTTGCAGGGAAAGACCAGGGGCTGCAATTTCTCTGTGTGGAACAAGACCAGTTGGGGTAATAACGGCTGGTTGTGCGCAGAAAATAATCAACATTGATGGCAAAATGATTGGCAAAAAAGTGGTGATTGTTGGCTCGGGTGATGTTGGGCTTATAATGGCAAGAAGACTTTACTGCGAAGGTGCCGAGGTTTTGGGAGTTTATGAAATTTCTCAAACCCCATCAGGGTTAAACAGAAACATTGTTCAGTGCCTTAATGATTATAACATTCCGCTTCATTTAGGTGAAACGGTTATGGAAGTTGTTGGCAAAAACAGGGTTGAAGGAGTGGTTGTTGCAAAAGTTAACCCTGATTATTCTTTTAATTTAAAAACAAGAAAGTTAATTAAGTGTGACACCATTTTGCTGTCAGTTGGTTTGGTGCCTGAAAATGACTTGGTGTATAACCAAATTGTGCTTGACGCTCGCACCAGTGGTGCTGTTGTTGATGACAATTTAATGACAAGCAGCAAAGGGATTTTCTCTTGCGGCAATGTTTTGCATGTGCATGACATTGTTGATGATGTTACCTTTGAGGCTGAACTTGCTGGCAAATTTGCAGCACTTTATTGCAAAAATCAAACCCCACAAGGAAAAACTTTTGATGTTTGTGCTGGGCAAGGGGTTAGGTATGTTGTGCCTGAAAAGGTAACTGAGGGGCAAGGGTTTGTTCCGTTTAAATTTCGTGTAACAAACAGATACCCTAACGCAAAACTTGTGGTAAAATGCAATGGTGAAACTATTGCGTCAAGAAATTGCAATGTTTTGCTTCCAGCGCAAATGGAGCAGATTATGGTTGATAAATCAAAAATCTCAGGACAGGTTGTTGTGGAGGTTTTAAGTTAATGGAATTTATTTGTATTATGTGCCCTGTTGGGTGCCATTTAACAGTGAAAAAGGAAAATGGGGAAGTAAAAGTTACAGGCAATGCCTGCCCAAGGGGCGAAATTTTTGGCAAAAGTGAAGCCACAAACCCAACAAGAATGGTAACAAGCATTATGCCATATAAAGGCAAAACTATCAGCGTTAAAACCTCTAACCCAATTGCTAAGGCAAAAATTAAAGAAGTTTTGCTTGAAATTAAAAACACCCCAGCGCCAAAAACTGCAAAATTGGGGCAAGTTGTTATAAAAAATGTGGCAAAAACAGGCGAAAATGTTATTATTACAGGAATAAATGCATAATCTGCATTTATTTTTTTTGATTGCAAAAAATATAAATATGACTAATATGAATAAAAAGGAAGCTTATAAAAAACTTTATAATTGCAAAATAGATGTTCTTGATAAAGAGTTAAACAATTTTTTAACCTTTAAAAAACTTGATGCAAAAAACTCAGGTGATGTTGATTTTGAAATTTAATTAATTTAAAAATTAACTAATTTGAAATTTGAAGATTTTATGTTTGCGTGTTATAGGGTTTAAAATTTTAATCACAATTTAGCATTTTTATTGTTTTTAGGGCTAAAAATATCAGGGAACATATTGTCAAATAAAATAATATGATAATATGTAAGTATGGAAAATAAAGAAGTTCAGTTGCCATTGTTTGAAACAATTGGCTTAATTATGGCTAACCATGCCTATGATGACCCTAAAAAACATAGTGTTATTACTTATGACGATTTGTTGTTTTTTAAGTATCTTCTAAATGTTGGTTTAAAGCAAGAGTTTGAAGAACAACCTTCACTTCCAACCCTAACCATTATGGGAACGGTTAAAGATGAAGAAGAGAATAGGCTTGCAAGACAAAATTTTAAATATTATGATTATATGAATCACAACTCTTATGCCAATGGGAAAATTATGCCTGAATATAGTGAAGTTGTTGAACTTTATGAACAGTTATGCCAAAAGAAAGCACAAAAGCCCTCGGCAAAACTTTATGGCGGAGCACTTCAAAATGAGGTAATGGTAAGCGTTTCACTTGATAATTATGCTGAAACAATTGAAAAATATGGTAAAGATTATGATAGCGAAACTTTAATAAGAGCACTTAAAGAAGTTACAAAATATGAAAGATATAAGTTTTGGACAGATAGTTATGTTCTTAACCCAAAAACCAATTCAAGAGATTTGTTTGTTAACCACACTCATGAAATTTTTGACATTGGATTGTGCAAAATTGCTGACAAAATTGCAGAAACCAACCCACATTTAAACAAAAACAGAATAAAAAAAGCAATTATTAAAAGCGTTACACGGTTTGATGCTTTGGGTTTGATTGAAGATAATATTAAATTTTCAACAAAACTTCTTGATAAAAAGAAAGAGGAAGATTTGGTACAATCTCTTGAAAAACAAAAATAATTTGGTAAGCATCTAAAAAATATAAATAGTTAAAATAAGTATTTAAAAATAAATAGCCTTCTTGGCTATTTATTTTTTTGTTTAAGTTAAATCTTTATTATTTGATTGTTTAAATGAAGTTTTGTTGGTTGGTTAAATTAAATTTTATTGTTTTGTTTTTATTTAAATTAAAACCTTTTATTTTGTTTTAGATTTATTTTAATGATTGTGAAATTTAAGGTAAGCAAAATTGTTTATTTTTTTTCACTCTTTAATAATATAAAGGTTTTTATAATTTTTATGTGTCAGATATGTTAAAAAAGTCATAGCATGAAGGTGAAGGGGGTTAGTGTGAGAATAGTTGTAAAATTTGGTGGGTCAAGCCTAGCAAATGTAAAAAAAATCAAACAAGTTGGAGACAAAATTTTAAAACTTAAACAAGAATATGAAGAAATTGTTGTTGTTTTAAGTGCAATGGGAAAAACTACTGATAAATTGCTTTTAACCGCCTTGCGAATTTGCCTTGAACCAGACCCTGCACTGCTTGACAAACTGCTTAATTTAGGTGAACAAAAAAGCATTTACCTTCTTGCACTTTATTTAAAATCAAAGGGGCAAAATGTTGTAGCATTTAACGGAAATGAAGCGGGGATAAAAACCTATGGGTTTCATAATAATGCTTACATTAAAAGCATTAACACAAGCGAGATTGAAAAGGCTTTAGCCAAAAGAAAAATTGTTATTGTTGCGGGGTTTTGCGGTGAGAATGATGAAGGGGAAATAACCACCCTGGGGCGTGGCGGAAGTGACACAACGGCAGTAGCCCTTGCGGGGGCACTAAATTGCAATTGTTTTATTTACACCGATGTTGACGGGGTTTTTACTGTTGACCCTAATGTTTACCACAACCCTAAAATGTTAAATGGCCTTGCATTAAAAGACATGGCGGTGTTAAGTGCATTTGGCGCAGGGGTAATTGAAGCAAGAAGTGTTGTGCTTGCACAGAAAAATAACATAGAAATTGTTTTAACAAACAGCGCAAGCAACAAAGAGGGAACAAAAATTGCAAATTGTTGCATTGAAAAAAGTGATGTTTATGGAATAACCATTTTAAAAGATTATGTTAAAGCAACAGTTGAAATTTTAACTGATAACCTTAATGATTTTATTTTGGCTATTAAAGAGAGAGTTACAAAACTAATTAATTTCAATTTAAAAAGGGGGCAAAATACATTTGAAATTACATTTTCTTGCAAGAATGAAGAAATGCAAAAACTGCAAAAATTGACTGAAAAATATGTAAAAAACATGAAATTTTGCCAAAACACATCAATTATAAGTGTTGTTGGTGTTGGGTTTTGCACTTATTCAACTTTGACAATCAACCTGCTTGGCGTTTTAAATGCAGAGGGAATTAAAGTTAAATTTATAGACTGTGGCGAAAGGGTTATCAGTTTGTTTGTTGCAAATGAAGACGCAAATAAAACTATAAGCATTTTGGCTAAATATTTTAATTTATAAGGAGGAGTAGTGTGGGAATAATTAATGGTGTTTACACAGCAATGGTTACACCCTTTGATAAAAACTTTAAGGTTGACTATAAAAAACTTGAAATTCTTTTAAAAAGACAAATAGAAGCAAAAGTTGCAGGAATTGTTTTAAACTCAACCACGGGGGAAAGTTTAACTTTAAGTGAAAGTGAAAAAGAAAAGATTATAAAATTTGTTTTGAAAATAAACAAAGGCAGATTGAAAATTATTGTGGGGGTTGGAAACTCGTCAACACAAAAAACGCTAAGCGAGATTAAAAAATATAATAATTACAAAATTGATGGCTTTTTGTTTTCCCTTCCTTGTTACAACAAGCCTAATGAAAGTGGACTGTTATTGCATGTTGAAAATTGTGCAAAGGCATCAAAGCACCCAATGATTATTTATTATGTTCCATCAAGAACGGGTCAATATTTAAAATTTGACCTACTTGAAAAACTTTGTGAGCATAAAAATATTGTTGGAATTAAAGAGTGTAGCGGCAGTTTAGTTTTTCTTGCAAAATGCACAAGAATTAAGCCTGAATTTATGGTTTTTTGCGGAAATGACCAACTTATTGATGGGGCATTAAGGCTTGGGGCGGTTGGGCTTATAAGTGTTGCGAGCAATGTTTGCCCCAAAGAAATTTTAAATGTTTACAATTTGTTTTGTTTAGGTAAACTTAAAGAAAGTCAGCAGGCATTTTTAAATATTGAAGAGTTTTGTGAGGCTTTGTTTATTGAAACAAACCCTGCGCCGCTTAAATTTGCATTCAGTGCGCTAAATTTAAATGTTGGGCTTCCAAGGTTGCCACTTGCAGGGGTGAAACTTGAAAGCAAAACAATAATAAGGCAATCAATAATAAATGCAGATATTAAACTTTAACTTTAAAACGGGTTTATTGAAATTTTCATGTTTGCACTGCTTATTTAAATTAAAATTTATTAGTGGAATTAATAATAATTGAATGATTGGATGCAAATTTAAATATATTTTTCACAATAAAAAGCAAAAAACGGGAATAATTGCAGAAAATTCCCGCTTTTTGATGTTTCTAGGGACTAACTTTTTTTATTTTATTGCAGTTTTATTTCGATTTGCCTGTAAAATGCTTTAATTTTTAATTTTTTGTGCAGATTGTAATTTTTTTGCAACGTTTTATTTGTGTTGCAATAATTCGTTTTAATGTAGCAAGGGTTACTTAAATGCGTTTGCGTTATTTTTCATCTTATTTGCAATAATTAAACTAAAAGGCAAGTTGGTTTATTTGCAATAATTTAAATTTTAGTTAAAGGTTGGGTTTATTTTTCAGCCTCGGCAGATTGTGTTTCAAGCAAAAAATCGCAACAGGCAATAATTCTGTTAACCTCTTCAAGGTCAAACCCAAGTTCTTTTGCTTTAAGAGCGTGTTCTTTTGCTTTTAAAATTTCTTTTTTTGCAAAACTAATTCTTGCATTTTTAAGTTGACTGTTTGCCATTAATTGGTCATTTCTTTTCATTTTTGTCTCCTTAATTAAACCTTAAATCTTTACCTTCAAGCCTGATGGTTATGTTTTTAGTTTTATCAACCAGCCTTGAAAAAACTCGCTCGTGATAAGTTTCTCTTATTTGGTCTTGATTTAGGTTTGTGGTTATTATTGTTTTTTTGCCAAGATTTTCTCTTTCTGAAATTAGCAATAATAAATATTGAATGGTTATGTTTGCTTTAAGGGGTTCGGTGCCAAGGTCATCAATCAACAAAACATCACAAAACAGCAGTTCGTTTAAATATTCTTGCTTGGTGTAGTCAAAAGTTGTGTGAAATTTTGTGAAAAGTTCATTCATTGCAAAGGCTGAAATTTTGTAAACAAACTTGCCTTGTTTTGCAAATTCGCTTAATGTGCATTCGGCTAGAAAGGTTTTGCCAACACCAACTCTGCCACTAATTATTACATTTGAAATGTTTGCATATTTTTTATCATTTTGTGCCCAGCAGATTAAAAATCTTTTGGCTTTTTCTAAAAATGCTGTTTGGGGTTTATCAGTGTTATCTGTTTTAAAGTTTTCAAAAGTTGCAAGAGGGTTAAGGTTTGATTGTTCGCTTAAAAGATTTAATATTTGCTTTTTTGCGCAAACGCAAATTCCGTTTTCACAAATTCCAGTGTCGTTGCAAATTTTGCAGTCGAAATTGGGTTGCAAATCTTCTTGTGTTAAATTAAGCGATTTTAAAACTTTTGCTTTTTGGTTTTTTATGCTTTTTAACTCTTTTTCAAGTGCGGTGGGGGTGAGGTTGTTTGCAAGTTGCTTTGAAATTTCAAGCACAAGTTCCCTTTCCTTTTTATCTAACGCCACAAAAGTTTCATTTTGCATGGCTTTGGTTTTGTTTTTTTGCACTTGTGCAAGTTTTGCGTTTCTTTTGAGCCTAAGGTCATTTAAAACTTGTTGTTTTGCCTCGTTAGGTGTCATGATTTCTCCTTAAATGTCAATATCTTCAAGACTGTTAAATAGGGCAGACAAATCTTGATTTGAATAATCTCTTTGTTCAAAGTTTGCTTCAAGTTTTTTCTTTTTAGTGCTGGCTTTTGGTTGCTCTGTTTTTGAAAAGTTTTGTGCACTTTCAACAGTTGTTATCCCGTTTTTGTAATAATCACTTAAAACCTTGTTAAGATATGAAATTGGATGTTCTTTGGTTTTGCATTCATTGCAAGCAAATAAAATTAAATCAAGCGAAAGATTCCAATTTTGTGTCCAGATTTTGTAAAGTTCTCTGTCAGCTGGGATTACATTTCTGTAAAGTTCGCAAGCACTTAAAATTTCTTTAATTTTGTTATCTGTTGAAATAAGTTCATCAATATATTGATTAATTGCTTGGCTTGAAACTAACCCAAGTTTGAAGAATTTGTTAATAACTTCGTCAACTGCGTCAAGAGTTTTTATGTTCATTTTGTTGCAATAAAGGGCAATTTGCCCCAAAGTTTGCTCACTGTAACCTTTTGCAACCCAGTTTGTTACATAGTTTTCAACAACGCCGTCAAGAACTTGGTAATATTGCCCAATTTTTCTTGTTACATCTTTTGCAATGGTGTAAAGATTTTCACGATTTTGAGAGTAAGAGGTGATTTCTTGAATTGTGAATAATTTTAACTCAAAATATTTTGTTAGGGTGGCATCAAGTTTGTGCATTCCGCCCGTTTTATTTTGCATTTTTGCAACATCTAAAATAACGCCTTGCGTGAACCCTAAGCCGTTTGTCCACTTTAAATAAAGGTTTCTTTCTTCAAGGTCGGCATCTCTTTTAATTCCAAGGGCTAAAAGCACGGCTTTAATTTCGGCACTTGCTTTTTCTTGCTCTAAAAGTTTTTCTTCAAGTGCTGTTGCAGTTTTAATTCCTTCACGCTCAAAACTTTTTGCAACGGTTAAAATGTAAGGATAATTGATGTTGCCGTTTTTAATAAGCGTGCAATATTTAATTATCATTAAAACTGCCTCTGGCTCAAAATGGTAAGTTTCAATAAGGGTGTAATATTCATTATATTCATGCGGTTGAATTTGCCTACCCGTTATAAAACTTTGTGCTTGTTTGTTAAACTCGGCATATTTTTCTTTTTGCCTTAATTTTGCAGAACCTGAAAATTGCCTTATTGGCAAAAACTTAATTTCGGGTGTTTGTTTATTTATTATTTGAACAAGACCCATTTCTTGCCAATAAGAAAATGCTGATAAAATTTCATCTTCACTTAGCCCTAAAACGGTTGCCATGCTTGCAATTGAGTTATCATCTTCATGCGGGGTTTGGCATAAAAACCTGCCGTAAAGATAAACTTTAAGGCAAACGGGGTCAGCCTGTGGCAAAAACTCACAGATAAACGCATTGTCAACAATGGTGTAATTATCCATTGACAACTCACTTGAAAAAGAGCACAAAGCCATAAAACCCCTCCTTTTTAATTGCAAAGATAAATAAAAATATTTATACTTAAATAAAGAAATTTAAGTTATTTGTGACTTTATGATAGCACACAAAATTTAAAAGTTCAATAAAAAATATTACTTGAAGGTGATTTAATGAAAATATTACACACGGCAGATTGGCATTTGGGGGCAAAACTTGAAGGAAGAGACCGAACAGAAGAACAAGCAGAAATTATAAACGAGATTGCAAAAATTGCAGATAGTTACCAGGTAAACATTGTTGTTATTGCGGGTGATGTTTTTCACAATTCTGTTCCAACTGCAGCGGCAGAAGATTTGTTTTTTGATGCCATAACAAAATTAAGTGACGGTGGAGACAGGCTTGTGTTTGTTCTTCCTGGAAATCATGATGACAGCCTTAGGCTTGGTGCAAGCAGACCTCTTGCTTTAAAGCAAAACATAGTAATAGCGTCACAAAGTGTAGACATTTCAAAGGTAAGGCAAGACAAAAAAACTCGTATAATTGATGCGGGGGAAGGTTTTTTAAGGGTTAAATGTGGCAATGAAGAGTGTGTTATTGCATATTTGCCCTTTATTTCAAGCGCCAAATGCAAAGAACTGGCAGGTGGTGATTTTAATTATGAGCAAAGCGTGAAGGTGCTGGGGGATAAGTGTGCTGAGCATTTTTCAACTGAGGCATTTAACATTTTTGTTAGTCATTTGTTTGTTGCAGGTGGAAAGTTTGGAGAGGGCGACCAAATTTTGGTTGGTGAGGCTTTGGCTGTTAGCCCTGAGTGTTTGCCAAAAAAGGCGCATTACATTGCACTTGGGCATTTGCACCGCACCCAGAAAATTGGAGATAACATTTATTATTCAGGCTCTGCAACCAGCCTTAGGTTTAAAGATGGCAGGCCAAAAGTTTTAATTGTTGAGGGAGATAAGAGTGGCGTTAGAGATGTTAGCGAGGTTGAAATTAAATCTGCTTGCAGTTTGGTAAAAGTTAAGGTGTCAAGCATTGCGTTTGCATATAAAGAACTTAGTAATCTTTACCCTAATGAATTAGTCGAACTTACAATTGAGCAAAACACACCACTTAAAGCAAATGAAGTTAGCGACCTAAAAAAGCAATTTCCTAACCTTGTGGGCGTAAGGCTCAATTTAATGCCAAGCGAAGGCGAACAAAAAAGTGTAACTAACAGAAGAAGTTTAAGTGATAAAGATTTATTCATTGAGTTTTACAAACACACAACAGGGGCAGAGCCTGACAACAGGCTTGTTGAAATGTTTTTAGAGATTAGGGGGAATGTTGATGTTACCAATTAAGTTAGAGTTAAGTGGAATAAACAGTTTTAAAACCGAGCAGGTTATTGATTTTTCAAGCCTTGGGGAAGGGTTTTTTGGAATTTTTGGTGCAACGGGAAGCGGGAAATCAACCATTCTTGACGCAATAACCCTTTCTCTTTATGGAAAAATTCAGCGTGCAAAATCGGCATATGATTTTATTAACCTTTCAAAAGAAAATGCCTTTGTTAGGTTTTGTTTTAGCGCTGTTGTTGATGGCAAAGAAAATGTGTATTTAATTGAGAGAAATTTTAAAAGAAAGAAAGATTCAAAGCAGGTTGAAAGCGGGGCAGTGCTTTACAAAAAGCAAGACAATTCTTTTGTTGTTGTGGCAGAAGGGGTGTTTTCTTGCGACAATATGGTAAAAAGCATTTTAGGGCTTGGAATTGATGAGTTTTCAAAGTGTATTGCATTGCCACAGGGTCAATTTGCAGATTTTTTAAAATCAACCCCTAATGAAAGAACGGGGCTTATAAGCAATGTTTTCAATTTGCAATCTTTTGGGGCTCCGCTTTATGAATGTGCAAAGGAAAAAGAAGGGGCAATTAAAGTTAGTGTTGCTGAACTTGGTGGAAAGTTGGCTGAACTTGGTGATGTGTCAAGCGAGGGGTTAAAAGATTTGCAAAGTGAACTTAGTTTAAGGCTAGAGTCTTTAAAAGAAATTCAAGAAGAAATTAAAAGAGACACACAAAAGTTTGATTTAAGCAAGCAAACATATTTAAAACAAGTTCAACTTCAAAAGGCGCAAGACAAGGCACAAATGCTTGAACAAGATAGTGCTAACATGACAAGTCTTGAAGAAAGGCTTGAAACAATTAAAAAAGCCGAACCACTTTTAGAAGAACTTGAGGGGCTGACGGCAAATGCGGTTAGTGTTAAACAACTTGAAGCACAACTAGGTGAAGTTAAAAATGAGCTGGTTGAAGTTGAAAAGGAATATGAACTTGCAAAAGACGAATTTGAGCAAGAAAACTTGGGGTATAATGAAAACTATAACAGCATTTTAACCTTAATTCACAGCCTTAATGACCTTAAACAAACAGAAATTGAGGTTGGTGATTTGGCTGAGCAAAAAAACACTCTTTCAAATGAAATTTCTAGCCTTAAAAACACAAAGGCGGAGTTTGAAGAGAAAAAAGTTAGGCTTGAGAGTGAAGTTAGTCAGGTTAATTTGAAAAGCCAAAAGGCAAGCCAAGTGATTGCAGATTTGAAGGTTGAAAATGGGGTTGTTGCCCAAATTAAAAAGGGTGTTGAGTTGCAATCACAAATTGAAGTTATTAATAAAATTGCCAACAGTTTTGATGAATATGTTAAAGAACTTCGGGCAAAAAAGAGTGATTTTGAGTCAAAAATAGAAAAGTGTGAAGAAAACATAAATGGGTTTAGGGAAGACCTGAATTCAAAATTAAATATGTTTTTTGACCAAAACACAACAAAAATGCTGAAAAATAGCAAAAATGAAGCCGAAAATGCTATTTTAGAGTTAAAAAACGCAAAAACCATGCTTGAAACCATTGATAATTTGATTTTAAGTTTTAAAAAGGGCAAAGAAGAAAAACTTGCAAAGTTAAATGCTCTTGAAGAAAAGCAGAATCAATCAGTAAAAAAAGTTGAAAGAGCAAAAGAAGAAGTGGGGGTTGCAAAAAAGCAGTATCAAGAGATTAGCACAAAGCGTGAAAATGGGCTAAGCGATTTAGGGGTGTTTATGCTTTATAAAAAGGCTCAGCCACTTGAAAGATGCCCTGTTTGCAATAACATCATTGAAGGGAAGGTTAATGAAGCCGAATTTGCTCAAGAAGTTCCAAAGGAACAGGTGAACGAGGCATATGATAACATTTTTAGGGCTAATGAGAACTTAACGCAGGCACTTTCAGCAAGTGAGCAAAGCAAGGCAATGGTTGATGCTTTAATAGAACAAATTAAGTTTGATGAGCAAAATATTGCACTTCTTGAACAAAAATATAATGCAATGCTAGAAAAATTTGTAAGCCCTTATGAAAATGAAACCATTGATGATAAGTTAGAGAAAAACCGCAAAATTAGCGAAGAAAATGAAGAATTGTTGCAAAAAATTGCAGAATTTGAAAACTTGCAACAAGAAGATACTTTAAATTTGGCAGAGTTTCGTGGGGCACTTGCACAAATTGAAGGGTGCATTGAAGATGCACTTAAACAAACAAGTGAACTTTATCAACTTAAAAATGAAAGAAAACAGATAATAAACAATCTTGAAAGCAGATTTGGTGGGCAAAATATTTATTCAATAAATAATCTTATTGACATTAATCTTGAAAAACTTGAAAAAGAGCAGAAAGATTATGATGCTTTGCAGAAAAATAAACAGGAAATGGAAGTTGAAATAAGCCTGCTTGCTTCAAAAATAAGTGAACTTGAAACAACAATTAATCTTAAAACTCAAAGGTTTGATGAAATTGTTAAATTGTTACAGGCAAAACAGCAACAAATTAGGCAGTTTGATGCCGAGGGTGTTGGAACCCAAAAACTTATTGAAATTAATGAAGCAAAACTTAAACAACTGCAAAACACTCACATTGAACTTGAAAAAAAGCAATCGGCCTTGTTTTTAAAAAAGGCTAACAAAGAGAGCGAAGTTAAACTTGTTCTTGCAAAGTTTCATGAAAAGCAAGAAGTTTTTCAAAAAAGCAATTTAGCCTTTGATGGAAAAATGAAAAACTGTGGGTTTAGTGATGTTTCAGCGTTAAAGGAATATAAAACAAGTGAAGAAAGCAAACTTGAAATTGTTGAAAAATTGCAAAACTATGCAAGTGCAAAAGGTTTGGTTAGGGCTGAAATTGAGCAACTTCAAAGCGAACTTGAAGGGGTTATGATTAACGCTAGCGAAATGGCTGAACTTGAACTTATTATTGAGTCAAACAAGGCAGTGGTTGAAGATTTAACAATTAAAATTGGTAAACTTCAAGGTGAAATTGAAAGAGTTGAAGAAAAACTGGTTTCAAAAAATGAAATTTGTTCAAAACTTGAAAAGTTAAATGAAGATTTAGCCTGTGCAAGTGAACTTGTGAGGGTTTTAAGGGGGAAGGCTCTTGCGCAGTTTGTTTGTGATGAATATCTTCAAGATATAACAATAAGAGCAAATCAAATTATTCAAATTTTGCTAGACGGAAAGTTTACTTTAAAGTTTGAAAATGGCGAGTTTTTGGTTGAAGACAATTTAAATGGCGGGGCTGTTAGGGTGGTTTCAACCCTTTCAGGGGGTGAAACATTTTTAATTAGTCTTAGCCTTGCGCTTTCAATTAGTGAAACAATAGCAGCAATGAACGGCAAAAACATGGATTTCTTCTTTCTTGATGAGGGGTTTGGAACGCTTGATAGCGACCTTTGTGAAACGGTCACAACAGCGCTTTACAGGCTTGAAGAAAACCATTTAAGAATTGGGGTTATTAGCCATGTTGAGTTGCTTTACGAAAAAATTAAAAACAAAATTATTGTAACAAAAACCGAAGAGGGCGGAAGCAAAGTTAGGGTTGAACTTGGGTTATAACTAATGCTTGCAAAGTGTAGTTTTAACATCTGTTAGCCTTTAAAAGTTAAACTGAATTATAATGTAAGATTAAATTAAAACTAGTTAAAATGTTTTGCAGATTTTTTAATGAACATAAAAGTTTTTAGTTAAAGAAAAGTTTTTTAGCCAACATAGAGTTCTTTGGTTAAAGAAAATATTTTTAGTTAATGTAAATGTTTTTAGCCAACGCAAAAGTTAAATTTTGGTTGGCTTTTTTGTTTTTTAGAAATTTTTTAAGCGGCACAAGCATAAACCTTGAATGAGGTAATGTTATGCGAAAAAAGGTTTTAAAAATTGTTCTTAGTTGTGCTTTTTGTTTGCTTTTTGTTGGAGTTATTGCCCTTAGTGTTGGTTGCGGGTTTGACAATGCCGTTAAAAAGGCAAGCAAAAACCTAACACAATACACTGTGGTGGCTGATTTTGATGACCAATCAAAAACAATTTCAGCAAGGCAAGAGGTTGATTACATAAACAAAACTGGAGTTAGCCTTGATAATATTTGTTTTCATTTATACCCTAGGGCATTTAGAGAAAATGCAACCGTTAAGCCTTACACCGCATTAACCAAGGCAAGATGTTTTCCAAACAGCGACAGTTTTGGCGACATTAACATAACGGCAGTGTTTGTTGATGGGGTGGCTGGCAGTTTTGTTTTAGATGGTGAAGATGAAGATATTTTAAAAGTCAATTTAAACAATGTGCTTGAAGATGATAAAAGAGTGAAAATTAGTTTTGATTTTACACTAACGCTTGCAAACTGCACGCACAGACTTGGCTATTTTGAAAATAATGTAAATTTAGGAAATTGGTATCCTATTGCCTGTGAATTTGTTGACGGAGAGTTTGATAAAACTCCGTATTATTCAACAGGCGACCCATTTTTTAGCACGGTTGCAAATTACAATGTAACTTTTACTGCTTCAAGTGATTATGCTGTTACAAGTTCAGGGCAAGAGGTGAGCGTTAGTGAAAATGGCAACAAAAAAACTTATGTGCTTGAAGGCAAGGCAATAAGAGATTTTGCCATTGTTATGGGCAAAAATTCAGTTAAATTGAGCCAAAAAGTTGGAAACACAACAATTAACTATTATGCTTATAGTGATGATGAAAAAACTCAACAATATTTAGACCTTGCAGCAAGGGCGGTTAGTTTTTTTAATGAATCATTTGGAACTTATCCTTACAGGGTTTTAAATGTTATTAAAACTCCGTTTATGCAAGGGGGAATGGAATATCCTAATCTTGTTATGATAAGTGATAACATTGTTGAAGAAAATGAATATAACAAGGTTATTGTTCATGAAATTGCTCATCAATGGTGGTATGGCGTTTGTGGGAACAATGAGGTCAGTGATGCTTGGTTTGACGAAGGTTTAAGTGAATATTCAACATTTTTGTTCTTTGACAAATATCCTGACTATCTGGCTGATTATAAAGATTTAATTGATGATGCACTGGTTGGATACAATTTGTATCTTGAAGTTTTTGACTCGATTGACATTGATGTTAAAAAACAAATGAACCTTAAAGTTAATGAATATTCAAATGAATATGAATATACTTACATGATTTATGTTAAAGGGGCGTTGTTGTTTGACCATATGGCAGAAGAGTTGGGGCAGAAAGACTTTCTTTCAGGGCTTAAAAGGGTTTACAAAAAGTTTAAGTTTGGGGTTGTTGATGCCCAAGGCTTCATTTCATGTTTTGATGATAAGGTTAGTGATGTGTTTTATGAATTTTTGAATGGTGAAAGTTTTCTTGATAAATAAATTCATTTACAACCTTTGAAAAATCGTGTATACTATCCTGTGAGGAAATTTTATGCGCGTGGTGAATATTGCAAGCGGAAGCAGGGGAAATTGCACTCTTATTGAAACAAAAACAACTAAAATTCTGCTTGATGTTGGGCTTTCAATAAAAGAACTTATAAAAAGGTTAGGAGAGGTTAATGTTAACCCACAGCAAATAGATGCTGTTGTTATAACCCATGAACATATGGACCACATTAAGGGCTTAGGGTCTTTTACAAAGCGGTTTAAAAAGCCAGTTTTTGCACACGCTGATGTGTGGGGGGTGCTTGAAAAAAACATTGGAGATGTTAAAGATGCTTGCGAAAACCAGTTTACAAGTTTGCCATTTACCATTGGCAACATTAAAGTAACGCCTTTTTGTGTTAGCCATGACAGCATAAATTGCCAAGGCTTCACATTTGAGTGTGGAAAAGCAAAATTTGCTTATGCCACTGACCTTGGCTATGTTTCAGGAAGTGTTTATTCAAACCTTGTTGGGGCAAAACTTGTGTTTATTGAAAGTAACCATGATTTAGAAATGCTAAAAAATAATCCGCTTTATCCAGCCTATCTTAAAGCAAGAATAAGGGGAAATTCTGGGCATTTGTCAAACAACCAATGTGCTGATGCAATTGTTGGGCTTATTAAAAACGGCACAAGATATTTTGCGTTAAGCCATTTGTCTGAAAAAAACAACACCCCGCAACTGGCATTTCAAACAATAGCCACAGCAATAATTAATTGTGGGTATACCCTTGAAAAAGATGTTTTTATTAGGTTAACTTATCAAGATAAAGTTGGTAATAATTTCAATTTAAAGGAAGATTAGTGTGTGGAAAATGTGAATTTAAAAACTAAATATAAACCAGCCTACACTGATGAAGATGCTGGGCTTGGATTTATTTTTTACATTGTAATCCAATGGATTGTAGTTTATGTGCTTAGAGATTTAATTTCATCAGGCGTTCCTCTTACAAATCTGTTTTACTATATTTATGCTTTTTTGGTTGAGGGGGTTTTTGCTCTTGCTGTTCTTGTTGTTTGTTTAATTAAGAAAAAAAGTTTTGTGCAGGCAAGCGGACTGAACAAAAAAGTTAACATTAGCCTTGTTGGTTTGTGCATTGGAATAAGTGTTGTTTGCCTTTTGGGGCTTGGCGGGGGAAGTGATTTCTTTATGCAAATTCTTGAATGGCTTGGCTATTCATCAGAAGGCGCAGGAATTCAGGTTACAACCTTTTGGGAACTTTTAATTTACACAATTTTAATTGCTGCAATGCCAGCATTTTGCGAAGAATTGCTGTTTAGGGGCTTGATGCAAAATGCTTTATCAAAATATGGCAAACATCTTTCAGTTTTTATAACGGCATTTTCATTTATGATTATGCACGGAAGCCCAGACCAAACGGTGCATCAATTCATTTTAGGCATAATTTTTGGATACATTGTTTATTACACAGGCAACTTGTGGCTAACAATTATAATTCATTTTTGCAATAACTTCTTTGTGCTTGTGGCAAACTTTATCTATAACATTTCTGCAAGTGGCAGCACAATAACTGACAGTGCTGGGGCAATTACCCAAGGCACAAATGTTGGATATCAAATTGTAAACTATATTATTTCAGTTGTGCTTGTTGCAATTTCGGTTTTCTTAATTTATTCGGCAATTAAAATGATTGTTAAAAATAATAAAGAGTTAAATGGTGTGCCTGAGCATGTAAGCGAAGGAGATAGAAAGCGTTTTGGAATTTTAGACCAAGTAAATGTTAGTGAAGAAACTTCTGGCGAAGTTGTGGTTTGTAAAGTTAGTGGGCAAGAACTTAATGTTAACGCTAAACCAAAAATGTCTTACATTGCGATAGTTTTACTAAGTGCTGCCAATGTTTATTTAATTATTGAATGGATTTTAGCGCTTATTGAGGGGCTTAGTTAACAGTGGTTAAGATAAAAATTGTTTCAACGGGCGAATTTAAAGACAGACAAATGAAAGAGATGACTGCCGAGTTTTACAAACGGCTTTCACGGTGGTGCAAGGTTGAAGAAATTAATGTTTGTGAATGTGTGCCTAAAAACAAAAACGAAATTTCAGCATGCAAAAGGAAAGAGGCTGAAAACCAAAAAACCAAACTTGAAGGTTTTGTTGTTGTTTTAGATAGGCGTGGGCAAATGATTGACAGTGTTGAATTTGCAAAAAAGATTGCAGACATTCAAGTTCAAGGAAACAGCACAATAACATTTTTAATTGGTGGGTCTTGCGGGCTTGATGATGAAATGTTAAAACTGGCCGATTTAGTTTTATCTTTTTCAAAATTTACTTTCCCGCATGAACTTATGAAATTGATTTTGGCTGAACAAATTTACAGGGCTTTCACAATAATAAACAACACTTCATATCATAAATAAGAACATTTATGGATTATGAAAGTTTAGAAAAAAGTTTAAAAAATGTTAAAAACGGAAAAGTTTTTTGTCTTGGGCACTCTGTGTTAAGGCGAAAAATTTATGGCGTGTTTTTTAATTTTGGCTCAACGCATTCAGTTTTAATTCATGGTGCAATTCACGCACGCGAGCACATAGCAAGCGACCTTGTGTGTTATTTAATAAAACAAGCAGATGAAAACTTTGAAAGTTTAAAAGGTGAAATTCCAAATATCTTGTTTGTTCCAATGGTTAACCCTGATGGGGTAATGCTTTGCATTTATGGGCTAAAAAGTGTTAAAAACACCAAATTTTGGCCGTTTTTAATTGAACTTAATAATAAAAGTGAAGATTTTTCTCTTTTTAAAGCAAACGCAAATGGGGTTGATTTAAATAATAATTTTGATGCAGATTTTGGGCTTGACCCAAGATACAGTCCCTTTCCGTCAAGCCATGGATACCCCTCAACACATTTTGAAAGTGAACCTGAAAGCAGAACGCTTGCAAAAGTGGCAAGAACAATTAAACCATTGTTTACAATAAGTTACCACAGCAAGGGCGAAGAGATTTATTATAATTTTAAAATTGGTGCAAAAAAATTAAAATTTCACAGAAAAAATGCAAAAATATTTGCAAAAATGTTAAAATATAAATTAATTGAAGATTGTGGGGCTAGTTGTGGGGGATTTAAAGATTATTGCATTGATAAACTTAAAATCCCTTCAATAACGGTTGAGGCGTGTAGTGACAAATTAAGTTATCCACTTGGCAAAGAGGCATATTTAGATTTGGTTTTACGGCACAAAAATTTTTTTAAGGCGCTTAAAAAAAGTTACAATTACATTTTAAAACACAAAGATAAATTTTAAAAGCAAGGAGAATTTTATTAAACAAATGAACAGTTTAGATGAAGGGTTTGTTGACGAAGCAATTAGGCTTGCAAAAAAGGCAAAGCAGTTTGATGAAGTGCCAGTTGGGGCGGTGATAGTTAAAGATGGAAAGATTATTGCAAAAGCCTTTAACAAAAAAGAACACAAAAAAAGAGTAACGGCGCATGCTGAAATTTTGGCCATTGAAAAGGCAAGCAAAAAACTTAAAGATTTCAGGTTAAATGGTTGCACAATTTTTGTCACTCTTGAACCATGCTTAATGTGCTTTGGGGCAATTGTTAGTGCAAGAATTGAAAGGCTGGTTTACTGCGCAAGCAAAAACCAAGAAAATGTTATTTCTTCAAACGAATTAGCACAAAGGTGCGGGCTTAACCATAACATTAAAATTGAGAAATTTGAGAAAAATGGTGAGGCTGAAAAGATACTTTCAGATTATTTTGCAGAAAAAAGAAATAAAAACTTACAAGAAAACAAAAAAATTGATTAAAAAGTGCAAAAAGTGCAAAACAGAATGTAAAAAGTAATTAAATTTTGGGTGGGCAACTAAATTGGTTTGCCTATTTTTTGTTGTAAAACTGAAATTTAGGGGAATAATTTAAAAAATATTTTATTGGTTTGACAAGTTATTATGATGTTTTTATAATTAATTAGAGGTGAGATAATGGTTACAGATGTTATAACAAAACCAAAATTACAGCAAACTTTGGGCAAGGAGTTTGACATTGCCTGTTTTGTTTTGCTTTGTGACAATAAAAATTTTAACACAAGTAAGCCATCTTATGCTCTTGACCTTTTAGGAAAACCTACTTTTGAATGGGTAACAAGGGTTTGCCCAACAAGGCCTGTTACCATTGAGTGCAAACTTGAAGATAATCCGCTTGAAGTTATAAGACCATATTTAAGGGAAAGGGAATATACCTTGGTGTTATATGGCGACACTCCGCTGCTTACACGAGCAAATATTGATAACATTTTAGAGTTTGTTGCAAGCAAGGGGCTTAATGTTTGCAAACTGACCCGCGGATATGTTTTTAGAACTGAATTTATAAAAAGGGTTGATGAAATTTTTTCACCACAAACATATTACTTTAATGAAGATGAATTTCAAGTGGCAAACAATCTTTCAGAGTTTTCAGAAATTGCAAGCATTTTGCAACAAAGGATAATAAAATTTCATCAGTCACGCGGGGTTGAGTTTGATAACCCAAGCAGTGTTTACATTGAAAGTGATGTTGCAATTGGTTCAGGTTGCAAAATTTCAACAGGGGTTTATCTTTCAGGTGAAACTGAAATAGGCGACAATGTCTTTATTGGAAGCAATGCAAAAATTTCAAATAGCAAAATTGGAAATTTTTCAAGTATTCTTGACTGCAAAATTTATGACAGTGTTATAAAAGATAATTGTTCGGTTGCAGATAATGTGGTGATTGATGCGGGAAGTTTTGTTGGTTCATTTTCAACCATTGGAACTAATTGTTCAATTTCTGCAACAAGCATTGCACAAAATGTGAAAATTGGGTCAATGTGCAATTTAACAAATGCAAGAATTTACAGAGAGGCACAGATTGGCTCGTGCGTTAAAGTTCTTGGAGAGAAAGACAGTGTTTCAAGAATTTTGCGTGGGGCAAAGGTTGGCGATTGCTCGATAATTGGCAGCAATGTGGCAGTTAAAGAACAAACTGAGGTGCCAATTGCTACAACACTTATTAAAACTGATGATGATGTGGAGAACATATGAAATTAATAGTTGGTCTGGGAAATATTGGCAGAATTTATGAAGATACATACCATAATGTTGGTTTTTTAGTGGCTGACAGAATTGCAAGAAAACTTAACATTAGGTTTAATAAAAAAGAATGTGAAAGCGACATTGCAACTGCAACAATTGAAAATGAAAAAATCATTATTGCAAAACCAAGAACTTACATGAATGACAGCGGAAGGGCAGTAAGTTTGTTTTTAAAAAAATATCCTTGTTTGCAAGTTGCAAGCGACATTATAATTATTTATGACGACATTGACTTGCCTGCGGGGGAAGTTAAAATTAAAGAGATTGGGGGCCCAGGGTCTCACAATGGCGTTAAAAGTGTGTTTTCAGTTTTAAAAACTCGCAATTTTAGAAAAGTTAGAGTTGGCATTAATGAAAAACCTGATAATGTTAGCATGGTTGAGTTTGTGCTTTCAAAAATTAAACCTAAAAGTGTTATAAGGCAGGGCATTGCTCTTGCTGGGGACAGTTTGGTTGAATTTTTAACAAAGCAGAAAAGTTACAGTGAAGTTATGAATGAAGTTAATTCACGCTTTTAACATTTAAAATTTTGATTGTGTTTTATCTTTTTATGTAACTTTGTTTGTGTTTTGCTTTTTGGTTTTTTAAATTTTTGCAAGTGGTTTTTGTTTTGAAACAAGGTCTAAATAAAAA
>CAJKVX010000005.1 GCA_905203455.1 uncultured Eubacteriales bacterium
TATAAAAAAAGAAGTTGTTATGAATAATATTAAAACTTGGGTGCAAGGTGAAACCTTAGCCAAAAATTATTTAATTGAAAATGGATACAAAATTATTGACCTTAACTTTAAAAACAAATTGGGTGAAATTGATATAATTGCTATTGACCCTCAAATTCGCCAGCAAGAAAATCTTAAAAAGAAAGTTAGAAATGGTGAAATGGAAGAGGGGCTTGCAAGAAGGTTAAATGCCATGTGTGAAGATGTTTTGGTGTTTGTTGAAGTGAAGGCAAGAGAAAATGAATTTTTATGGAATCCACTTTTTGCAGTTAATAAACAAAAACAAAACAAGATAATAAAAACTGCAAAATCTTACATCAAATTCAAAAATTTACAAGAATTTCAAGTAAGATTTGATGTTATTGCGGTAAGTGATAATAAAATAACTCACATTGAAAACGCCTTTCAAGTTAATGAATAAAATAATTATTAAAATTGTGCATAGCGTAATATATTCAATTATTTGGCATTGCTTATTATCGTTTTAATGTTAAACAATCTTTGATAAATAGTTATTAGTTTTGTGTCAAATTAATATGGCTTTGCGTTTAGACAGATTTATTTGATAATTTTTCTAAAATACTTGCAAAATTTGATTTTATGTGTTATTCTTTTTAAGAATTAAGTGGTCCTCTGCGCAAGAGCTTGCACGAACACTTTATCATACTAATAAAGGAGGCAAACAATGAGTAATATTATTGATGCTATTGAACAAGAAGGTATGCGCACTGATATTCCTGATTTTAACATTGGTGACACCGTTAAGGTTTATGCTAAAATTAAGGAAGGAAACCGTGAAAGAATTCAAGGTTTTGAAGGTGTGGTAATAGCTCGTAAAAATGGTGGCATTAGGGAAACTTTCACTGTTAGAAGAGTTTCTTTTGGTATTGGCGTTGAAAAAACATATCCGCTTCATTCACCAAAACTTGATCACATTGAAATTGTTCGCAAAGGAACAGTAAGAAGAGCAAAACTTTATTATCTTCGTGAGCGTTCAGGTAAATCTGCAAAAATTAAAGAGAAAAAGTAAAAATAATTTACAAAACTCACTTGCATTAGTTTGCAGGTGAGTTTTTTTCAAAAGCAAATGGTGTTTTAAGGTTTGATGTTTGTTCAGATAAAAAGTGGTGGTTTTAAAATTTTAAAAAGCCACCCAAAATTCAAGTTTATTTAAGGTCGAATTTAAACATTTAAATTAATGGCATCTTCAAGTAAGGGGAAGGCTGTTTTAAGGTTCTCATAAATGCCCATGTTGAAATTTGAATTGATTGGCAAAATTGACTTACAATTAATTTGACTTGCCTTATTTGTGCTGTTAAAATAAAGATAGGTGAATTATGGTTATTTTAGGAATAGACCCTGGTTATGCAATTGTTGGTTGGGGGGTTATTGAAAAACTTTCAAACGGCAAATGTGTGGTTGTAAATTACGGAGCAATCACAACGGATAAAGACATGCCATTTCCTGACAGACTTTTAAAAATAAAAAAAGACCTTGAAGAATTAATTGAAAAATTTAAACCGCAAGTTCTTGCTATTGAAGAATTGTTTTTTAACACAAACACCACAACAGCAATTAAGGTTGCTCAGGCAAGGGGGGTTGTTGTTGCAACCTGCCATGAAAAAGGCTTGCTGATTTATGAATACACACCATTACAAATAAAGCAAGCACTTACTGGGTTTGGGCGGGCTGAAAAGCAACAAATCCAATATATGACTAAAATGATGCTTGGGCTAAAAGCGGTTCCAAAACCAGATGACACGGCAGATGCCCTTGCCGTTGCATTAACCCATGCGCAAACAAATAACAGACTAAATTCAAATTTAATGAGGTAACAAATGATATATAGCGTTAAAGGTAAAGTAAAATTTGAGCAAGAAAATATTTTAGTTGTTGACACAGGCAGTGTTGCCTTTGAATGTGTTTGTTCAACCAACACAGTGTATAAAGCAACTGAAAATAAAGATGCCATAAAAGAAATTTTAACCTATATGCAGGTAAGAGAAGACGGAATAACCCTTTTTGGGTTCTTTGACCAAAAAGAAAAAAATCTTTTTTTAAAACTTATTGAGGTTACAGGAATTGGGCCTAAAATGGCTATTCAAATTCTTTCAAATGCAACAGTTGGAAGCATTATTGAGGCAATAACTTCAGGGGATATTAAACTTCTTTCAAACATTAAAGGGCTTGGCAAAAAAACCGCTGAGCGAATTTGCCTTGAACTTAAAGATAAAGTTGACGCACTTGACGGAGAGAATAATCTTATTTCAGGCTTGGGGCTTTCAAATTACAAAACCCCTGAAATTGATGATGCCATTAATGTTTTAGTTAGCCTTGGGCTTTCACGGGCAGATGCTATAAGGCTTACTAATCTTTATGCAAAAAGTGACATGACTGCCGAAGAGGTTGTTGCAATTTGCCTAAAAGAAATGGGGAGGTAGTTTATGGAAGGATTTGATGAAAGGTTTGTAAGTTCGAATCAGTTAGCAGAAGACAGCGAAGTTGAAAACACTCTTCGCCCAAAAACCATGGCTGAATATGTGGGGCAAACCAAGGTTAAAGAAAACCTTGAAGTTTACATTAAAGCCTGTAAAAAAAGGGGAGATAACCTTGACCATGTGCTTTTGTATGGCCCACCGGGGCTTGGCAAAACAACACTTTCACACATTATTGCAAATGAACTTGGGGTTGGGTTAAAACTTACAAGTGGCCCCGCAATTGAAAAGGCAAGTGACCTTGCGGCAATTTTAACAAACCTTAATGAAAATGATGTGTTGTTTATTGATGAAATTCATCGCCTAAACCACAATGTTGAAGAGATTTTATACCCTGCAATGGAAGATTTTGCTCTTGACTTTATGATTGGAAAAGGCCCTTCTGCAAGGTCAATGAGAATAAACCTGCCTAAGTTTACCCTTATTGGTGCAACAACCAAGGCAGGAATGCTTACAGGTCCACTTCGTGATAGGTTTGGAGTTATTTGCAGGCTTGAACTTTATTCAGTTACTGAACTTGCAAAAATTGTTAAAAGGTCGGCAAAACTTTTAAATATTGAAATTGATGATGATTCAGCGTGTGAAATTGCAAGCAGAAGCAGGGGAACCCCAAGAATAGCAAATAGATATTTAAAGCGTGTTAGAGATTTTGCTGATGTTTTTGGTAGTGGAAAAATTGATATAAACATAACGCGTCACGCCCTTGAAAAAATGCAGGTTGATGAACTTGGGCTTGATTTTGTTGACACAAGAATTTTAACAACAATAATAAACAAATTTAATGGTGGACCTGTTGGGCTTGATACTCTTGCTGCTGCAACTGGGGAAGAAACAAACACCATTGAAGATGTTTATGAACCATATTTATTGCAACTGGGGTTTATTTCAAGAACGCCAAGGGGAAGAATTGCGCTTACCCCAGCCTATGAGCATTTAGGAATTAAGGTGAGTAATGAAAACTAAAGATTTTTATTATGATTTGCCCCCTGAACTTATTGCCCAAACACCAGTTGAACCAAGAGACCACAGCAGGCTTTTGGTCTTCAACCGCAAAACTGGTGAGGTTTTCCATAAGCACTTTTATGATATTATAGATTTCCTTTCAGACAATGATGTTTTGGTTGTAAACAACACAAGAGTAATTCCTGCAAGGCTTTACGGAACGAAAGCAAACACTGGGGCAAGGGTTGAAATTTTGCTTTTAAAACGAATTAATTTATGTGAATATGAGTGCTTAATTAAACCTGCTAAAAAGTTTAAGGTTGGAACGGTGATTGAATTTTCACCAAACCTCAAAGGTGAAATAACTAACAATATTGAAGAAATTGGTGGAAGAATAATTAAGTTTAGCGTGAATTCAGGTTCACTTGAACAAGAGTTTGACAAAATTGGCGAAATGCCACTTCCGCCTTACATTCATGAAAAGTTGAAAGACAAAGAAAGATACCAAACTGTTTACAGCAAAATTGATGGTTCATCGGCTGCTCCAACGGCAGGCCTTCATTTCACAGATGAACTTCTTGCCAAAATTAAAAATAAAGGGGTTGAAATTTTAGAAGTTACACTTAATGTTGGGCTTGGAACATTTAGACCCGTTGGCGAAGAAAACATTGAAAATCATCATATGCACAGTGAATATATTGAAGTTTCAAAACAAGTGGCAGATGCTTTGAACAGAGCAAAAAAACAAGGAAAGCGAATTATTGCCGTTGGAACAACCAGTGTAAGAACCCTTGAAAGTGCAGCAAATGATAAAGGTGAAATTATTCCTTGCAACAAAGAAACAAACATTTTTATTTACCCAGGGGTTAAATTTAAATTTGTTGATGCAATTATAACAAATTTTCATTTGCCAGAATCAACCTTGATTATGTTAATTTCAGCCTTTGCTGGAAGAGAGCAAACATTAAAAATTTACAATCTTGCTGTGAAAGAAAAATACAGATTTTTCTCTTTTGGCGACAGTATGTTTATTTATTAAAGTGAGAATTTTATGGAAGAATTTGAATTTAAAGTAAAAAAGAAATGCAAAAATTGCTTTGCAAGAATAGGGGAACTTAAAACCCCACACGGTGTAATTGAAACGCCAGTTTTTATGCCAGTTGGAACTCAGGCAACTGTTAAAGCGGTTGAGCCACGCGAACTTGAAAATGATGTTGGTGCACAAATAATTTTATCTAACACTTATCATCTTTACCTTAGGCCAACAGCAGATTTAATTGAAAAAGCGGGTGGGCTTCATAAATTTATGAACTGGAACAGACCAATTTTAACTGATAGCGGTGGGTTTCAGGTGTTTTCATTAAGTTCGCTTAACAAAATCACTGAAAATGGTGTTCATTTTAAATCTCATCTTGATGGGTCTTCGCATTATTTCACACCTGAAAAGTCAATTGAAATTCAAAATAAACTTGGGTCAGACATTGTTATGGCATTTGACGAATGCTCAACTTTTGGCGTCAGTTATGATTACGCTAAAAAGGCGTTGAACCGAACTCAAAAATGGCTTGAAAGGTGTTATGTTGCACAAAAAAACCCAAAGCAAATGCTTTTTCCTATTGTTCAAGGCAACTTTTTTGAAGATTTGCGCTTAAAGGCACTTAATGATATTTTGCCTTATGCAAAGGTTGGGTTTTCAATTGGCGGGCTAAGCGTTGGAGAACCTAAGCAACTTATGTATGACATGCTTGATTGCATGGCTCCGCATTACCCTGAAAATAAAGCAAGATATTTAATGGGCGTTGGAAGCCCAGATTGCATTGTTGAGGGCGTTATTCGCGGGATTGATATGTTTGATTGTGTTCTTCCAACAAGAATTGCAAGAAACGGCACTGCGTTTACAAGCACGGGAAAAGTTGTTGTTAAAAATGGCAAATTTAAAGAAGATTTTGAAACTCTTGACCCTGAATGTGATTGTTATTGTTGCAAAAATTTCACTAAGGCATATTTAAGGCATTTGTTCAACACTGATGAAATTTTGGGTGCACAACTTTTAAGCATTCACAATTTAAGATATCTAACGCATTTAACTGAACAAATTAAAGAGGCAATTAAAGAAGATAGGTTGCTTGAATTTAGGCAAGAATTTTTAAAAAAGACGGGTTATTAGTATAATTGTTTAAATATTGACAAAAATTTCTTTTAAATCAGTTGCACAATAAATTTAAATTTGTTAAACTTGATTTACAAATTGAAAAGGAGAGATAAAATGTTAAATTTATTACTTGATGGCAGTGGCGCAGGCAACTCTTGGTGGATTTATATTATTTTGCTTGTTGCAGTTGTGTTTTTGTTGGTTTTTCCAATGTTTACACAGAAAAAAAGAAATAAAGAATATGGTGAAATGGTTAACGGGCTAAGCGTTGGTGATGAGGTTAGAACCATTGGCGGAATTATTGGAAAAATTGTAAAAATTAATAAAGAACAAGGGGTTACAAAAAGCATTGTAATTGCAAGTGGCAATGACAACTCAAAAACAACTCTTGAGGTTGATGTTAGTTGCATTTCATACATTTTAAACCAAGTTAACCCACCAAAAAAAGAAGAAGATAAAAAAGTTGAAGATAAAAAGGCAGAAACTAAAACCGAAGCTGGGGCAGACAAAAATGCAAAAACTGAAGTTGAGGCTGAAAAAGAGCCAGTGCAAGACGCACAAACTCAACCTGAAACTAAACCTGCTGAAAGCAAAATAACAACTGCAAAATCAACAACAAAAAATTCAACTAAAACTAAAAAATCTTCAAAAAAATAGTCAGTTAAAAAATTTATGCACACGCATAAATTTTTTTTGTTTAAATTAAAAAAATATTGAATAAAATGTGTTGCAACTGCATAAACTAATTTTTAGAGCAATTATTGACAACAATGCACTGTTATGATAAATTTAAACTAGAGGTTGTGAAATTTGGTTGAACTTGAAGAATGGCAAAAAACATTTTCGTATTATCACCCGTATTATACGATTGATGTTTATTCGGTAAATAATCAGGTGTTAGAGGTTTTAACGGGAATAACGGATATTGGCAAATTTAATGATTATTTAAGGGCAAATTATGGCGAAGCACCTATTATTCCTGACAGTGTTCAGTTTATTGCAAACAGGGCACTTCAAAACATTGCCAACATGAAAAGCATTGTTTTGCCCAAATCTTTGCTTGACATTGGTGAGAGTTCTTTTAGAAGAACTGGGCTTAACTCTGTTGATTTTTCAGGGTGCTCAAAGTTAAGAACAATTGGAAATTATGCTTTTTATGACGCTGATTTCTGCGGGCTTATTGATTTAAGTTCATGTGAAAATTTATGGCTTATTGGGGACTATGCTTTTGGAATAAATAATTGCATTATGGTTAATCTTCCAAGCCAAAGAGACAAAATGCATATTGGCGAGGGTGCTTTTTCAAAAAGAAATGGCGGAAATGCAAAGCAAGTTACCACTAAAGATGACGAAGGAGAACAAGTAAGGCTGTTTTAGACGGCCTTTTTTAATGCCTTGTTCTAAATAGTTCAGTTTGCTAATACACTTTATTGAGGTATTAAAAATGGTAAAAACTGAAAATAAATCTTTAAAAGGTAAGGCAGTTCTCTCTTACCTAAAAGCAAGCATAATTGCAATTATTGTAACATTAGTTTTAATTTTAATTTTTGCTTTGGTTTTAAAATTAACAGGTTTAAGTGACAGCATTATAACTCCTGTTAACTTAGTAATCAAAGCGGTAAGCATTGCCATTGGCACAATAATTTTAGCAAAAAATGGTGAGGGCGGACTTAAAAAGGGCATAATTTTGGGCGTGATATTTACTACCATTGCATTTGTTCTGTTTTCAATTTTAAATGGCTCATTCAATTTTAGTTATGGTTTGCTTACAGATTTTGCATTTGGTGCTGTTGTTGGCGGAATTGTTGGCGTTATAACGGTAAATGTTAAAAAGGCATAAATGTTTTGCAGGTGGGCAAAAATTAAATTGTTTAGTTCAAAAATATTTTAAAGTTAATGCTTTTTCAGGGGTTTTTGCTTGTAAAAAGATTGACCTTTAAAAATTAATTAAGTATAATAACTTTGAAATATTTTAAATAGAGGACAATTTAATGAAGCCATTAAAAAAATCAACTGCTACATTTTTAATTATTTTTATTTCAATTGTTCTTGTTATTGGATTGATTTTTACCTTCATTCCTATGACTTTTGGGAACACTCGATTTCTTTCTTTTGTTGGTAACATTAATTATGCTAGTGACATTAAGGCGGGAATGTACGCTGAATATAAAGTAAGTAGCAACACAACAGATGAGCAAATTTCGCTTACAGTTAAAGAACTAAAATCAATTTTAGCAGGAGAGGGTTATCAAACGGCCTTTGTTGCAGGAATTGGTGAAGACACTATAAGGGTTGAGATTGGTCTTGACCCATCAGGTGATTATTCAAAAACACAATCAACACTTGAAGCATTAGGAGTTGGTGTTTTTGAACTGAGAACAGGAACTGAAGAAAGCAAAACTTTCATAAACGGCAGAGACCATATCACTGATGTTATTGTTGGGTCTTCTGGCGGGGCGTCTTATGTTCAAATTGTGTTTAACGAGGCTGGGCTTGAACAATATATGGCAAACATGACAAGTTCAAGCACAATTTATGTTTACATGGGCGGAAATCTTCAAACAAGTTTTTCTGGAAGCACTCCACAAACTAATGATATGTATTTAACTTTTGAAGATTTTGCTCAGGCTGAAGATTTTGCATTAAGGGTTAAATTGGGGTCACTAGTTCCAATTGATTTTCTTGCAAATGAAACGGTTGTAAACTCAATGAGTTCGCCATTTTCAACAGTGGGGTTAACGGCAGATTTTAACAGTGATGCTTATAACAAAAGCAATGTCTTTGTTGCAATAGTTATTGCAATTGCGTTAAGTGTTGTTGCAACTCTTGTGTTTATGATTATCAGGTTCAGGGCTTTTGGAATTGCTCAACTGCTTGCTTTACTGTGTGATATTGTTTTGTTTATTATTTTGCTTCAAGCGTTGCCTTGGGTTGAAATTAGTTTATCTTCAACATTTGTAATAATGTGTGGTTTTGCAATGCTGTTTTTTGGTTCACTGCTCTATATTTTCAAAGTGCAATCAGAATTTATGCAGGGCAAAACTTTAACGGCATCTCTTGAAAGTGGCTATAAAAAGTCAATTTTCCAAAACAGCGCAATTATCATTGCTGCCGTAGTTTTGGGGTTTGTTATTGCAATTTTTGGTCAAGGGGCCCTTCAGGTTTCAGGAGTAATTATTATTCTGTTTTCACTTTTATCAGCACTTAATAACTTGCTGTTGCTTCCTTTGTTTGTTAATATTTACCACACTTTTAATTCAACAAAAAGTGAGCATTACGGCTTAAAAAATGGAGGCAAAACAGATGAAAACTAAAAAACTTTTACAATTTCCTTTGAAATATTTTCTAATTGCCGTTGGCGTTATTTTGGTTGTGGCAATTGTTATTGCAAGCATTTTTGGCTTTAACACAAGTGTTGAGTTTGGTGGCGGAACACAGTTTAAAATCGATGTTTCAAATGTAAGCGATATTGGCTCTGCAAGAAATAATGTTATTGATGTTTTAGAAAACAATAACATCAATGTTGAAAGTTCATTTATTGAAGATAACCAAACTTCAACCTATTTAGTTATAAGAAGCACAAGTAAAGATATTTCAAACTTAGACCAAATTAAACTTGCAATTGCAGAAAGACTTACTGCTGATGTTTCAGTTGTTGCGCAGGTTGAACCTATCAAAGGTTCGCTTTCAGGAAACTTTATGTTAATGCTTGGCATTGGGTTGTTGGTTGCCATTTTAATTGTGTTCTTTGCTGGTTGGTTAAGATACAAGTTAATTGGTGGGTTAACACTTGCACTAATGATGCTAGGGCAATTGTTATTATATTTTGCCCTAATTGCATTAACAAGAATTCCGCTTTCTTCAGCAACTTTGGTTGCAATGGTTATTTCAATTATTATCACACTAATTATTAGCATTTCAATTATTGAAGAGGCACGAAGCAGTGTCGGCACAAAACAATATGAGAAATTGAGCGAAAAAGAAATAATTACTGAATGTGCAACAAAAGTTTTAAACCCACTTTATTTTCTTGGTGGAATGATAATTTTGTTCTGCATTGTGCTCTTATTTGTTCCAAACAGTTTTGTTCAAATTTTTGCAGTAGCATCAATTGTTGGAATTCTTTCAAGTGTGTTTATTGGTCTGTTTATGTTCTCAGGACTTTATATATATTTACTTGAGCTTTACAATCTTAATCAAACAAGAAGACTATCAAAAAATCCTAATTTAGTTAACAAAAAAGTGAAAGAAAAATAAACCTAAAAAGCCTTTTTGATGGACAACCTTCAAAAGGGCTTATTTAATTATTATGGCAGAAAAAGTTTTAAAAGATGAAAGGTTACTTAAATTACTGTCCGCTCGCGGGATAACAACACAACAACAGTTGCGTGATTTTTTGAACCCAAGTTATTCGCAACTTATTAACCCGTTTAAACTTTTAGGGGTTAAAGAGGCATGTGAAATTATAAACAATGCGTTAAATGAAAACAAAAAATTTGTTATTGTTGGAGATTATGATTGTGACGGCATTATGGCAAGCACAATAATGTATCAATTTTTTGCTAGCAAAAACGCTGATGTTGAGGTTTTTATTCCAAACAGATTTGATGATGGTTATGGACTAAACATGACGCTTGTTAATGAAATTTTAAACACAGCAAAGCCAGATGTTTTAATAACTGTTGACCTTGGAATTTCTTGTGCCCAAGAAATAAAGTTTTTAACTGAACATGGGGTTCAGGTGGTGGTTACAGACCATCACGAGCCACAAAGCGTTATTCCTGATTGTGTTGTTATTGACCCCAAAATTAAGCAAGAATATGATTGCCCTTATTTGTGTGGAACAGGGGTTGCATATAAACTTGTCTCAGCACTTGCTGGGTTTGAGTTTGCAAATATCTTTCTTGATGTTGCCTCCATTGCAACAATAGGAGATATTGTTCCGCTTTTGGGTGAAAACAGGGTGATTGCAAGCCTTGGATTAATGAAGTTAAATGGAAAATGTTTTAGTTTGCCAAGCATTAAATATCTTTTTGAAAGTTTGCAAATTGCAAATGTTTCAAGCAGTGACATTTATTTAAAAATTGTTCCAAGAATTAATGCTAGTGGAAGAATGGATAACGGCAAAAAAGTTTTTGATTTCATAAACTGTAGCGACCCTTCAACCTTAAAATCTCTGCTTGCTGATATTCTTGCAGACAATGCTTTAAGGCTTGATGAAATAAATAAATCAATAGTTGAAATTGAAAAACAACTTGAAAAAATAGATATTATAAACACACCAATAATATGCGTTAAGGGCAATTTTCATCAAGGGGTGCTTGGAATTCTTGCGTCAAGAATTTTGGGCAAATTTGGCAAGCCAACTTTGGTGTTTGCAAAAACTGAACTGGGAACTCTTAAAGCAAGCGGAAGAAGCATTGAAAGCATTGACCTTCACAAAATAATAACCAAGTGCAAGGATTTGTGCATTCATTTTGGTGGCCACACAATGGCTGTTGGGCTTGAACTTGAAGAGAAAAATTATGATGAATTTGTGAAAAACATAACAGAACAAACCGCCACCATGTTAAATGGAAGCGATAATCTGTTTGTAAAAAAGCAAGAAGCAGACATCGTTATTAACGAAACAGATATTTCAAAAGAATTTATATCTCAGTTAAATCTTCTTGCTCCATTTGGCTGCGGAAACGAAAAGCCAACTTTTAAAATGGTTTTTGATGGGCCAATTAAATTTGGTAAACTTGGTCTAAAAACTTCTTCTCACTTAAAGTTAAAACTAAGCAATAATGCAAACTTAGTGTATTTCTTTGGTGAAGCACACAAAGAGTTGTTATCTTCAAAAGCCAAAAAAGAGATTTTTCTTGATGTTGATTTTAATTATTTCAACAATAAAGTTATTCCACAGGGAATTGTAAGGGGGGTTAAACTTCTTAGCCCTGAAATTGAGCCAAACTTTGATATGTTTTTGTGCTCTCACACTGTTATAAAAATTAAAAGTTTAAAGAAAGGGAAAAACATTAAGGTTTCATATTTTGACAATCTTGAAAGTGTAAGCAAAAATTTAGATGACTCAAATTTTGGAACTCTTGTGTTTGCTTCAACCAAGCAAGAATTTACGCAACTAAATAACAAGTTTAAAAATTTTATAATAAATGATGAACCTTGTGCAAACCTGCAAAATGCCATTGTGTTAAACACATCATACATAACAGATGTAAAAACTTTGCAAGGCTACAAAACGCTTATTTTCCTAAGTGAACTTTTTGACAACGAGTTTGCATATTTTTCAAACTTTAAAGTTTATGCACCAAAATCACAAAAAAAAGATTTTAGCATTAAAGACATTAGAAAAAAGTGCACTGCTGTTTATTCATTAGTTAAAAATGGCATCAGCGAAGAAACAAGTGAAAGTGTTCTTGATTTTTGCAATAAATGCAGTATAATGGTTAACGGCATTAAACCCTATGAAGTTGCAGTTTGTGTTTACGGCTTGCAAGAAATTGGGGTGTTAAACATTGTTGAAGGTGGTAATTTTAAGGTTGAAGTTGTTAAAGCATCACAAAAGAAAAATTTAGAAGATAGTTCAATTTTAAATTATTTTAGGAGCAAATAATGACCGAAAAAGAATTTGTTTTAAAGGTTAAAGAGTCTTACGGGGGCAACAGCAAAGATATTCTGCTTGCTCTTGATTTTGCTAAGCAAATTTATAAAAATGAAAAAAGACTTAACGGTGATGATTACATAACACACCCAATTGCGGTTGCGGGAATGCTTATTGAATATGGGCTTGATTATGAAACCATAATAGCAGCACTCATGCATGACAGCGTTAAAATGGGGCTAACAACATTTAAAAAAATTAAAGATTTATTTGGTGAAAATGTTGAGGCATTAGTAAAGGGATATGTGAAAATCAGTTCACTTCAATATGAAAGGGCGGACAGTGAGCATAATGACCTTGAAAATGTTAGGCAAATGTTTTTGGCGCTTGGCAAAGATTTAAGGGTTATTTTAATAAGAATATGTGACAGATATCATAATCTTCAAACGCTTGAAAATTTGTCGCAAGAAAAGCAGTTTGACCTTGCAAGCGAAACTATGGATATTTTCGTGCCACTTGTTGAAAGGCTTGGCATGGGCAAGTTAAGGTCAAGCATGGAAGATATTTGTTTTAAATATCTTAATCCGCAAGCATATTTTAAAATTGATGAAGAATTAAAAAGAAAGTATGACAAAAAAACCACAATCATGAATGAAATTAGTGGGGTTTTGGAAAGCGCCTTAAAAAAATTAAACATTAAAGGTGAAGTTAGTTGCAGGTTTAAGCATTATTACAGTATTTATAAAAAACTCAAAAAAAGCGGAATTGAAAAAATTTATGACATCATTGCCCATAGGGTTATTGTTCCTGAAATTAAAGACTGTTATGCAGTGCTTGGTGAAATTCACTCTCATTTTAGGCCAGTGCCTGGAAGAATAAAAGATTATATTGCAAGCCCAAAGCCAAATGGTTATCAAAGTTTACACACAACACTTTTAACCAAAGATGGCGTGCCTTTCGAGGTTCAAATAAGAACATTTGAAATGCACAAATTTTGTGAATATGGTGTTGCAGCGCATTGGAGATATAAAGAAGGTAATGTTAAAAACAGCCTTGTTGAAGAAAAAATCAACTGGCTTAAAAAAACCATTGAAAGTGAAAAGCAAATTAAAGATAATGAAAGTTTTATAAACGCTTTAAAAATGGACCTTTCAACGGGCGTGATTTGGGTGTTTACTCCTAAATATAAGCCAATTGAATTGCCTGAGAATGCAACGCCAGTTGACTTTGCTTATGCAATTCACAGCGGGGTTGGAGATAAATGCGTTGGGGCAAAAGTTAATGACAAAATGGTGCCTTTAAACTATCAACTTGAAACAGGCGATGTTGTTGAAATTTTAACCAACCAAAACTCAAAAGGTCCAAGCCTTGATTGGCTAAATTTTGCACGAAGCAGCAGCACCCGCAACCACATTAGGCAATATTTTAAAAAGCAATCAAAAGAAGAAAACATTAAACTTGGAAAAGATATTTTAGAGTTAGAGGCAAAAAAATGCGGTTATCAGTTAAGTGATTTACTAAGTGATTTAGACATTTCAGATTTAACCAAGCGATTTAACCTTACAAATATTGACGATGTTTTTGCTTCAATTGGCTATGGCGGAATAACTGCAAAACAGGCAATTGGAAAGGTTGTTGCTCAAAGAAAGCAACAAGAAAAACTTGCTAGAAAAGCCGAACTTCAAAGCCAAGCGCAAATTAAGCATAATGATGACATAAGTGCCGTTGTGGTTGACGGGCTTTCGGGGCTAACCGTTAGGTTTGGTGGTTGTTGCCACCCAATTGCTGGGGACGAAATTGTTGGCTTTGCAAGCAGAAACAGGGGCATTACCATTCACAGAAAAGATTGTCCAAATGTTAAAAATATTTCAAAAGACAAAGAAGTGAAAGTTGAATGGAAACATGGTAAAGGGCAAGTGTTTAACACCACTTTAACCTTAATCACAAAAAACAGCAGTGGCGTGCTTTCAAAAATAACAACTCTTCTTGCAAACATGAAAATTAACATTGCCTCAGTTTCAACAAAAATGATTTCCTCAGGTGAAGCAGTGGTTAACCTTGTTATTCAAGTTCAAAGCAGAGACCAAGCAAAAGAGGCAACAATTAAGTTAAGGCAACTAGACGGAATTTTTGATGTTAGATAAATTTGTTAATTTTATATTTGAAATGAATAATATAACCTCTTAATAATAAATAGATTTCAATTATTTGATAAGTTTTTGCTAAGATTAAAAATATGTTTAATTTAAAATAAAAGGGTTTACAAATTAAAAATTATATGGTATTATAATTTTGACCTATGCCAAGGTTTTGCGATGCCTTCAACGCTTTGCTTTGGTATATGGCGAATAAAATTAAGGAGAGAAGGGATAATGACTAAGGAAAGAAAACAACAAATCATTGCTGAATATGGCAGAAAAGAGGGAGACACTGGCTCACCTGAAGTTCAAATTGCTTTGCTTACTGAAAGAATTAATCATTTAACAGAGCATTTAAAAGCCAACAAGCAAGATTTACATTCACGCAGAGGTTTGCTTCAATTAGTTGGAACAAGAAAAAGGTTACTTGCTTATCTTAAAAACACTAATCTTGAAGGATACCGTGAACTTATTGCTAAACTTGGAATTAGAAAATAGTAAAAAAGGGGGCGATGGTTTAAGGATAATCGTCCTCTTTTTGGTTTTGTTTTGTGAAATAATAATTTTTTAGGAGATAATATGGAAGAAAAAAGGTATGCCTTAAAAGTAGGCGGAAAAGAAATTGAAGTAAGAATTGGCAAATATGCCGAACTTGCAAATGGCTCTTGCATTGTAAAGTGTGGTGAAACCATGGTTATGGTGAATGTTACCATGAGTGACAAACCAAGAGACGGAATGGATTTTTTCCCACTTGGAGTTGATTTTGAGGAAAAAATGTATTCAGTTGGTAAAATTCCTGGCGGATACAAAAAAAGGGAAGGCCGAGCAAGTGATAAAGGCATCTTAACAAGCAGGCTTATTGACAGACCAATTCGTCCACTTTTCCCAAAAGGGTTCTACAATGATGTTGCAGTTGTTGCCACCGCGCTAAGTGTTGACCCAAACAACCCACCAGAGGTTTTGGCAATGATTGGCTCATCTGTTGCTCTTTCAATCAGTGACATTCCATTTATGGGGCCAACTGGTTCAGTTGCTGTTGGGCTTGTTGATGGAGAGTTGGTTTTAAACCCAGATGTTAGTGAAAGCGAAAAATCAAGGTTGCATTTAACAGTTTCAGGCACCAAAGATGCCATTATGATGGTTGAAGCAGGCGCAGATGAAATTAGTGAAGATGAAATGCTTGATGCAATTATGTTTGCCCACACTGAAATTAAAAAGATTGTTGCTTTTATTGAAAAAATTGCAGGTGAATGCGGAAAACCTAAAAAGGAAATTGAGTATTACAAAGTTGGCGAAGATGTTGACAAAGAAGTAAGAAAATTTGCAGATAAAATGCTTGATGAAGCCTTGGGGGTTACAACAAACAGACTTGTAAGAACAGAAAAGGTTGATGAAGTTGAAGCAAAAACTCTTGAACATTTTGCAGAACAGTTTGAAGGAAGAGAACAAGAAATTAAAGATGCACTTTACAAAATGAAAAAGGAAAAAGTGCGTTCAAACATTATTAACAGTGGTGTAAGGCCAGATGGCAGAAAAACAACTGAAATTAGGCCAATTTGGTGCGAAGTTGGGGTGCTTCCAAGAGTTCACGGAAGCAGTGTGTTTACCCGTGGGCAAACTCAGGTTATGAATGCTCTTACCCTTGGAACTATTGGTGATGTTCAAAAACTTGACGGACTTGATGAAACTGATTACAAAAGATATATGCATCACTATAACATGCCACCATATGCCACTGGCGAAGCAAAACCACTTAAAGCACCCGGCAGAAGAGAAATTGGGCATGGTGCACTTGCTGAAAGGGCTCTTGTTCCTGTTATTCCAAGCGAACAAGCCTTTCCATATGCATTAAGGCTTGTTAGTGAAGTTTTGTCTTCAAATGGGTCTTCTTCAATGGCAAGTGTGTGTGCATCAACACTTTCACTTATGGACGCAGGCGTGCCAATTAAAGAACCGGTTGCGGGCATTGCAATGGGGCTTATTAAAGATGAAGAATCTGGCAAGGTTGTGGTTTTAAGTGATATTCAAGGGATTGAAGATTTTCTTGGAGATATGGATTTCAAGGTTGCGGGAACTAAAAACGGCATTACTGCAATTCAAATGGACATTAAAATTAAGGGAATTGACAAGAAAATTCTAACAACTGCCCTAAAACAGGCAAAAGAAGGGCGAATGAGCATTATGCAAAAAATGCTAGCCGTTATTGATAAACCAAGAGACCATTTAAGCAAATATGCTCCAAAAATTATTTCATTTAAAATTGACCCTGATAAAATTGGTGAAGTTATTGGTTCAGGCGGGAAAACAATTAACAAGATTATTGAAGAAACAGGCGTTAAAATTGACATAACAGATGATGGCGTTGTTATGATTGCCTCTTGCGATATTGATAGCTGCAACAAGGCAAAAGACATTATTAATGCAATTTTGTTTGAACCCGCTGTTGGCGAGCGTTACACAGGAACAGTTATAAGAATAACCGAGTTTGGTGCATTTGTTGAACTTAGTGCTAATGTTGATGGAATGATTCACATTTCAAAGTTAAGCAACAAGCGTGTTGAAAAAGTTGAAGATGTTGTAAACATTGGTGACAAGGTTGAAGTTGAAGTTATTAAAATTGATAGCAAAGGCAGAGTTGACTTAAAACTTATTAGCAAACTTTAATAGTAAAAAATAAATTTATATAGAATTTAGATAAAAATGGGCTTAATGCTCATTTTTTAGTTTTATTTTTCTGCAAAACATAAGCAAATTTTAAAAGCAGTATTGACGAATTAGAAAATCAATAATATACTATTTTTAAAGAGGATAATTGAGGATAATTATGGAGCAAGTTTTTAAGTTAAGAGAAGGCGTAAGTTATGAGTTAATACCTGAGGGCACAGAGTATTGTTACATTTCAATGTTAAACCAGCCAAAAGTTGTAAGAAAAGTGTTGTCAGATAAAGTTTTCAATTTTTATAAATACTTAGTTAAAACAAATAACACAGACATGGTTAAAAATCAAGACCCAGAAATACTTAGTAAATATTGTGATAAAAATGGCCTAAGACTTATGGACCATGCCATAATTGACGGCAATTATGATTTTGTTAAATTTTTGTATGAAAAGTGTGATGCTAACATAAATGAAATTCCTTTTATGCTTAAAATGAGCGCAATTTCATTTGTTTTAACAGAAATTGACCCTGCTTGTGATGAAAAACTGGTTGAACACGCAAAAATTATTGGCTATTTAATAAGGGAAGATGCTTTTGCTTTTAGTTTGGCTGATTACACTTACGAGTGGAACAATGCACAGGGCAATGTCAATTATGCGCTTGAAGAAATTACATATAACATGAGATATTCAACAATTGACAAAATTAGAGTGTATCTTGACAAGTGCATAAATTCACTAGGGAAAAATATTGACCTTGATGAAAAACTTACAACCGCTATTGACATTTATGCAAGAATGGGTTTCATGCCATCAGTTAAAACAACATCAACGCAAAATTTCAAAAAGTATAATCTTGATTATGTTTTTGATTTAAAAGAAAGGGGAATCAAACTTTCACAAAAACTTGCCAAAGTTATGGAAAGATATTGTGATGTTATAGATGATTTATATACAGATTATTTAAAAGCAACAATTGAAAATGCAAATTGCTATGCGGGAACATATATAGAAGAAAGTCAAATTGATGCAAAAACAAAGCAGTATGTTGATTATTCAAACTCAAAAGATTTTTTTATGAGTCAATCACAGTCACTTGGGTATATTGATGATATTGATTTCAAAGATGAAGATTTGCAAGAAGATTGTTTAGATAATTTTCAAATTGATTCAGGCGGAGTATTCCAATCAGATTTTGATGATGAGGATATTGAAGACAAACTTAGTGGTATTGCCAATGAAGAAACAGACAATTACGAATTACTTGATGAAGACGATTTAGAGGCTATTGAAGAGCAAGACGGTTTTGACTTTGAAGAATTTGAACAAGAAATTAATGTTATTCCAAAATATGGCTTACATGAGCTTGAACAAATTGCTTTAAAAAATGAAGCATATTTAAATGAATGTTCTGTTTTAAAACTTCTTTATAAAACACCTAGAAGGTTTAAAGATTTTTGCAATGAAGTTGAGAGCGCTAAAGCATTCTATAAGGCTCTTCAAGATAATCTTGAACAAATAAAATATGTAGCAAAAAATCAATCATACAGGTTACCAGACAATGTTGATGACCATTTATACGGTTTAGCGGTAGAGTATAAAGACGAAGATAAGGAAGAAAGGGAGATGTAAATTCTTCCTTTTTTATTTTGTTTATTTAATTTTTAACTAGGCAGATAGGATATAAAAGAAGCGGATTATGTATTAGGATAGTTCTAAATCAAGTTAATGTAAAAAAGCATATAAGAATAAAATAGAAGTAAAATTTTTAGAGTGGATTAAGTGACCAATTTCAAAACAATAAACTAAAAACAATAAATTTAACTTTGAAGTTTTACCTTTGTGAAAGTTAGCATATAATTAACTGAGGAATTGATATGAGTAAAAGTAAAGGTGTAAGCATTGTTTCAAACTTGGTTTTATTTGTGATTATTGCTTTTTGTTTGGTGGCGGGTTTTACCTTGGGGGAAAACAATGCAATTAACTATGTTAATGCAACAACCAGTGATGGAGTTATCTATGCAGGAAACAGAGAGAATAACAACATTTCATTAATGATTAATGTTTATTGGGGCACAGAATATCTTGATGGCATTTTAGATGTGCTTGATGAATATCAGGCTAAATGCACTTTCTTTGTTGGTGGAAGTTGGGTGGCTAAAAACCCTGATATGCTTATAAAAATTGCAGAGCGTGGGCATGAAATTGGAAACCATGGATATTACCATAAAGACCACGCAACACTTGATGCCAGCAGAAACAGGGAAGAGATTAAAATAACGCATCAACTTGTTGAATCATACCTAGATGGTCTTTCAATGAATTTGTTTGCTCCACCAAGCGGAAGTTATAACAAAACAACGGTGGCGGTTGCAAACGAACTTGGATATAAAACAATTATGTGGACGCGTGACACCATTGATTGGCGGGATAAAGACGAAACATTAATTTACAGCAGGGCAGTTAAAGATATGGCAGGCGGAGATTTAATTTTAATGCACCCTACTGAGAAAACCTTAATAGCCTTACCTCAAATTTTAGAATATTGCAAAACAAATGGGTTTGTTGCAAACACAGTTAGCGCAACCATTGGGTAGCAAAAATGCACTGGACTGAAAAAGATATTTTGCAAACACGGATAGAGTAACAGTTAAGTTATTAAAAGAAAATTAAAAAAACTATTTAATCTATTTTTTAAATAGTTTTTTTTGTGTTATAATTATCTAAAACAAAAGAGTGGAGGGTTTATATGGCGTTGACCACTTTCCCAAATGGATTAAGATTAAATGTTAGTGAAATGCCTGAACTAAACACTGCAACAATTTGCATTGATTTAGTGGGTGGCTTTCAAGGTGAATCACAACTTCTTAATGGCTCGTGTGAAATGATTTCAAGGTTGTTGTTATGCGGAACCAAAAATTATAACTCTGCAATCGCTGTTACTAATTACGCAAAACAGCAAGGTTTTGTTATAAACATTAATGCATATAAAGAGTTTTTGCAAGTTTGCATTTCTTGCTTGAAAAACAGGGTGGAACTTGCAATTATGTTTGCCTTTGAACTACTATTTAATTCAAATTTTGATGAAGGTTATATAAATATAATAAAAAATCAAATGAAGGCTGAAATTGAACTGAATAAATTAAACCCAAGCATTTATCTTGGCACATTAACAAACCAAGCGCTTTTTGCAAGAACTGGGCTTATGAACACTAAACTTGGCAACATTAAATCGGTTGACAGAATAACCAAAGAGTCTTTAAAAACGCTTTATGAAAAATATATAACCCCTAAAAACATGGTAATTAGTGTTGGTGGGGCAGTTGAAGAAGACAAAATTATAACCCAAATAAGTGAATTGTTTTATAACAAACTTAAAAACACTGAATATAAGCAAATTAAATATGTTTCACACATTGAAAATTTTGAAGGATTTGTAAACATTAAAAAACGCCCTTATAACCAAAGCAGGGTTGAAATTTCATTCCCTTCACTTTCATTTAAAGATGATAATAAGTTTGCACTTGACATTATTTCAAGGGCTCTTGAACAAGAACTTAAAGAGCGTTTGAAAAATGAACCATATTTTAAAAGTTTAAAAATTGAAAATGTTTGTTACGCAAACAACGGCAAACTGGTTTTTGGACTTATTGTTGATGGCGAAAAGGCAGAAACCTTTATTGAAAAATTGCTTGTTGAACTTAAAGATATTGTAAATAACAATGGTGTTTCATTAAATGATTTTACTGCTGAAAAAAACTCTTACATAACTGATTTTGTGCTTAGAAGTGAAAAAAGCGAGGAACTGACAAAGTTGTGCGCCAACGAATTAGTTATTGCAAAAAAAGAATTCAGTTTAAATGATAAATTTGAGTTATTGGCTTCAATATCATATAAAACTGCAATGGAAGTTTTAAAAAGCGTTGTTGATTTTACAAAAATTAACATCGCTTATCTTGGTGAACCTGTGGCTCTTGGGTTTTTAAAAGATATTATTATTGGTTAGTTTTACAGGAGAAATAGTTTTGGGCAAGTATAAAGACAGACAACAATTTAAGTCAAAGTTTCAAGCAAAGCAATGGGTGGGGGTTGTTTTAATAACCCTTGGCATTGTTGGGTTCATTTTATCATGCATAACCAATTTTGTTATTGGAAAATTTTTGTTAGGTGCGTTTGGAATTTTATCATATCCAATATTCCTTTCTTGCATTTTGTTTGGCGTTGCAATGGTGATGAATCTAGTTTTTAAAGGGGATAGAAAGTTAGCAGCATATATTATTAGTTTGTTAGGTTTACTTGTTTGTTTGTTGCATTCAATTTTCAGTGCTAATGCTTTAAATACTTTGTCATTCGGTGAATATTTATCAACTTGTTATTCAATGCAAAATGGGGTAACTGTTGGTGGGGTTATTATTGGCCTAATTTGCAACATTGTTAGTGTTGTATTGGGCGGAGTTGGAACCTGCATTTTCTTTGGAATTGTGTTGGTTGTTGTTGGTGGTTTTGCTGTTGATTATATTATTTACAGCAAAAATCAAACTGAGCTTACAACTAAAAACCAAATAAGGCTTGATGAAAATGAAGAAGAAACTTCTTCAAATTTTGAGGCAATTCCTGAAGAAGAATTTATGTCAACAAAATTAAATGAGCCTGAGGAAATTGAAGAAACCCAAAACGAAGAAGATGAACAGGAAAATGCAAAAACTCTTCTTTTTGGTTTACGAAATGAAAATGATTTTAGCGCAAAAGAACCTGAATCAAGGCAAAAAAGTGCGAAAGAAATTTTGTTTGGTGAAAAAGCAGTGCCAAACATTTATAACTCAACTGATGAAGAAAGGCGTGCGTGGCTTGAAGCAAACCCAGCAACCACATCAAAAACCCAAAGCACTGAAAATGTTTTTGGCTCAAGGTTTTCAAATTCAAGGTTTAATGATGTTGATGATGAAGAAGAGCAGAATGCAAGAATGTCTGCTTCTCAAAGATTGTTTGGTAACAGAACACAAGAAAAAGAAGAAGAAACCATTGATAAGTCAAAGGCTATGGATATTTTGGGGCTTGGAAGGCAGAACGAGCAACAAAATGTAAGTCAAGCCAGAAGGGGAATTTCTTCTTTTGGAGATGATTTGTTTGATGATGAAAAGCCAGAAGAGCAAAACACACGGGCAAGGTCAATTTCAAACTTTAACACAGATTTGACAATAAATGAAAATGAACCAAGGCAAAGTGAACAAAATATACTTTCAAGGCAAAGAAGTGAAAGAACGGCAAGGCCAAGAGCAGAGCAAACTGAAATTGGTCAAGTTGCAAAACCAACAACACCTATAAAACAAGTTGTTAAAGACATTAAATATAATCCACCACCTGTAACGCTTTTGAAAGAAAATAAAGAAGACACAAGTAAATATGTTAAAAATTATGAGGAAAATGCCCGCATAATTGAAGAAAAACTTGAAACCTTTAAAATTCCTGTGAAGGTTGTTGGGGTTGTTAGAGGGCCAACTGTTACAAGATATGAACTGACAATGCCTTCAGGCATTCCTGTTAAGAAAATTTTGAATTATGACAGTGACCTTGCAATGGCACTTCGTTCAAAAGCAGGAGTAAGAATTGAAGCACCAATCCTTGGCAAAAATGCAGTGGGAATTGAAGTTCCTAATGACCCACGAAGCATGGTATCATTCAGGGAATTGGTTGAAAGCAAAGAGTTTGCCTTATCAACGGCAACGCTTCCTGTTGCAATTGGTAAAAATATTAGTGGTGAAGTTGTTGTTAAAAGCCTTGCAAAAATGGTTCACTTGCTTGTTGCGGGGTCAACAGGTTCAGGTAAATCAGTGTTCTTGCACAGTTTAATTATGAGTTTAATGTTTAAAATGTCGCCAGAGCAGTTAAGGTTTATTATGATTGACCCTAAAAGAGTTGAGTTTTCAAGATACAAGGGCATGCCACACATGATGCTTTCAGATGTTGTAAGTGATGCTGAAAAAGCAGTTAATTCTCTATCTTGGGCAGTTAAAGAAATGGAAAGAAGGTATAAACTTCTTGAAGAATATAAATGTCAAAAACTAGAAATTTTCAATCAGTGTGAAGCCGTTAAAAATGGCGAACAAAAGAAACTGCCTTATATTGTTATTGTTGTTGATGAACTTGCAGAACTTATGGGGGTTGCAAAGCGTGAGGTTGAAGAAAGAATAAGAAGAATTTCTCAACTTGGCCGTGCAAGTGGAATTCACTTGGTGCTTGCAACTCAAAGACCATCAGTTGAAGTTGTAACAGGAACAATAAAAACAAATCTTCCAAGCAGAATTGCGTTTGCACTTGCAAGTTTTATTGATAGCAAAACTATTCTTGATGAGCCAGGTGCTGAAAAACTTCTTGGTCAGGGTGATATGCTGTTTGCTCCGCAAGAAAGCAACACTCCAACAAGACTTCAAGGGGCATACATTAGTGATGAAGAAATAGAAAGGTGCATTGAATATATTAAAAATAATAACGAATGCAATTATGACCTTGAAGTTGAAAAAGAAATATATGCTTCAAAAGAAGAGCAAAATCAGGCTTCTGGGCAAACAAATGAAGACCATTCTGACCAAATGGACGAACTTTTGCCACAGGCTTTAAAATTTTTTATTGAAAGTGGAAAGGGCTCAATAACAATGGTTCAAAGAAGGTTTTATGTTGGCTATTCAAGGGCAGCAAGAATTGTTGACCAAATGGAATTAAGGGGATACATCAGCCCAGCCGAAGGCAGCAAAAACAGAGACATTCTTATAACAATGGACCAATTTAAAGAAATTTTTGGTGATGTGTAATGGAAAAACTGACAGATAAACTTATTGGTGTTATCTCTTTAGGTTGTGATAAAAACAGGGTAGACACCGAAATAATGCTAACATATTTGCAAAATGCGGGGTTTAAATTTACAAGCGACCCCAAAAAGGCAAACATAATTATAATTAACACCTGCGCCTTTATTGAAAGAGCAAGAAAAGAGGCTCTTGACACTATTGAAGAAATGCTTAAATTTAAGCAAAAAGGCAGTTGTGAAAAAATAATTGTAACGGGGTGTATGCCTCAAAAATATTTGCCACAACTTAAAAAAGAATTCCCAGAAGTTAATGCATTTGTGGGAATAGACAATTATCCAGACATTGTTCAAATTATAAGTGAGGTTTATTCAACTAAAAAAAGATTAAGTTTTTGTGGCAATGCTGACACTATCCCTCATATTGAAAACAGATTAATAACAACGCCAAATCACTTTGCTTATCTTAAAATTGCTGATGGGTGTGAAAATTATTGTTCATTTTGCACCATTCCTTACATAAGAGGGAAATATAGGTCAAAACCAGAAGACCAAATTTTAAGTGAGGCTAAATCATTAGTTTTAAATGGGGCAAAAGAACTTATTCTTGTTGCACAAGATGTAACAAAATATGGCACAGATATTTTTGGAAAACCTGCACTTGTTGACCTTATTAAAAAGTTATCTAAAATTAAAGATTTAAAATGGATAAGGTTGCTTTATTGTTATCCTGAACTTGTAACAGATGAACTGTTAAATGAAATGGTAAAAAATCCAAAACTTTGTAATTATTTAGACATTCCGTTTCAACATGTGTCAAACAATATGTTAAGATTAATGAACAGGCATATTGATAAAGAGGGCATTATTAGGCTGGTTGAAAAAATTAACAATTTGCCTGAAAAAATAGCAATACGAACAACATTTATGGTTGGGTTTCCAGGTGAAACAGAGCAAGACCATAAGGAAATGTGCGAATTTGTTAAAAAATATAACTTAACGCATACTGGGTTTTTTGAATATTCAAAAGAAGATGGCACTGTTGCTGCAAAAATGCCTAATCAGGTTGACAAAAAAACCAAGAAACAAAGGCTGTTAAACTTAATTAATATTGCTGAAAAGCAACAAAAGGCAAATCTTAGGAAACTTGTTGGCAAAACTGTTGATGTTATTTATGAAGGAATTGATTTTGACAAAAAGTTGTTTTACGGAAGGTCTCAGTTTCAGGCGCCTGAGGTTGATAACATAATTTATTTCAAATCAAAAGATTTTGTGGATATTGGGGAAATTTATAAAGTTAAAATTACCAAAGTTTTTGGTGATGATTTAAAAGGAGAAAAAGTATGAACTTACCAAACAAACTAACCATTTCAAGAATAATTTGCACGCCTTTAATGGTGCTGTTCTTTTTGCTTCCTATTCCTTTCGGAATTGGAGTTTTTATTGCACTTGCCATTTATATTGCTGCTTGTTTTACAGATTTGTTTGATGGCAAAATAGCAAGAAAATATAACCTTGTTACCGATTTTGGAAAATTTAGTGACCAAATTGCAGATAAATTTTTAACAACTTCTGCTCTAATTTTGGTTCTTTTTAGTTCAATAACTTATAATTGGCTTGCTGCTTTAATTATTTTAATTGTTGTTTTAAGAGATATTTTAGTTTCGGGCATAAGAATGCTTGCAGCCAAAAATGGAACAGTTATTGCTGCTGACATTTATGGCAAAATAAAATCATTTGTTCTTGATGTTGCTTGCATGGTTTGTATGCTTTATTTAGGGCTCGCTTCAATATTTGGCAATGCAGTTGATTTTATAAGAATAATTGGCATTATTGGTGTGATTGCTGGCGCTGTTCTTGCATTAATTTCTTGCATTAATTACACAGTTAATGCTAAGGATTTAATTCTTGAAAGCCTTAATGATAAGAAACCAGAAAATAAAGAAACAGCAAAAACTGATAACACAGAAGAGAATAATAAACCAGAACAAGTTGCAGAAGAAAAAACTGAAACTGAAACTGAAACTAAAAACAAATAAAAGTAAAATTTACAAAACATTTGTTTGAAAATGTTTGCAATTTTGTTGTGTGTGTATTATAATATGGATAGTTGCAAAACTAAGGGAAAATAACTAGAAAAGGTGAATGTTATGAACGATAAAGAAAAAGCATTAGAACAGGCAATTGCCCAAATTGAAAAACAATTTGGAAAAGGAAGCATAATGAAACTTGGAGATGTTAGCCATCAGGAAATTGAGGTTATTCCAACGGGTTGTTTAACTCTTGATTTAGCCTTGGGAATTGGTGGAATGCCAAGGGGAAGAATAATTGAAATTTATGGGCCTGAATCTTCAGGTAAAACAACAGTTGCATTGCATATTATTGCTGAGGCTCAAAAAATGGGCGGAACCGCTGCGTTTATTGATGCAGAGCACGCGCTTGACCCCGTTTATGCAGCAAGACTGGGGGTTGACACAAAGAATCTTTATGTTTCTCAGCCTGACACTGGTGAGCAAGGGCTTGAAATTTGTGAGTCTTTGGTTAGAAGTGGGTCGGTTGACATTGTTGTTATTGACTCTGTTGCAGCCCTTACCCCAAAGGCTGAGATTGATGGCGAAATGGGGGATAGCCATGTTGGGTTGCAGGCAAGGCTTATGAGCCAAGCGTTAAGAAAACTTGCGGGGATAACAAGTAAAACAAAAACTTGTGTGGTGTTTATTAACCAGTTAAGAGAAAAGGTTGGGGTTATGTTTGGAAATCCTGAAACAACCCCTGGTGGAAAGGCTTTAAAGTTTTATTCAAGCATAAGGCTTGATGTAAGAAAGGGTGAGGTTATTAAAGACGGCGCCGATAATGTTGGGGCAAGAACAAAGATAAAAGTTGTTAAAAACAAACTTGCTCCGCCATTTAAAACTGCAGAGTTTGACATTGTTTATGGTCTTGGAATTTCAAAAGAAGGTTGCATTCTTGACCTTGCTGTTGATAATGACATTATTGTAAAAAGTGGTGCTTGGTTCTCATATAATGGTGAGAAAATTGGTCAAGGTAAGGAAAACACTAAGGCATTTTTAGCAAACAATCCTGAAATTTGTCAAAACATTGAAGAGGCTATTAAAGAGAAATTAAAATCAGGTTCAATTCACCAAACACAATCAAGTGATTAACTAAATTTTTGTTTAAATTAAGTAAAGCAGATAGATTTTGTTTTGTCGAAATTTATCTGCTTTTTTATTTTAATTAACTGAATTTAAATATTCTTGACTTTTGTAAAATCAGTGTGTTATATTGATTTTGTGGTATATTAAAGTTTTATTTTTATTACTTTTAAACATATATGCCCGAATGGCATATTGTAAATTTAGTTACCATAAAAAGGAGGGTTAAAATGTCAGTTGGACTTGGTGTAGCCCTTACCTTTATTGCACTAATTCTAGGTATAGTTGCTGGTTATTTTATTAATATTTTTATATCAAAAAAGCGTGTGGGTAAGGCTCAAAATAAAGCAAATAAGCTGATTGAAGATGCTGAAAATGAAGCAAAAGCATTAAAAAAAGAAGCCGTTTTAGAGGCTAAAGAAGAG
>CAJKVX010000006.1 GCA_905203455.1 uncultured Eubacteriales bacterium
ATAGGAATATTTGGATCATATTTAATTGGTTTTGATATAATAAAAGATGTAGATTTTGTAGTTTATGGTTTTCAAAATCTAATGAAAGTTTATAATAATTTAAATTATATACGTGAGCGTGTAAATGCTACGCCTATAACAGTAGAGCATATTGAGTATCAATACAATAAGCATAAAGACTTATACAATCCCAAATGTGATCTTAAAGCGCTTATTTCTAGCAATATATTCGGAATGCAACTAGAGAAAGGATTATTATCTACACTACGATTTATTAATAAAAACAGATGTGTGGTACCGTCAATAAAAAATTCAAAAAAAGAAATAATTATTGGGAAAGTAACTGATGGATTAACAAGTGCATTTTTACCACGTTATGCAAAAATTTTGGTAGATGAAAAAATATATACTGTGTATACTTCAAAATGGAAATTCCAATCATTTGCAACACGTAATAAAATTTTAGAAATATATGGTTATGTAAATCACGATTTTAAAACCATAGTTTTAAATGAAGAAAGCTATATAAAATATAAAGATTGACTTTACTTTAGTATTGGAGTTTATATTATGTTAAATTTAAATGACATTGTGCCTTCTAACTTTATTGAAGAAGAAATTTTGGAAGACTTGAAGGCTGGAAGAAGCAAAGAGGTTATAACAAGGTGTCCGCCTGAACCATCAGGATATTGGCATATTGGGCACTGCAAAGCATGGATTATTGACTTTGAAACTGCAATTAAGTTTGGGGGCTACACTTACCTTAGAATGGACGACACAAACCCAAGTCGTGAGCAGGGGGAGTTTGCAGAAAGTTATGTTAGTGACCTTAAATGGCTGGGTTACACCCCTAAGGCTGTTGTTTATGCAAGTGAGGCATATTTTGAGGGGATTTATCAGGTTGCAGAAGAAATGATTAAAAACGGCTATGCTTATGTTGATGAACTTAGCCAAGCAGAGCAACTTAAAATGAAGGGAACTTTAACAGAGCCTGGGCAAAACAGCCCTTTTAGAGACAGACCAAGGGAAGAGAGTTTAAGGCTGTTTCGCGAGATGCGTGCGGGGAAATTTCCTGATGGGTCGCTCACCCTTAGGGCTAAAATTGACATGAGCCACCCTAACATTTTAATGCGAGACCCAATAATGTATAAAATCTCGCGTGAGCATCATTACAAAACTGGGGATAAGTGGTGCATTTACCCAATTTATGATTTTGCTCACCCAATTGAAGATGCTCTTGAAGGGGTAACTTACAGTTTGTGTGATATCACTTTCAGGGTTCACCGTGAACTTTATGACTGGTTTATTAAATATGGCTGGGGAAAACCTTATGCCCCAAAACAAAGAGAGTTTAGCACTCTTAACCTTGAAAATGTTTTGCTTGGCAAAAGATATTTAAAGGCAATTGTTAATGCCAAACTTGTTATGGGGTGGGACGACCCAAGGCTTATGACCATTGTTGGAATGCGCAGAAGGGGATACACCGCACAGGGCATTAAAGATTTTATTCGTTCAATTGGGGTTGTTGCAAGTGAAAGCACGCTTCCGCTTTCAGCCCTTGAATTTTACATTAGGGCAGATTTAAACAAGGTTGCAACCCGTGCAATGGTTGTTTGTGACCCGCTTAAAGTTATTATTGAAAATTTTGAAGGTGAAGATGAAACCATTGAAATTGAAAATAATCCTAATGATGAAAGTGCTGGCACGCACACATCAAAATTTGGCAAAGAAATTTTTATTGAGCGTGAAGATTTTTCACTTAACCCGCCACCAAAATATAACAGGCTAGTTGAGGGGGGAATGGTTCGCCTTAAAGGGGCATACATAATTAAATGCAAAAAGGCAGTTTTAAATTCAAACGGAGAAGTTGACCATCTTGTTTGTGAATATGTTAAAAACTCTCGCTCAGGAAATGATGAAAGCGGAATTAAAGTTAAAGGCACCATTCATTTTGTTAGCAAAAACAACTGCACACCAGTGACCATAAGAACTTTTAAAAACTTGACAAAAATGGAATATGTTTGGCCACAAAAAGCCCTTGCAAATGGTGCAAAAATTGAAGACATTTTAGAGCCAAATTCAATGGAAGAGTCAACTGCACTTGCTGAAAACTTTTTAACAGGTGCCAAGGTTGAAGATAAGTTTCAATTTATGCGCAAAGGTTATTATTGCCTTGATAAAGACAGCACAAAAGACAACCTAATTTTCAACCACACAATTTCACTTAAAGACACTTTTAATAAAAAGTAACGCAAAATAAATAATCAATAAAACAATAAAAAAGAACCCAAGTTTGTTAGGGCTCTTTTTTATGTTCGCAGTTTTTAATGTTTAAGCGATAAATTAAATAATGTTTAACACAGTTGTTATTATCCTATTTTGAATTATCATTTTTTACTAGTTTTAAACTATCATTTTTACTAGCGAATTTATTTTTCTTGTTCGTTTTCGTTTGCAAAGGCAATGTAGTTAAGCTTTATTGTTTGTTTAACATTATCGGTTAGAGGAAAGGTTGTTTGAAGTTTTTCATCTTTAACATTAAAGCGCTTTTCAAACCTTGGGGTTGATAAATAAAGTGATGATGGGTTAATTTTATTATTTTTGCCGTCAAAAATGTTCTTTAAGTTTGTTGCGTCATTAAATTTATATTTTAAGTAGCAAAACCTTGCAAAAGTTTTATTTTCATCAAAGGTTGCCCAAAGTGGATTGTTTAAAAACTCAGTGTTTTTAAAAATGCTAATTCCCATGGCATATCTTACTGGAAGTTTTTGTGCAGGAGCCATAAGAATTGTTAAATGATTTGCAACATATTCTTTTGAAAGCCCAAGGTTTTTTAAAACTTCAAGTTTTGCTTGAATTCCATCAGAGTTTTCTTGCGGTGTTTCGGTTACATCAAACCTTAAAAGTTGGATGTTCTTTTTTAAATTTTCATTAGTTGTACCTGTTTTCTTTTTAAAAAATTCAACTCTTGCTTGAAGCCCAAATGGGTTTTCAGTGGGGGTGTGGGTGCAATCAAGTGCTAAAAGTTGCAAAAAAGAGTCTTGATAAAGTTCAGTTGGTTTTATATCAAGTTCATTTTCAAGATATTTTATTTTTGCCCTTATGCAGTGTTTTATTTGAGTTTCACTAACTTTTGTGTTGTAAGTCAGTAAAAAATTGTAATTTGCAAGTTGAAAGCCTGAAATGCCAAGGTCTTTATAAAAATTAATTCTATCTTCAATTGTAATTTCATTTTGGCACAAAACTTCAAGTTGGGTTTGCGGATTGGATTTTAAATTTCTGTATAATGCCTTGGCTTCAATTTCGGTTAGGTCTAGTTTTTGTTGCAAAAATTCTTTGGTTATCATTCAATTTCTCCTTTTTATCTGCACCAGTTGTTACTGGTTAGTTCTTTAATAATTAATTCTTTAATAATCTGATTGTGCTGTTTATTCCTGTTTAACATAATCGTCATTACAATTGAAAGAAATTAAGCATTAATAAGGGTTTGTTTACAAGTTATTTATAAAAACTTTTTTGTTAGAAGGCAGATTGCGTGGTTGTTTTATTTTTTTATTATAACATGAAGCAAAAATCCTGTCAAACTGTAAGGCTTTGAAGGCGGGTGAAACTGGTGGGAAAAAGTTTAAAAGTTTTTTCAAAAAACACTTGACACGGGGCCGTGTGTAAAGTATAATATCATCGCTGAACTATGGGGTGAAGTGGGAAGTTACCATTCACAAAGGCTGGTGTGATGGATAATTCCTGCTGACAAGAGTGCTGGCAAGATTAGCGCGACAATTCGCCTTCTTTATGTGTTATGCCGGTTCAGGGCAAAAGAAGGGTAAGTTGGAAATTATGGAGGAAATAAATGGCAACACAAAAAATTAGAATTAATTTAAGAGCGTATGACCATGAACTTGTTGACAGTGCGTCTGCAAGAATTGTGGAAACCGCTAAAAAAGCAGGGGCTAAGGTTAGTGGTCCAATTCCTATGCCTACTGAAAAAGAAGTGGTAACTATTCTTCGTTCACCACACAAAGATAAGGACTCAAGAGAACAATTTGAAATTAGAACACATAAAAGATTGATTGATATCTATAATCCTTCTTCAAAAACTGTGGATTCACTTATGAAGATTGACCTTCCAGCGGGTGTTGATATCAAAATTAAATTATAAGGTAGGGGGAAGATGAGTGATGAAAAACGCAATATTAGGTAAAAAAATCGGTATGTCGCAAATCTTCACAGCCGATGGAATGGTTATTCCTGTTACAGTTGTTGAGGCTGGTCCATGCTTTGTTAGCCAAATTAAAACTAAAGATAAAGATGGTTATGAGGCTGTTCAACTTGCTTTTAGCGACACTAAAGAAAAAAGATTAACAAAACCTGAAATGGGTCATCTTAAAAAGGCCAATGTTGAACCTAAAAAATATCTTAAAGAGTTCAAAATTTCAGCCGAAGGTTTGCAACTTGGAAGCGAAGTTAAATGTGATGTTTTCAAAGTTGGTGACAAGGTTGATGTTTCAGGATACACAAGAGGTAGAGGTTTTGCAGGTGTTATTCAAAGATGGAATGCAAGCAGACTTCCAATGACACACGGTGCAGGTCCTGTTCACAGGGAACCTGGTTCACTTTCAGCAAACTCAACACCTTCAAGAGTTTTCAAAAACAGAAAACTTCCTGGTCAATATGGTAATGAAAAGGTTACCATTCAAAATCTAGAAATTGCAAAGGTAGATGTTGACCGCAATTTGCTTTTAGTTAAAGGGGCAATTCCTGGGGCTAAGGGCAGTGTTGTTACAATATCTAGTGCTGTTAAGGCATAGGGAAGGAGGCAGAAATAATGCAGACTAAAGTTTTTAACATTAAAGGTGAAGAGGTTGGCAAAGTTACACTTAAAGACAGTGTGTTTGGCGCACCTTATAACGAAGCGTTAATTCACCAAGTTGTTGTGGCTTATCTTGCAAATGCAAGGCAGGGCACAAAAAGCACTCTTACAAGAAGTGAAGTTCGTGGTGGCGGAAGAAAACCTTGGAGGCAAAAAGGAACAGGCAATGCAAGGCAAGGTTCAATCAGGGCTCCACAATGGGTTAAAGGTGGTGTGGTTTTTGCACCAAAACCAAGAGATTTTTCAAAGAAAGTTAACAAACAAATGAAGCAAATTGCTTTTGTTAGTGCACTTAGCGAAGCAGCAAGAGAGAAAAACATTATTGTTGTTGACGAACTTAACATGGCTAAACCTAGCACTAAGGAGTTTGCAAACATCTTAGTTAACTTAAAGGCCAGCAAAAGAGTTTTAGTTGTGACTGAAGAAAACAATGAAAATGTTTATTTAAGCGCAAGAAATATTGACAAAGTGGCAGTTACTCCAAGTGAACTTGCTTGCACTTATGACATTGTTAATGCAGACAAAATTGTTATGACTAAGGCCGCTTTAAAGAAAATTGAGGAGGCTTGCAAATAATGGTAGCACATGACATTATAATTAGACCAGTTTTAAGCGAAAAAACTTATGCTGATATTCCTAACAAGAAATACACATTTGAAGTAGCAAAAAACGCAAACAAAACTCAAATTAAACAAGCAGTTGAAGAAATTTTCAAAGTGAAAGTTGCAAGTGTTAACACTGCTAATGTTTATGGGAAAATTAAAAGACAAGGAAAGCACGAAGGACTTACAGGAAACTTTAAAAAAGCAACTGTTACACTTACAAGTGATAGCAAATCTATTGGGTTCTTTGATAGCCTTTCATAATTAGGGGAGGATAGGTAATAACTATGGCAATTAAAAGATCAAAGCCGATAACTGCTGGTCAAAGATTTAAATCAACCCCATCTTTTGAAGAGGTAACAACAAGCACTCCAGAAAAGTCTTTGCTTGAAACCAAGAAAAAGACGGGTGGCAGAAACTCTTATGGCCGCCTAACTGTTCGCCATATTGGTGGTGGAAACAGACAAAAATACCGCGTAATTGACTTTAAGCGTAATAAAGACAATATTCCTGCAAAGGTTGCATCAATTGAATATGACCCTAACAGAAGTGCCTACATTGCACTTTTAAACTATGCCGATGGTGAAAAAAGATATATTCTTGCGCCAATTGGGTTAACCGTTGGGGACACAGTTATGAGCGGAAACAGTGTTGAAATTAAATCAGGCAACTGTTTGCCACTTGAAAACATTCCTGTTGGTTCAGTTGTTCACAACATTGAATTTCAGCCAGGAAGAGGTGGAAAAATTGCTCGTTCAGCAGGAATTAGCGCACAATATATGGCAAAAGAAGGCAAATATGCAACTTTAAGAATGCCAAGTGGTGAAATGAGAAAAGTTTTGCTTACTTGCCGTGCAACTATTGGGCAAGTTGGAAATGTTGAACATGAAATTGTTTCACTTGGAAAGGCGGGCAAAACTCGTCATTTAGGAATAAGACCAACTGTTCGTGGTTCTGCAATGAACCCAGTTGACCACCCACATGGTGGTGGTGAAGGTAAATCACCAGTTGGGCATCCTGGTCCTGTTACTCCTTGGGGTAAACCTGCAATGGGTTACAAGACTCGTAAAAAGAAAAATAAATCAAACAAATTTATGGTAAAGAGAATTAACTAGGAGGCAAAGGACAATGAGTAGAAGTGTAAAAAAAGGCCCTTATGTTGCTGAAAGTTTACTTAAAAAAATCAATGAATTAAATGCTAAGAACGAAAAGAAGGTTGTTAAAACTTGGTCTCGTTCATCAACAATAATTCCTGAAATGGTAGGGCACACAATTGGGGTTCATGATGGCAGAAAACACATTCCAGTTTACATTACCAGTGAAATGGTAGGTTATAAACTTGGTGAATTTGCCCCAACTAGAACATTTAAAGGGCACAAAGGTGCAAGCACAACTAAGGGAGGCAGTAAATAATGGCAACAAGAAGTAGAGAAAAATCAGCTGCAAGAAAGCAAAATGCTGAAAAAAGACCATTTGCAGTTGCTAGATATCAACGAATTTCTCCAAGCAAGGTTAGAATTGTGCTAAATGTTATTCGTGGTAAAAAGTATGACGATGCTGTGGCAATTTTAAAGAATATGCCAAACAGCGGTGCTAGTTACGCAATCAAAGTTCTTGAAAGTGCTGGTGCTAACGCTGAAAACAACCTTGGGCTTAACAAGTCAGACTTAATTGTTAGCGAAGCGTTTGCTGATGGTGGCCCAATTTTGAAAAGATTTCAACCTGTTAGCAAGGGCAGAGCACATTCAATTAAAAAGAGAACAAGCCACATTACAATTATTTTGGATGTAGCACAAAATTAAGGAGGAGATTATGGGACAAAAAGTTAATCCGCACGGACTTAGAGTTGGCGTGAACACTGGTTGGAACAGCCAATGGTATGCTTCAAATAAAGATTTTTCTAAGTTTTTGCTTGAAGACAAAAAGATTCGTGATTTTATTAAGAAAAACTATAAAAACTATGGAATTTCAAAAGTTGTGATTGACCGTGCTGAAAACAAAGTTGTTGTTTCAATCTACACTTCAAGGCCTGGTCTTGTTATTGGGCAAAAGGGTGCAGGGGTTGAAACCTTGAAAGCACAACTTGCAAAAATTGCAACTGAAAAAAATATTGTTATCAATGTAATGGAAATTAAGTATCCTGATTTTGATGCACAACTTGTGGCTGAAAGCATTGCAAGCCAACTTGAAAACAGGGTTGGGTTTAGGCGTGCTATGAAACAAGCATTAAACCGTTGCACAAAAGCAGGTGTTAAGGGTATTAAAATTATGGTTGGCGGGCGTCTTGATGGGGCTGAAATTGCAAGAAGCGAGTTTTATCAAGAAGGTTCATTGCCACTTCAAACTTTAAGGGCAGACATTGATTATGGTTTTGCCGAAGCACATGTTTATGGAAAACTTGGCGTTAAAGTTTGGATTTATAAAGGGGAAATTCTTGGTAAGAAAACCTTAGTTAATACCCAAGGAGGAAACACCAATGTTAATGCCTAAAAGAGTTAAAAGAAGAAAACAACAAAGAGGCAGAATGACTGGCGTTGCAACAAGGGGAAACAAAATTGTTCATGGTGAATATGGCATTGTTGCACAAGAGCCATGCTGGATAACCTCTAACCAAATTGAAGCTGCCAGAATTGCAATGACTCGTTACACAAAAAGGGGTGGTAAAGTTTGGATAAACATTTTCCCACACAAGCCTGTAACAAAGAAACCTGCTGAAACAAGAATGGGTTCTGGTAAAGGTTCACCTGAATATTGGGTAGCAGTTGTTAAACCTGGCAGAGTTATGTTTGAGATTGGCGGAGTTAAAGAAGAAATTGCAATGGAAGCATTAAGACTTGCTAGCCACAAACTTCCTTGCAAGGTTAAAATTGCAAGAAAAGCCGACCTTGAACAACCTGAAACTAACAAGGAGGATAAGGCATAATGAACGCTAAAGAATTATCAACAATGACTGATAACGAACTTGCTGACAAACTTGCAAGTTTGAAACAAGAATTGTTCAATTTAAGATTTTCTCACGCAACAGGCAGTTTGTCTAATCCTCTTGCGATTAATGTTTGCAAAAAGAACATTGCAAAGGTTAAAACTGTTATTCGTGAAAGAGAATTAGGAATCGCTAAAATTCAACCAGCAAAGGTTGAAACCAAAACTAAGAAGGCGAGAGGTTAATTGATATGGCAAATGAAACTGTAAGAAGTGAAAGAAAAACAAGAATTGGTGTTGTTTCAAGCAATAAGATGGACAAGACCATTACTGTTGAGGTGCACACAAAGGTTAAGCACCCAATTTACAAAAAAACAATCAACAAAACAACAAAATTAAAGGCACATGACGAGAAAAATGAATGTGATATTGGCGACACTGTTGAAATTGCAGAAACTCGCCCGCTAAGCAAAGATAAAAGATGGCGCCTTGTTAGAATCGTTGAGAAAGTGAAATAACATTAGGCAAGGAGAGAGAAGATTATGATTCAACCACAAACAAGATTAAAAGTTGCTGACAATACTGGTGCTAAAGAAATTATGTGCATTCAAGTTGTTGGTGGCTCTTTTAGAAGAAGTGGCAACATTGGCGATGTTATTGTTGCATCAGTTAAAAGTGCAATTCCTGGCGGAACTGTTAAAAAGGGTGATGTTGTTAAAGCAGTTATTGTTAGAACTGTTAAAGGCATTAGAAGAAATGATGGTAGCCACATTAAATTTGATGATAACGCTGCTGTTATTATTGATAACCAAAAACAACCAAGAGGAACTCGTATCTTTGGGCCAATTGCGCGTGAACTTCGTGATAAAGGTTATATGAAAATTATTTCACTTGCACCCGAAGTTATTTAGGAGGAAGATTTAAGATATGGCAAATTTAAGTATTAAATCAGGCGATCTTTGTTTGGTTATTGCTGGGAAAGATAAGGGCAAAACTGGAAAGGTTTTAGCCGTTAGCCCAAGCACAGGCAGAGTTATTGTTGAAGGTGTCAACATTGTTAATCGCCACAAAAAACCAAGGTCTGCCCAAGACCAGGGTGGAATTATTAAGCACGAAGCACCAATAAGTGCAAGCAATGTTATGGTGGTTTGCCCTAAATGCAACAAGGCAACAAGAGTTCACCACAAGATTGTTGATGGCAAAAAGGTAAGAGTTTGCAAGTGTGGCGAAGTTTTAGACACTAAGTTTGCAAAAACTGCAAAGAAAGCAGACAAAAAAGACGAACCAAAGAAAACTAGAACTTCAAAAGCAAAAGATGCAAGTAAAGACCAAAAACAAGAAACCGCACAAGAAGTTGCCCCAGAAGTTGTAAAAGAAGAAAAGGCAACAAAAACCGCTGCAACTAAAAAAACTGCTGCAAGCAAGCAAACAAAAAAGGCCGATGAAAAAATTGTTGCAACAAAAACAAGCAAAGTTGCATCAAAGCCAGCAGTAAGAAAAACAAAGAAAGATGTTTAAGGGTAGGTAACTGATATGGAAAATAGACTAAAAGAAAAGTATGTTAAAGTTGTTGTTCCTGCGCTTGTTAAAGAATATGGATATAAAAACATCAATGAAGTTCCAAAACTTGAAAAAATTGTTTTGAACATGGGCCTTGGCGATGTTAAAGACAATAGTAAAAGTTTTAACCTTGCAGTAGAAGAACTTGCAACAATTTCTGGTCAAAAACCAGTTGTTACAAAAGCAAAGAAATCTGTTGCAAACTTTAAAGTAAGGGAAGGAATGAAAATTGGTGCAAAAGTTACTTTAAGAGGCACAAGAATGTATGAATTTATGGATAAGTTTATAAGCATTGCCCTTCCAAGAGTTAGAGACTTTAGGGGGGTTAGCCCAACATCTTTTGATGGCAGAGGAAACTATTCATATGGTGTTCGTGAACAACTTATTTTCCCAGAAATTGTTTACGACAAAATTGAAAAAATCAGAGGTTTTGACATTACATTTGTTACAACTGCCAAAACTGATGACGAAGCAAGAAGCCTATTAAAACTTATGGGAATGCCATTTAAGGCATAACGCAAGGAGAGAGTATTATGGCAAAAAAATCATTAATTAATAAACAACAAAAACCACAAAAATATCAAACAAGAGAATACACTAGGTGTACTATGTGTGGCAGACCACACGCTGTTCTTAGAAAATATGGTATTTGCAGAGTATGTTTTAGAGAACTTGCCTACAAAGGTGAAATTCCTGGCGTTAAGAAATCTAGTTGGTAAAGGGAGGAAAGAGAGATGAGTATTAATGTTACTGATCCAATTGCTGATATGCTTACAAGAATTAGAAACGCTCAAACTGTTAGAAAAGAAACCGTTTCAATTCCTGCATCTGCAATGAAAAAGGCAATTGCACAAATTTTGAAAGATGAAGGCTTTATTGCTGGTTTTGAAGAAAAACAAGAAGGCTCAAAAAGAGACATTGTTGTTACTTTAAAATATGGCAATCGTGGTGAAAAAGTTATTTCAGGCCTTAAAAGAATTTCAACTCCTGGGCTAAGAGTTTATGCTAACGCTAGTGACCTTCCAAAGGTTTTAGGCGGACTGGGAATTGCTATTATTTCAACATCTAAGGGTGTTATGACTGATAAAAACGCAAGAAAACAAAACATTGGCGGCGAAGTGCTTGCTTATGTTTGGTAAGGAGGAGAAAGATGAGTAGAATTGGTAAAGCGCCTATAATTCTTCCAGCAAATGTTACTCTTGACCAAACAGTTGAGGGTGATGTTATTGTAACTGGCCCAAAAGGCACTTTAAGGCAATGGGTTGATAGTTGCATAACAGTTAGCAAAAATGAATTAGATGGCAAGCAAGTTGTTACCCTTTCAAGGGCTAATGACCAAAAAGAAGTTAGAGCAAAACACGGGCTTTACAGAGCGTTGATTGCAAACATGGTTAAAGGTGTAACAGAAGGTTACAGCAAATCTTTAACAATTAACGGCGTTGGTTATAAAGTTGCAGTAAACGGCAACAAAATCACATTAAACATTGGGCTTAGCCACCCTGTTTATGTTGAAATTCCTAATGGAATAACTGTTACTTTGCCTAACGCTAATGAAATTAAGGTTGAAGGAATTGACAAAACTTTTGTTGGGCAGTTCGCTGCTGACATTAAGGCAATCAAACCTGTTGAACCATATCATGGATACGGAATTAGGTATACTGATGAAGTGGTTCACTTAAAAGAAATCAAAAAAAGCGGTAAAAAGAAATAAGGAGAAATAGGGAATGGTTAATAAAACAAACAAAAATGAATTAAGAAAAGCCAAACATGACAGAATTCGCAACACCCTTGTTGGAACAAGCGAAAAACCTAGACTCAATGTTTACCGTTCAACCACACACATTTATGCTCAAATTATTGATGACACAAATGGTAAAACTTTGGTTAGTTCTTCAACAATTGACAAAAAGTTAAGTGAAAAACTTAAAGGCCTTGACAAAAAGGCTCAAGCAGAAAAAGTCGGCGAAGATGTTGCTAAAAAAGCAAAGAAAGCAGGCATTAAGCAAGTTGTTTTTGACCGTGGCGGTTACATTTACACAGGAAGAGTTGCTAGCCTTGCTGAAGGTGCAAGAAAAGCAGGCTTGGAGTTTTAAGGAGATTAGATGATGGCAAAAATCGAAAATAAACAAGAAAACAAAAAGCAAGAAAAGGAAAGACGCCCAAGAAGAGACAATAAGGCTCAGGCACCAAGAGTTGAAGATGAGTTCGACAAGAAAATGGTTGCTGTTAACCGAATTTCAAAAACCGTTAAAGGTGGAAGAAAAATGAGGTTTAATGCAATTGTTGTTGTTGGAAACAGAAAGGGCAAGGTTGGAATTGGCATGGGCAAAGCAACAGAAGTTTCTCTTGCAATTGAAAAGGCAACTGTTGATGCTAAGCATCACATTATTGATGTTGCACTTCAAGGAACAACAATTCCTCATGAAGTTGATGGTGTTTTTGAAACAACAAAAATTATCATGATGCCAAGTAAAGAAGGTAACGGAGTTATTGCAGGGGGTGCTGTTCGTGATGTTGTTGAACTTGCAGGAATAAGAGATATAACAACAAAACTTTATGGCTCAAACAACCCAGTTAACTGTGTTAAAGCGACATTTGAAGGGTTAAAAATGCTTAAAACTGCTGAACAAATTGCAGCACTTAGAGGCATTAGTGTTGACCAAATAAAATAGGAAGGTGAAAAATATGGCTGAAAAAGTTGGAACTTCTAAAAAAGAAGTGTATAATGAACCTAAACTAAAAATAACTTTGGTGAAAAGCCTTAACGGCAGACTTTTAAAACAAAAAAGAACTTGCCAAGCACTTGGGCTTACCAAAATTAATCAAACAGTTATTAAAAAAGACAATGATGCCACTCGTGGAATGATTTTTGTTGTTAAGCATTTGGTAACTGTTGAAGAAGTTAAATAAATAAGGAGCAAATTATGAAACTACACGAATTATCACCTGCACCTAACTCAACCAAGGCTCCTAAAAGGCTTGGCAGAGGAATTGGCTCTGGAACTGGCAAAACCAGTGGAAAGGGGCATAAGGGGCAAAACGCAAGAAGTGGCGGTGGTGTTAGACCAGGGTTTGAAGGCGGCCAAATGCCTTTAATTCGTCAACTTCCAAAAAGAGGGTTTACTAACAATTGGAGAAAGGTTTACACAACAATTAATGTTAGTGACCTTGAGCAGTTTGAAAATGGAACAATAGTTACCGCACAAATGCTTAAAAATAAAGGTGTTATATCAAAAATTGAGCCTTATGGGTTGAAAGTTCTTGGAAATGGAAACTTAACTAAGAGTTTAACTGTTAAGGCACAAAAATTTACCCAATCAGCACTTGACAAAATTTGCAATGCTGGTGGGGCTATTGAGGTGGAATAATGTTTAAAACCTTAGCAAGTGAATTAAAAACCCCTGAACTTAGGAAAAAAATTTTAATAACACTTTTGTTGCTTTTGGTGTATAGAATTGGTTGTTATTTGCCAGTTCCTGGCATTTTGCCTGACACTTATGCAACGCAAGTTGGAGACGATGCATCACTTTTAACATTGCTTAACGCTGTTACTGGTAGTGCGCTTTCAAACGGTGCGTTTTTAGCACTTGGTGTTACACCATATATCAATGCGTCAATCATTGTGCAACTTTTAACAGTGGGTATTCCTGCTCTTGAAAGGTTGTCTAAGCAAGGTGAAGATGGCAAAGAAAAAATCAACATGATAACAAAAATTGTTGCGATTGTTCTTGCCATTGCGCAGGGAATTGGCATTGTGCTTGGTTTTGGCACTGATTGTTTAGCACCAATTTTTGGTGAAAACCTTATTTGGCTTACTGCTGTGTTTGTTGTTTTGGTTTTGGTTGCAGGAACTTGCTTTACAATGTGGCTTGGAGACAGAATAACCGACCAAGGCATTGGCAACGGGCTTTCACTTATAATCTTTATTGGTATTATTGCAAGCACTGGGCTTTCAATTGCAAATGCTGTTGTTAGCATTTTTGAGGGCAACACAAACAGCCTTTGGGAGTTACTTGGTTTCCTTGCTATGGTGTTTGTTGTGTTCACTTTGATTGTTTTCTTTGATTTGGCTGAAAGAAGAATTCCTGTTCAATATGCTAAGCAAATTAAAGGAAGAAAAATGTATGGTGGGCAATCAAGTTATATTCCTATGAAAATAAACGCAAGCGGGGTTATGCCAATAATCTTTGCCACTGCAATTATAACATTCCCTAACCTTATTATGCAGTTATGTGGTGTTACAAGAGATAGTGGTTGGTTTGCAAGGTTTTACTATGATTATCTAGGTGCAGGCGGAATTATTTACAGCATTTTAGTTGGCTTGCTAATCTTATTCTTCTCATACTTCTATGCTCAAATTCAATTCAACCCTGCAGATGTTAGCCAAAACATTCAGCAAAACGGCGGGTTTATTCCAGGTGTTCGTGCGGGAAGGCCAACAGTTGATTATCTTTCAAAGATAAGCAAAAGAATAACACTCTTTGGTGCAATATTCTTAGCCTTTATTGCCATTGTTCCATCAGTTGTGTTTGAGGCAGTGGCAGGTGGGTCAATTGGGCTTTTGAATGCGTTCACTGCAACTGGTATGCTGATTGTTGTTAGTGTTGCAATTGAGTTTAATACTCAACTGAATGCTCAACTGCTAATGAAAAGGCACAAGAATTTGTTATAAAATAGCCTATCACCACAGTTTTTGTGGTGATAGAGAACCTATTTTAAAAATTTAAATTGAAGGATACTTGTTTAAACTTTTAAAATGGGAAATTGGATAATTTTGGGGGAAAGATGAATTTAATTATAATTGGGGCTCCGGGCTCAGGAAAGGGAACCCAGGCAGCAAACATTGTTAAAGACTTCAACATTGCTCACATTTCAACAGGCAATATGTTAAGAGAGGCAGTTAAAAACAAAACGCCCGAGGGCATTGTTGCAAAAGACTTAATCGAGCAGGGCAAACTTGTAAGCGATGATATTATTTTTAAAATGCTTGAAAGAAGGGTTTTAGAGCCTGATTGCAAAAACGGATTTCTGCTTGATGGGGTGCCAAGAAATTTAGAGCAAGTGAAGTTTGTTGAAAAACTTAAAATTGACAAGGTGATTTTCATTGATGTTGATTTTGAGGCAATAATAAAAAGGCTTTCATCAAGAAAAAGTTGTGCTAACTGCCAAGGAACATTTATTGAAAGCGAATGCAAAAACAATAAATGCCCTGTTTGTGGAAGTGAAGTGTTCACCCGAGATGATGACAAGCCAGAGGTTATTAAAAAAAGGCTGGAAACTTATAAAAATCAAACCGAACCAGTTGTTAACTTTTACAAAAACACAGGTAAAATGGTAACAATTAATGGAAACCAAAGCATAGACAAGGTTTATAAAGACATTTATAAGGCGTTAGTTAATGGTTAGTATTAAAACTGAAAAACAAATTGAATTAATGCGAAAGGCTGGGCAGATTGTTGCAGAGGTTTTAGACCTTATGCAACAGAACGCAAAACCAGGAATTTCAACAAAGGCTCTTGACAAAATTGCTTTTGACTATATAATTAGTAAAGGGGCAAAACCAAGTTTTTTGCATTATAATGGTTTTCCTGCAACAATTTGCACTTCAATTGATGATGTTGTTGTTCACGGCTTTCCAAGTGAAAAAGACATTTTGAAAGAGGGCATGATTCTTTCGGTTGATGTTGGGGCAATTTATAAGGGCTGGCACGGAGATGCCGCAAGAACATTTGCCATTGGCAAAATAAGTGAAGAAAAACAGAAATTGATTGATGTAACCAAGCAAAGTTTTTTTGAAGGAATTCGTGGAATTAAGGCAGGAAGCAGGCTTGGAGATATTGGTGCCCAAGTTCAAAATTATGTTGAAAAGCATGGTTTTAGCGTTGTTCGTGACATGGTTGGGCACGGAATTGGTAACCACATGCATGAAGCACCAAATGTTCCAAACTATGGAACAAAAGGCACTGGCATGAAACTTGAAGCGGGCATGACCATTGCCATTGAGCCAATGGTTAATGCAGGAAGTTACAAAATGAAAATAAACGGGTGGGACCATAGAACGGCAGACGGAAGACCCTCTGCACACTATGAAAACACTGTGCTTATTAAAGAAGATGGTGTTGAAATTTTAACTGCAACAGGCAAGGAGGCTAAAAGTTGTGAGTAAAGATGATGTTATTGAAACTGAAGGAGTTGTTGTTGAGGCAATGCCTGGGGCAACTTTTAAGGTTCAACTTGCAAACGGGCACATCATAACAGCATACCTTTCAGGCAAGTTGTGGAAAAATTTTATACATGTTTATGAGGGCGACACAGTGAAACTTGAAATGAGCCCTTATGACCTAACCCGTGGCCGAATTGTTTGGCGACAAAAATAAAAAGGAGAAAACTAAAATGAAAGTTAGACCAAGTGTAAAACCTATTTGCGATAGTTGCAAGGTTATTAAAAGAAATGGAAAATTAAGAGTAATTTGCGATAAGTATCCTAAACATAAACAGGTTCAGGGTTAGTTTTTTGGGCGAATTTTTCGCCTGTTTAAATTTGAAAATAATCATGCTGTGGGCGGCATAGAAGGTAATTCTACCACAGGTGTTGAAATACAAAAAAAATTGGAGGAAAAAAATGGCTCGTATCGCTGGTGTTGATTTACCAAATGAAAAGCGTGTTGAAGTTGGGCTGACATACATTTATGGTGTTGGTCTTAAAACTTCTCAAAAAATTTTGGCAGAAACCAAAATCAACCCTGACACAAGGGTAAAAGATTTAACTGAAAACGATATCACCAAAATTCGTGAATATCTTGACAAAAATGTTACTGTTGAGGGTGACCTTAAAAGAGATGTCGCTATGGACATTAAAGGTTTAATGGAAATTGGTTCTTATCGTGGAATAAGACACAGAAAAGGCTTGCCTGTAAGAGGTCAAAGAACGCATAGTAATGCAAGAACAAGAAAAGGCCCAAGGTCAAGTTCAATTAAGAAGAAATAGAGGAGAATTTTATGGCACAAGTTAAGAAAAATACAACTAAAAAGCGTAAGATTACCACAAATGTTGATAAAGGCATTGTGCATGTTCAATCTTCGTTTAACAACACAATTGTAACAGTAACTGATGTTGCTGGTAACACTTTGTCTGCTTGCAGTGCAGGGGCTCTTGGCTATCGTGGAAACCGTAAAAGCACTCCTTTTGCTGCAGGCATTGCTGCTGAAAAGGCTGCAAAAGCCGCAAAAGAATATGGAATTAAAAGCGTTGAAGTTTATGTTAAAGGTCCTGGAAATGGTCGTGAATCTGCAATTCGTGCTCTTGCAAATGCAGACATTGAAGTAACTCTTATTCGCGATGTTTCACCTATTCCTCATAACGGGTGCAGACCACCTAAACGCAGAAGAGTATAGGAGGAGATTATGGCAAAATATACAGATGCAGATTGCAGATTATGTAGAAGAGAAGGCGCTAAACTCTTTTTAAAAGGGGAAAGGTGCTTAACTAAAAAATGCGCAATGGAACGCAGACCTGTTAACCCTGGTGTTCACCCTGTTACAAGAAAGAAAGCGAGTGAATACCAAACTCAGCTTCGTGAAAAACAAAAAGTTAAAAGAGCCTATGGGCTTCTTGAAAAACAATTCAGAGGCTATTATGAAGAAGCAGAGCGCATGAAGGGTAAAACGGGTGAAAACATGCTTAGCCTTATTGAAAGAAGGTTAGATAATGTTGTTTACCGCATGGGGCTAGCAAGCAGTCGTGCAGCAAGCAGGCAACTTGTTAACCATGGGCACATTTGTGTTAATGGCAAAAGAGTTAACATTCCATCTTACCAAGTAAAGGTTGGCGATGTTATTTCTGTTAAAGAATCAAAACAAAAGAAAGAATGCTTTGCAGCGGTTAAACAATCAAGAGTTGTTGTTCCTAAATGGCTTGAATTTAACCCTGAACAATTAAGTGGTAAAGTGTTGAATCTTCCAGCTCGTGATGATATTGACCTTAACATTGAAGAGCACTTAATTATTGAGCTTTATTCTAAGTAATAAACAATAACTTTGGGAGGATTGTTATGTTAGAAATTGAAAAACCAAGAATTGAATGTATTGAAGAAGAAAATGGAAGTTATGCAAAGTTTGTGTTAGAGCCTCTTGAAAAGGGCTTTGGAACAACAATTGGAAACGCTTTAAGAAGAATGCTTCTTTCAAGCCTTCCAGGGGCAGCTGCCATTTGCATTAAAATTGCAGGTGTTCAACATGAGTTTTCAACAATTAAAGGTTGCAAAGAAGATGTTACTGAAATTATTTTAAACATAAAGGGTCTTGCTGTTAAAACAACAAAAACTAACCGTGATTTCAAAAAAACAATCACTTTAAAAGCAAAGGGCCCTGGAATTGTTACCGCAAAAGACATTAGCCCTGACGATGAAGTTGAAATTTTAAACCCAGACATGTACATTTGCACTCTTGAAGATGATGGCGTTCTTGACATGGAAATCATTGTGGGAAGAGGCAGGGGATATGTTAGCGCTGATAAAAACAAAAGTGAAAACTATCCAATTGGCTTTATTGCAATTGACAGCATTTTCACTCCTGTAAAATCAGCAAGTTACAGCGTTGAAAACACTCGTGTTGGGCAGAACACTGATTATGACAAACTTACACTTGAAGTTACCACAAATGGAACAATTTCAGCAAAAGAGGTTATAAGCCTTGCAAGCAAACTTTTGGTTGAGCATGCAAACTTGTTTGTTGAACTTGTTGAAGAAATGGCAAATACATCAATTCTTGTAAGCCGTGAAGAAGATAAAGTTCATAAACTTATGGAAATGAGCATTGAGGATATGGATTTATCTGTAAGAAGTTATAACTGCCTTAAAAGAGCAGGAATTAACACTGTTGAAGATTTAACCAAAAAAACAGAGGACGATATGTTAAAAGTTAAAAACCTTGGGCGTAAATCACTTGATGAAGTTATTGGTAAACTTGTAAGCCTTGGGCTTAACCTTAAAGTCCGTGAGGATTAATTAAAGGAGAAAACTAATGGAAACTAAAAAACTTGGCAAACCAACCGACCAAAGAAATGCAATGCTTCGTGGGTTAGTTACTGATTTATTGTGGTATGGCAGAATTGAAACAACTGTTGACCGTGCAAAAGAGGCAGCAAAGATTGCCGAAAAATGCATCACTCTTGCAGTAAATTCTTATAAAGACACTATCACAGAAACCAAAACAAGTGTTGACGCAAAAGGTAAAGAAGTTAAGGTTAACATTTCAAAAGATGGTGCAGACAAACTTAACGCAAGAAGAAAATTGATGGCAGTTTTATACACAAAGCAAGAACAAAGAGCAAAAGGTGAAAAGAAAGAGGCCTTTAAAGCAAGAACACAGGGAGTTAAATTTCCGCTTATTGAAAAGTTGTTTGATGACCTTGCACCTAAATATGACGCAAGGGCAACTGAAAAGAACCAAAAGGGCGGATATACCCGTGTTATTAAAACTTCAATTCGCCGTGGAGACAATGCTCAACTTGCAATTGTTGAGTTGGTTTAATTAAAAAACAAAAACATCTTAATTTAAGATGTTTTTTTAATTTCAGTAATAAAATAAAATTGTTTAAGTTTAATTATTAGTAGAATGACCTTATTAGTAATTACAAATGTTATTGATAAATTTTGATGGTAAACAAAATGAAAAAACAGTTATTTTGGGAGCCGAAGAATCTAGATTTCTCACATTCGTTCGAAATGACAATGAGATTTCTCGGTTCGCTAACGCTCTCTCGAAATGACATAATATGTATGTTAACATGACACACTCCTGTCATGTTGAGCGAGTGAAACGAGTCGAAACATCTAGATTTCTCGGTTCGCTAATGCTCTCTCGAAATGACAAAGGGATTTCTCGGTTCGCTAATGCTCTCTCGAAATGACAAAGGGATTTCTCGACCATGCTCGAAATGACATATCCCTGTCATGTTAAGCAAGTGAAACGAGTCGAAGAATTCCCCCGTCATGTTGAGCGAGCAATTTGCGGTTTAATGTTTTTAATTTTTTTGAAGTTGATAAGTTCGGGTTTATTGTTAACAAACCAGTCAATTGTGTCAAAAATTGTTGATTCAAAACTCCTTGTGGTGTAGCCAAGTTCTTTCTTTGCTTTTTCGTTACAGAAGTTTGAATTGCTTGTTAAGGTGTAAAGTGAATACCATGTAAAAAGAGGTTTTTTGTTTCGCCTAATATAATAATTTTCACACGCTCTTGCAAACATTCTAACAAAGCCTATGGCAAGAAGAGGTGGTAAACCTTTTCTTCCAATTTTTTTGTTTATAATGTTAAAAAGTTTTTTAAGTGGAACATATTCTCCACTTAAAATATATCCTTCGCCAATTTTGCCATGCTCATATGCTTTTATAATTCCATCTGCAACATCTCTAACATCAACAAAGTTATATCCGCCTTTAACATAAGCAAGAAGTTTTTTATTGATGTAATCAAGAACAACTTGCCCAAGTTCGCTAATTTTGTAATCATAAGGACCAATAACTCCAGCGGGGTAGGTTACAACTGCTTTAAGCCCACGGTTTTTGCAGGCATCAAAGACATATTTTGTTGCAATGGTTTTTGTTTTTGCATATTCGCCTTCAATTTTAGTTTCATCAAAAACTTCAGGTTCACAAAGAACAACGCCCTTTTCAGGATAAATTGTGTGGACTGAACTTGTGTAAATTAATTTTTTTGCATTTTTTTCAACGCAACAGTCAACAATATTTTTAGTTCCGCCAACATTAACATCGTAAATTAAGTCAATATTTTTAATTCCAATGTTGATTATCCCTGCAAGGTGAAAAACAACAGTGTTTTCATCAATAAGTGAAAGCAATAGACTTTTATCTCTAACATCACCATAAACGATATTCAAATTAAGGTCAGAAATTGGTTCAATGTTTTCATCTTTGACAATAAGTGCTGTAACTTTGAAGCCCTTTTCTACTAAAAGCCTTGCTACAACATTGCCAATGTGGCCAGTAGCGCCTGTTAGCAAAATTTTATCCAATTAAAATTCCCTCCATTTACTATTAGTTTAATTATACAATTTTGTAACACAAATTTAAAGTAATTTAATTCAAATATCTGCAAAATGGACAAAATTATGCAAAAATTTTAGTGAAAATTATTAAGATATTTATTTATATTAGACAATTTTATGGCATTTTGCTAAACTATAAGTTGAAAGAGTATGGCTAAGAAAGACGAAAAACAATTAATGTTTAAAATTGTTGATGGTCAAGCAAAAATTGTTCCGCAAAAGGGCAAGAAAAAGGTTGACCAAGATTTTGTTGTTAAAAATTCAGTCGAACCAAAGGCTGTTAAAAAGAATAAAGTTAAAAACTGGTTCAGGCTTGACAATGCTGCAACAATTTATCCTTCAAGCAAAAATGAACATTGGACATTTGTTTTTAGAATTAGTGCAGTTTTAAAGCAAAAAGTTGATGCGTTTGTTTTGCAGAAATCTTTAAGTGAAATTATGCCAAGATTTCCAACCTTTGATGTTTATTTGAAAAAGGGTTTCTTTTGGTATTACTTTGAACATAGCACCAGTGAAATTAAAATTGAAAAAGAACTTGAATTTCCATGTTCTTTTATGGACCTTGCTGACTCTAAAAAACATTTAATAAGGGTGCTTTATAGTGAATATAGAATAAGCCTTGAAGTGTTTCATGCAATTACAGATGGCAGGGGGGCGACAATTTTTTTGAACTCTCTTCTTGCAAGATATTTTGAAAACTTGGGGTATGCAATTTCTTCTTGCGACAGCGTTTTAAGATATCTTGATTTACCAAAAGAAGAGGAAATGGAAGACTCTTTTTTTGCAAACGCATCAAGCAAAAAAGGCAACAGCCATAAAGAGCAAGTGGCATATAACATTCGTGGAACAATTGAAGATGAGGGCATTGTTAACACCACTAATGGTGTAATGAGCGTTAAAGAAGTTAAAGAAATTGCAAAAAAGCACAATGCAAACTTAACAACCTTTCTTGCGGGATGTTTGTGTTACACCATTCTTAAAAAACGCAAAAACAGCAAAAAACCAGTTAAAATTTCAATTCCTATTGACCTTAGAACAAGATTTTGCAGTAAAACGCTAAGAAATTTCAGTTCTTACATCAACATTGCAATATCTGACCAAAGTTTGGGGCTTGATGAAGTGATAAATCAAATTAAAAGTGAACTTGAAAAGGTTGATAATGAATATTTAGAAAAAAACATTAATGCCAATGTAAGCGTGCAGAAAAATTGGTTTATTAAAATTATGCCTCTTTGTGTTAAAAACTTTTTTCTTAACACAGCGTTTAATGTTTTAGGTGAAAAATTGCAGACTTTTGCATTTTCTAATATTGGAGCGATTAAAGTTCCGCAAGAATTTAATGACCTTATTGAAAGGTATGAAGTTAATCTTGGAAGAAGTAAGCATAATTCAATTGCTGTTGGGCTTATTTCTTTTAATGATTGCTTGGTTTTAACCATTTCAAGCAAACTTAGTGAAAACACCACAGAAAGAGATTTCTTTAAGTTTCTTGCAAGCCTTGGGGTTACCGTTAAAGTTGAAAGCAACAGGAGAGATGAATATGGCGGATAGAAAATGTGAAGATTGTGGGGTTTTTGTTTCAAGTGATTTAGCAAATTGTCCACTTTGCGGGAAATATGTTCTTTCAGATGGTGAGCAGGTGCAAGTAAACAAGTTTAGTTATCCGCTTTATAACTATTCAAACATTCACCGCATTAAGGCTCTTAAAATTGTAAGAAACATTGTTGCTTTGGTGTGTGTGATTTGCGTTTTTGTAAATTTAATTTTTTTGACAAATCCGCTTTGGTTTCCATATGCAGTGGTGTGCTTGTTTTGTTTGTATATGATGTTTTTTCACCCTTTAAGGATTGGCGGAAGTTTAGTAAAAAGCATGGTTGCAAGCAGTGGCTACCTTTCATTTATGCTGATTTTTATTGATGCATACAACCATTTAACAATGCAAGTTCCTTTTGGGTGGGCGTTTGCAGTTGTTGTGCCGTGGGTGATGGTTGCAGTTGTTACAATTTGTGGAATAATAGCCTTTACTAAAAATAAATATAATGTAAGTTTAGGCAAAAGGCTGATGTATATAGCCATTTCGTCAATTATCTATTTTTTAGTTAAGGTTTTGGCATTTAAAAATCTTCCAACATGGCCAAGTTTGGTGTTTGTTTGCGTTGCAGTTGGCTGGTGGATTTTGGTTTTAATTTTTAAACCTAAAACTATTGCAAAAGAAATGAAAAAGGATTTCCATTTGTGATAAAACAGGGCAATTATTTATGATTTACACAGGAGGGCAATTATGAATTTTTTAGACTATGTTGAACAGACAATTAAAAACAGTAACCAAAAATTTTTTACTATTGACCAAATCATTAAACTTTGTGGAATGAAAGTTGGGTTTGACAAGCGGGCTGTTATTGGTGCAGTTAGTGAACTTGAAAAGCAAGATAAACTTGTTAAATCTTCAAGAAATAAATATACATTACCTAAAAACGCCGGAGCAATTAAGGGCACTGTTGTTGCCAACCCTAAGGGGTTTGTGTTTGTCAAACCTGAAAATGATGAGGTTGATGACATTTTTGTTGCGGCAAAAGATGTTGGTGGAGCAGTGCATGGAGACACAGTTCTTGTTAGAATTATTTCAAAGCCAAAGTCAAAAAACCGCAAAAAGGGTGATGAAAAGTCAAAAAGTGGGCAAATTATTAAAATTTTAAAGCGAAATGTTGTGAATATTGTTGGAACATTCAGCAACAACATGGGGGCAAACATTGTTGTTCCTGATGACACAAGGTTCGCTGACAGCATTTTTATTCCTGTTGGAAAAACAATGAATGCACTTTCAAACAACAAAGTGCTTGTGAAAATTACTGATTATCCATCTTCCGTTAGCATGGCAAAAGGTGAAATAATTGAAATTTTAGGAGAAGCTGGAGACAACAAGGTTGAAACACTTTCAGTTATAAGAAGTTTTGGGCTTTTTGAAGAGTTCCCAAAAAGCGTTATAAGTGAAGCACAAAAAGTTGCAAAGCCCATTGGCAAAAATGACCTTGAAAACCGCACCGATTTTAGAAACCAACTGGTTATAACTATTGACGGTGAAGACGCAAAAGATTTTGATGATGCAATTTCTTTAACCGCGAAAGAAGACAAGTTTGAATTAAGCGTTCATATTGCCGATGTTAGCCATTATGTTAAAGAAGATGGCGAAATTGATAAACAGGCCTTTTTAAGAGGCACAAGTGTGTATTTCCCTGATTTGGTGTTGCCAATGCTTCCTGAGGCTCTTTCAAACAACATTTGTTCTTTAAGGCCAAATGAAGACAGGCTTACTCTTTCAGTTGTTATGCTTATTGATTCAAAGGGAAATGTTGTGAACTATAAAATCACAAAAGGTGTGATTAGAAGCGTTTTTAGAATGACTTACACCCAAGTAACCAAAATTTTTGGCGGAGATAAGGTTGAAATTGAAAAATGCAAAAAAGTTGTTCCAATGCTTGAACAGATGAGAATTTTGTCAAAAATTTTAATTAAACGCAGAAACAAGGCAGGTAATATTGATTTTGACCTTCCTGAAACTCAAATTGATGTTGATGAAAACGGCAAAACAATCAACATAAGACGAAAACCAAGAGAAGATAGTGATAAACTTATTGAGCAGTTCATGGTTATAACTAATGAGGTTGTGGCGCGCCATTTTGATAAACTTAAACTTCCTTTTGTTTATAGAGTTCATGAGAGCCCATCACAAGAAAAACTTGCATCATTTGAGGCGTTTGCAAGCGGAATTGGGCTTAAATTTAATGCTAATTTTGAAACGGTTACCCCAAAAGATTTTCAGCAGTTGCTTGAAAAAACAAAGGGTGAGCCATATTTCAACGCTTTAAGTAAGGTAATGCTAAGAAGCATGCAAAAGGCACTTTACTATCAAAAGGACCTGGGGCATTTTGGCTTGGCTTTGAAAAACTATTGCCATTTTACATCACCAATTAGAAGGTATCCTGATTTAATGATTCACAGAATTATCAGTTATTACTTTAATGGCAGCCTTAGTGAGCAAAAAATTGAAGAGTTAAAGAAAAAGGTTGAACTTGCAAGCGAAAGAGCAAGTGAAACAGAAAGAAATGCTGATGAAGCCGAAAGAGCGGTTGATGATTTAAAGAAAGCCGAATTTATGGCAGATAAAGTGGGAGAGGTTTATGAAGGCACCGTTAGCGGGGCAAGTGAATCTGGAATTTTTGTTGAATTAGATAACACTGTTGAAGGATTGGTTTTAAGAGAATATTTACCTGCTGATTCTTATGTTTATGACCAAACAAGGCTTGCACTTGTTGGCAAAAACCACACTTTTAAAATTGGCGACAGAGTTACCGTTAGGCTTGTAAGCGTTGATGTTTTAACAAGGCATATAGATTTTGCGCTTGAAACTAATGAACAAAACAACGCTAAAAAACGCAAAACAAGATAAAATTTTTGTAAAATATTGAATTTTTATTGAGTTTGTGCTAAAATTAGGCGTCAAACTAAAATTTAGGGGAAAAGTAAGTGAAAATTATTGCGGAAAACAGAAAGGCCCTGCATGACTATTTCATTGAAGAGAAATTTGAGGCAGGCATTGCCCTTTATGGAAGTGAAGTAAAATCAATAAGAGCGGGCAGGGTTAATTTAAAAGACAGTTATTGCATTATGAAAAATGGCGAATTGTTTTTAATTGGAATGAACATTTCGGTTTATGACAAAACAAGTCTTCTTCCGCCAGACCCTTTAAGAACAAGAAAACTGCTTTTAAAAAAGCAGGAATTGTTAAAAATTGAAAGAAAAATAAAAATTAAAGGTTACACAGTTGTTCCGCTAAAAATCTATTTTAAAAACCAGTTTGCAAAAATTGAAATCGCACTTACGCGTGGTAAACAGCAGTTTGACAAAAAGAACACAATTAAAGACAAAGACTTAAAAAGAGAAAAAGAAAGGGAATTAAAAAACCTTTCATAATGGGGGCGTTAAGGCTTCGACAATTACATTGCAGAGTTTTCTAAGCGTGCTGGCAGGCTCGACTGCCTAAAAACGGAAATTAAAATTAAACGCTGATCAAAAATTAGCACTTGCTGCTTAGTTGCGGCAGGGCAGATGGTTAGGCTTACATAACCATTATGCTCTTAAATTGTAAGATGCGCTTTGGCTTCTTGCTTGAAGAAGTAAAGCTAAGAAAATTTCAAGCAAATCATTTTGCAGTTTGCCAAATTGGGCAAAGTGATTAACTTAATTTGGCTGGGGCACGAAGAAGGGGGAACAATGCAGTAGTTGGACGCGGGTTCAATTCCCGCCGCCTCCACCAAAATTTTTAATTTGTTCGATATGTTTTGTTTAACTTAACTATAATGTTTAAACTAACACAATTAGAAATTCAGTGTTAATAAATATTATTCTTGTTATTGTTTTGATAATAATTAATCATCATTTTTTCGTTAAGATATGTTTAGAGTTATAGATAAAGTGGTGTAAAATTTATTAATAAGCCCTGCGGGATTTTTGTTGGTTTTTATAGTTTTGGGCAAATAAGAGAGTATAAAATTGCAAAAACTAAAATTACAGCAAGTAT
>CAJKVX010000007.1 GCA_905203455.1 uncultured Eubacteriales bacterium
TGGTATCTGACTTGAGACGCACACAGAAAGCCCCCATAAAAGACGGCGTCACAGCGTCTCACACAGTAAGGGCAGTTGCGTCGGATTTGAACCGACTTCCTAAAGCGTTTTAATACGCACCGCTCAAAAAGCGTAGAATGTGCCTGGCACTTTATGACCTGATTTTTAAACTTTTTCGCCTGGTCTTATAGGTTACTTCTTGATAATTATTATAATGTGCAAAGTGAATACCATTTAAATGTGTTTCGTAAAATAAATTTTTATCTAGAATTTCCTCTTTTCCCCTTAGATCTATTGATTCTTTCCCATTTTCAATTTTTAAATAAATTTTAAATGGTCTTTGCTTAACATATTTTTCTCGTATTTCAACTTTAATTAACCTTAAACGCAAAAAAAATTCATCAGGTGCCAAATTATTATTATTAATGACAATCAATAACGCTTTATTTTTGTACATTAATTCATAAGCTTTATTTGTTATTTTCATGGATTCCAATTTTGAAACCTGATCAACCGAATTATCTAATTCCGATAATACTTCAAGTTCTCTAAATTTTTTATTATATTCTTTGTAATTATCAATTAAATAAAATGAATCAACACATACCTTATACTTATTTAGGTAAAATTTAATAATCTCTAAACCTTTTTCATTAAAAAAGTCTGGTTTAACAATAATAACCTGTTTATCATATGTATTCATTGTATCTCCTCCACAAAAAATTATATCAGACCTAATGAGATATGTAAATACAACAATAAAAATATAACTATTTTAAGTGGGTATCATTTTTATTTTTATCTAATTTTTATTAATTGCCTTAAAATATTCATTAAGTTTTTCAATAACAAGGTCGCTATCAATTCCGTGAACCATGCACGCCTCTTCAATGTTTTCACCCATGCTTAGTGGGCAACCGAGGCAATGCAAACCAAACCCCATTAAAATTGGGGCAACATTTGGGTTAAGCATCAACACCTGCTGAATGCTCATTGTTTTTGTTATTTCAACTTTATTTTTCTTTTTCACTTTTCTCTCCTTTAAACAGTCAAACATAAATACCGCTTTTTGTTTCTACATTTTAGTTTTTTTAAATTCTGCAAGTTTATCCATAATTTCTGCAAGTTCTTTATTTGTTCTTCTTTTCTGGCTGTCGCTAAGTGGTTTGTGAAGGCGTGCCATCAACTTTTCAGCCCTTGCAAGAGCATTGGCAAAATCTTGCTCAGTTTCAATTTTAAGTGGGGCATTTTTCTCTTCTTCGGTTTTTCTTGGCCTGCCCCTGCCTCTTTTTTGCAATTCTTCCATATCTTCTTCCTTTAAATCTTCATCGTCTGCATAATCTTGTTTGGTTTCAGCATCAGTCTCAGTTAAAGATTTTTGCCTACTGAAATTTTGCTGGCTACTTTCCCCTAAAACCTTTATATCTTGTTTTAATTCAATTTCGCCAAGTTCATACTTTTCATTTAAAATGTCAATAAGTTCGTTGTAATTTTCAACAGCAAGTTTGTAAAAATAATGTCTGATGGTTGTGTAAATGTAATACTCTAACTTAAAAAGCAAGTAAGCAAACATTGGAACAACCAATGCCCGTGCAAACACAACGCCAGTAAGCGGCTCTTCACTGCCCGCAACAATTGCAATTGAAAACATAAACAAAATGATAACACAACCATTAATAATGGTTTTCATCAGTGACCTGTTTTGATTATAAATTCCGCCGTAAAGTGGAGTTTCAAGGCACTCTTCTTGGGAAAAACAAATTTCTGGAAGTGTGTAATTCATGCTTTTCCAAAGTTTAAACTTTCTTACAAATTGCCTTGGAAGTGCACTTGCAAGTGCAATAAATTGTGGCTCATTTTCAGCGTTAAGCCCATTTGCCTCAATAAATTTAGACAATTTTTTAGTGTTTCTTGCAAACTTTAATTCGCTTGAATAAACAAGTGAAAGCACAATCCACAAAGCAAAAAGAACAACCAAAACAAGCATAATGTAAACGGTAATGTCTTGTGAAATCAGCCCAACAAGCAAATTAAAACAAGTTTGTAAATAATCATAAACCATAAAACTAACCTCACTTGCAGTATAACACAGCAAAACCAAAAAAGGAAATTAATTTAACCAACAAAAATAATTTTTTGCTGGCGTTTATTTTTGTCTTTTTAATTCATTTTACATTTCAATAAACTCACCCGTTGTTAACTTGCAGATATATTTTTTTGAAACAGGCAAATTATATGAATTTTCAAGCGCCTGTTTATACAAATTAATTTGCTCAGCATAATCATTTTTCAATTTTTGTGCACTTTTGTTACTAAGTTTAAAATCAACCAGAATTATTTGATTGTTCTTAATTATAACTAAATCACAAATACCTTGAACAACCATAAAATCGCCATCATTATTACAATTGTTTTTGGTTGGTGAATATGCCATTAAAAATTCTTTTTCTTTCAAAAATTTTCCGTCAAGGTTATCTTTAATAACTTTATTTTGCGCAATAAAATTAATAATTTGAGCATTTATTTTTTTTGAAATTTCAGTTTTTATAACCCCATTTTCGGTTAAGTTTGAAATGATGTTATTAACATTTTCAACACTTGCATTGTTAAAATCTAACACTTCAAGCACCTTGTGATAAGCCGTTCCAAGTTCAGGGCTCTGCCCTTCATGTTCTTCAAAAAGTGTCACTGTGTTATTAACCTCTTGGCTGTTAAGGGTTGTAACACTTGCCTTTGACGGAAATTTTAACAAGTTTTCAAACTCAAACTTTTTTGAAACAACGCTTGCTATTTCATTTTTTAAAGTTTGGTCAGGGTTAGCAAAAATAACCTGCCTTGAAGATTTTTTGCTAATTGCCCTGCTTTCACTTAAAGCATCATAAAAGTTTATTTGTGCAATGCCTTGAAGGGCATTAATACCATCAAGTTTATCAAAAAGGCAAGGGGCAAACCAATCAAGAAAACTTGTTGCGTTGCTTGGTTTTTTAAAATCATTAAAACTTTCAATTTCACCACTGCCAACAACAACCAAATGATTCACTGCCCTGGTTAACGCAACATACAAAAGCCTTAACTGCTCTTCTTTAATTTTGTAACCTTCATTAATTTTAATGGCTGTTCGAACAAAGTTTTCACACATAAAGCGCTTTGTGCTGTTGTAATACTTAATTCCAACCCCAAGGTCTTTTGAAATCAGCAAATCTCCACTGCCTGATTTTGTGCTGAACTCTTTTCCACAATTAACCAAAAACACAACGGGAAATTCAAGCCCTTTTGAAGAGTGAATTGTCATTATTCTAACGCTATCTCCATCAGGCACCGCTTGGCAAGAGATAAGGCAATTTTCAATATCTAAAATAAAGGCTGAAAGAGAACTTTGCGTTAAACTTTGCATAAACTTTGCAAGCCTTAACTTGGTTTGCGTTGAATCAGGGCTAGCACAAACAATAAGTTCAAACTTGGTTTCATTAATAATTTTTGTAACCAACTCTTTTGCTGACAAAAACCCACTCATTTTTTTATATCGCAAAACAATTTCATAAAAATTGTTTAATTTATTTTGCAATTTTTGTGGCAGATTTTTTAAATTTATTGCCTCTTTTACTGCCTGGTAAAAGAACTTACTGTTAGGGTTATTTAACTTTATTTGCACAAGTTCATTAAGTGAAAAATTAAAAAGTGGTGATTTAAGCAAGTTTGCAAGCGGATAATCTTGTGCAAAATTATCAACAACCCTAAGCAAATTGTAAAGGCACAAAATGTATTCATCTTCAAAAATATCTTGGCTTAAATCACTTGAAATTGGAATGCCAAATGCCCCAAGAGCCTCCATAAACTCTTTTAAATATTCACCTCTTGAAGCAAGCAAAATAACAATATCTTTATAGGTTAAAATTTCTTCAACACCATTTTTGGTTTTAAACCTTTGCCCAACAATTTCGCTGATTTTTTTTGCAACAACACTTGCCTCTGCCCTTGCAATGCTTGCCTCTTCACTTGCTTCTTGTTCGTGGTTTGCAACGCTGTAAAGCGCAAGACAGTCTTGCGCTTCATTTGGTTTAAGGCTCTCTTTTAAAGCCTTTGTTTCAATAAAGTTAAAATCAACACCACTAAACTTATCTGCAAAGCCTTCCCCCTCATTTAAACTTAGCAAAAGCCCATCAGGGTTATAATCAATTCCGCCAAAACTTTTTGTGTAACACTTACTAAATATGTAATTACAAAACTTTAAAATGCAATTAGCACTTCTGAAATTTTCTTTAAGTTCAATAACTTGCCCTTTGCTTTCATCTTTTTTATAACTATTGAATTTTTCAAGAAAAATTTCAGGGTTACACAACCTAAACCTATAAATGCTTTGTTTAATGTCGCCAACCATAAACCTGTTATTTTCATTTGAAACAAGGGTCAATATTTTTTCTTGAACAGGGTTAATGTCTTGATATTCATCAACAAACACATATTTATATTTTTGCCTTAATTCATCTCTAACTTCATCTAAACTAAGGGCTTTTAGGGCATATTGTTCAAGGTCAGAAAAATCTAGCCCACCCTTTGCCCCTTTAAAGTCAGCCAAAATTTCATCAAACCTTAAAGCAAGCCTGAAAAGAGTTTCAACTCTTGCCAAGTTTTCTTTGTTGTGCATCAAAATTTTATCAGGGTCATCTTCTCCCCACCAGTTTTGAATGTTTTTAATTTGTTTTGAAAATTCATCTTTTGCCTTTGAAATTTCTTCTTTAATTGTTTCAGCACCACTTACAATCTTTCTTGGAATTTGCCCAAAACTTGGAAGATTAAATATTGCATTTATGTTTGCTTTAACGCTTGAATTTTTGCTAACCAAACTTGCAATGCTGTAAAGATTTTGCGCATATGCAGATAACTTTTCGTCACCAAACTCTTGGGCTTTGTTAAAACCCATCAAAAATTTTTGCTTGGCATTTTCAAAAATGTCCACCATTTCACCGTTTAAAAACCTTGCGCACACATTGGTTTCAAAATTCGGGTCATAGCATTTTTTAATGCAATCATTAAACCAAGCCTTGCCGTCAATTTGGCTTAACATAAATTCCCTTAGCCTAATTATTGCCTCACTAAGCGCAAGTTCACTGCGGTTTTTGTTTAAAATGTCAGCAAGTTCAAGCATCTCTTTATCATTATTTTTAATGCACTCACCAAAAAGTTTGTCAATTGCCTTTTGCTTCAAAACTTGCATTTGCTCTTCATCAAGCACAACAAAAGATGGGTCAAGCCCAATTTGATAAAAATATTGTTTTAAAAGCCTTGCACAAAAACTGTGCAGGTTGCTTACATCACTTGTTCCAACCTCTTCAATTTGCGAAAGAACGAAACTGTCAGTAGCGTTTTTTTCAAGTTCACGAATAAGTTTGTTTTTCATGTCGCTTGCTGAAGCCTTTGTAAAAGTTACAACCAAAAAATTTGAAATAGGCTCTTTAAAACTTACAATCAAATCAACAATTCTTGCAATCATAACCGAAGTTTTGCCACTTCCTGCCCCTGCACTAACAAGCAGGTTTTTGCCCCTTTGCTCAATTGCCTGTTTTTGACTAGTTGTCCAGTTTGTTGTTTTCATAATTCACCTGTGCAATTTTTTCATAACTAATTTTTGAAAGCATTTTTCTTCCGCTTGAAAATTCCGTAAGTTTAACCCCACAGCAGTTTTTAAGCGGACAATAATCACATGGCAGTTTCCCGCCACCAAAATCAAGTGGAGAAGGTAATGCAAAGCCATCTAAAATTTCACCTATTGCCTTATTGCTTAGTTCATAAACATATTTCATAAGCCCGCTTATCACTTCATCTGACACCAAGTTGTCATTCTGTTTTAAAACAAGTTCCCCACTTTCTCGCGTTTGGGCGTTGTTTTTAAGTTCGGCTTTAATTATGTGGCTTTTAGGGTTGTCTGGGCTCAGGGTGTTATCAAGCGCCATACAAACACTTGCATCATTTAAAATAATGCCCGAATTTTTGTATAAATCGCTAACTTTATCTTCCCCATCAGCAAACTTATTTTTAATAGGAAAATACAAAACCCCCGCAGGTTTTTTATTTTCAAACCCAGAAAAAGCGTTTAGATAACTTATTAATTGAATTTTTTTGCCATAATAAACATCTTCACTTGCAACCGAAACATTGCCCGTTTTATAGTCAACAATTTTAAAATAGTCTTGCCAAACATCAATTCGGTCAACCTTGCCTGAAAGTTTAATGCCGTCACGAAAGTTGGTTTTTTTGCTTGTAAACCCAAGTTCACACGCCCTTGTTTTAAAACTGCTGATTTGGCTTTCATAAAACAAAACTCTGCAAAGCCTTAATGCTTCACCTTTTAAAATTGAAAGAATTAAACCATTCCCCTCAACCGCCACTTCAAGTTCACTAACGCTGACATCTAAAACCTTTTGAGCAAGCCTATCTATGTTGTTTTCATTTGCCTTATCAAGCATTTTAATAAACTTTTCACACACTTTGTGCAAAATGTTTCCAACATCAAGGGCTTTAATTCCGCCAAGTTCACGCTCTTTTAACCCCAGCCCATAAACAGCAAAATGACTGTAAGGGCAGGCAAAATACCTTTCAAGTTCACTAATGCTTACAGTTTTGTTTTTAAAAAACAATTCCTTTGCGTTTTCAATTTTTTCAAAAACAACAGGCTCACCCAACTGTAAAAGACAATTTTTTGAAACCTCACTTAAATTATCTTTAAGCGCAAAATAAAGAGCACTGACATTTTTTTCGTCCATAAGGCAAACATTGTCTTTTTCTTGCCTTGCAAGTTCAATAAGTTTCTTTTCAGCATTGTCTTTTGCCCCAAAGTAAAGCGCAAGATTTGCATTTTCTTGCCCATAACTAAGTGCCGTTTCATAACTTGTTATAATTCGCTGTGGAAGGTCTTTTTGAGTAAACAGTTTTGAAATAGAGTCAATCAAACTTGAAGGTTTACACTCTTCCCCACTGTTAGAAAAAATTGGGTAAGTGAGTGTTAATTTTTCACTTGCAAGCAAAACCATGTTATAAACCTTAAACCTTTCACGCCTATTAACTGTTTTAATTGTTGGCTCAATTTTCTTTTCAAGCAAATCTCCAAGGCTTCCAAGTTCGCTGTCTGCAATAAGCCCTAAATCTTGCTTTTTGTAAGGCACAACCCCATCAAGCACTCCAAGATGATAAATTTGCTTAATTTTAGGGCTAATTGAAGAAATGTCTTCACTGCAAACCACGCATGAAAGAGTAAGTGGCAAAATGTTAATTTTTGAAGTTTGAATTGCCGCATCAAAAAGTGCAATAAATTCATCAAGAGTGCAATCATTATCTTGCAAAAATGTTGTTAAATTGTTCAAAATGCTTTGGCATTTATCATAAACCTGCTCTGTCACTTTTGCACTTTTTTCATCAAGTTCAAGTTCAGTTTGATACAAATTTTCAAGCCTGTTTTTAATGTTAATTTGTTCTAAAAAGTTTAAAACCGCGTTTGAAAAACTTGCTGTGCTTAGGCAACCATCAATCTTTTCTTTCAAACTTGTAAGAATTTTTGCAACCTTAGCCCTAATTTCATTAGAAATATTAAACTCGTCTTCACTGCTTTTGCCAAGGGTAAACGGGTTTAAAAAGGCATAATGATTAATTCCAAATTTAAGGCAATAATTTTCAAAAATATCAACATCATCACCAAGTTCAAGTAATGGGTTTTTGCAAAACACCAAAACATCTTCACTTTCAAACCCTCGCCTTATTGCACTAAGAGCATTTTTAATAAAAGTGAACAACGGGTGGCTTGTAAGTTCTTGTGATTTATTAATAAAAAGCGGAATGTTTCTGTCTTTAAATTCAATTTCAAGAAAATTTGAATATGTTTCAAAATCTGGGCAAATAATGCAAACATCATTAGGGGTAATTTTGCCCTTGTAAAGGTCATTGTAAATTTGCGTTGCAACAAACTCAACCTCACTTCTTGGGCTAACCCCCTCAAACAAAACAACCCCTCCCGTGCAATCCATTGTTTTGTAAGGATAGGCATAAAGGTTATCACACAAATGCCTTTGCGTTTTGCTGAAATTTTGGGCAACAAAAACTGGGTTATATTTAATGTTGTGCTTGTTTGCAATGGAAATAAGTTTTTGGTAAAGTTCATTATCACTTATGTGCGCATTTGCCTTTTTGCTTGAAACATAAGGGCAGGCAACTTTAACCCCCCTGCTCACTTTGCTTAACAGTTCAACAAGTTCTGCCCCTTGGTTTGTAAGGTTATCAAACCCAACAACATAAACAAATGAATTTTTAATAAATTCGCTTTCTTTTGCCACTTCAAGCAAAAGGTCAAGTTTATCGCAACTATCAAGATACCTTTCAAGCAAATAATTTTGATATTTTTCATAAATAAGAGCAATATCATGCAACTTAATTTTAAGTGAAACATTAACCTTGTCTTGCATTTGTTGCACATCTTGAGGGGTAACCTTGCTTGCTTTAAGTTGACTAATAGTGTCATAAATAAGTTCAGCAAACCCCAAAGATTTAGCCGACTTTTTAAAACACACAAGGCTATCAAAATTGTCAAGAATAATTTTTCTTACAATTAAAATTGAGCACTCTCTGTCAATATATTTATCTTTATTTTTATTGCTAAGTTTTTCAAGAAGCCTAACAAAACTGTAAATATTAATGTTTGCCGTTGCACAAACCTTTTTTAGAACCAGTTTTTCAATCATCAAACTGCTGTCTTCGGGCACAAGCACAAGAATTTGGTCATTGCCCTGACTTTTTTTCACAATTTCGTCAACAGCGGCTTCAACACTTCCCGCAACCGTTTCGCTTAAAATAAAATCTAACTTCATGTTTTAATTTTAGCATATTTTAAAACTTATTACAATAATTTGTAATAACACTACAAATTTCACCTAAACTCGCAAAAACTAAAATTGCCTAAACAAAACCCTTAGCCATATTTTATTTGTTTGCTTTTAAATTAACGGGCAAAAATTGAAACTAAAAATCATAAAAATTTAAACCTTCAAAGTTAAGAAAATTTTAGACTTTTAATATTTAAAAAAACCTAAACTTTTAATGTCCAAATTGGCTTAACCCTAATGTAAGGTAAAATTTAAAGTTTGAATAGGCTTAAAACTTAAATTATGCAAAATTTAAAGTTTAAAAAGATGAAAATAAAAAACAATAAAACTTTATTTTTTAACATCTAACTTTTGTTAAAAATTCAACGGTTTCACAAAGTTTAACAAAATTTTTGTTGCGCCCCTTAATTTATCTAAAATTCATTTAACTTGCCACCAATTTGACACACACTCGGTTTTTAACTAAACTATAAAAAAGGAGAATATTTAGATGCTTGAAATAACATATATAATTGTCACAATTTTAATAATTCCATGCCTTATTTTTGGCATATATGCCCAAGTTAAAGTCAATTCAACTTTTAATAACTTTAAAAGCCTTGAACCCATTAACAAAATCACAACACAAGAAGCCACAACAAACATGCTAACTTTTGCGGGGCTAAATGATGTGAAAGTCGGCGAAGTTAAAGGCAATTTAACTGATAATTACAACCCCAAAACAAAAACAATAAACCTTTCACAGTCAACAAGAACCACCACAAGTGTTGCAGGCATTGGGGTAATTGCCCATGAAATTGGTCATGCAATTCAACACAAAGAAGGTTATCTTCCGCTAAAAATAAGAAACACCATTGTTCCCTTTGCAAACTTTGGGTCAATCGCCTTTTATCCACTGTTTATTATTGGTTTTATTTTAATTTTTGTTCCTGCAACAACTTTGGTTGGTGAAATTTTAGTTTGGGTTGCAACGGCACTTTATTTCCTTTCAACTTTGTTTTATCTTATCACCCTTCCCGTTGAAAGAAATGCCTCAAAAAGAGCAATTAAACTTTTAAGAGAAAGCGGAACTTTATCAGAAGAAGATATTGCCCCAGCAAAAAAAGTTTTAAAAGCAGCCGAACTTACTTATGTTTCAGCCCTGCTAACAAGCCTTGTTTACTTTTTAAGATTTTTCATTTATGTTCTTGCCCTTGTCAAAAAAGATTAACAAACTAATCAATTAACTAATTCCAACAAGTTATTTCTTTAATAACCAATAAAAAAAACGCTTGCTAAGGCGTTTTTATTTTTATTATAGTTTAATTTTTATTTATTTAATTCTGTGCAGGGGTATAAATGTTAATTTTGCAACCTGTTGCTGAAACGGTCAGTTTTCCACTGCCCTTGTTTGCTTCAAGCACAAGGTCTTGCGCAAGGCAGGTTGACCCTGAATAAATGCTAGCCATGCCGTTATTATCTGCCGTTGTTTTAAGGCTGTAACTAAATTGACTTGGCGTTAAGTTTTCAACCGAAATGTTTATGTTTCTGCACTTTTCATTGCCTGTTATAACATTTTCACTAACAATTCTTGAAAAATGCAAAGTAATGTTGGCATTGCCCGAAATTTTGGCACCACCCAAAAGCCCTGTTGCAAAAATTTTGTTTCCGCTTGAAATTTCAACATCTGTTGAAGTGGTGTTAAACAATTCAACCTCTCCGCTTGAAGATGTAACCTTAACAGCACCAACCGTGTTTTTCAAAACGCAATCTCCACTTGTGGTTAAAACTGTAACATTTCTTGCAACTCCATCAACAAAACTTCCAACACAAACCTTGCCACTTTGGCTTGCAACATTAACACTTCCGCTAACTGCTCCAACATTTGTTTTGCCTCTGTCATTTTCAATTGTTGCGTTAATTAAGTTTGAAACTAATATGTCCCCCCTTTCAGACTTAACATATCCTCTTGTTAATGTGCCAATGGTTATGTCTCCTGAGGTTGAACTAATTTGGTTTTCATCACTAACGCCATTTAAACTTAAAAGTTCAATGTCCCCACCTAAGGATTTAATATTAACATTGCCATAAACAATTCCACCATCATTTAAGCCAAAAACCTTTCCGCTTGAAGTGGTGATGTTTGCATTGTTGCACGAAACAAACCCAAGGTCTCCTGCACCCATGCTTGCCTCAATATTGCCTGAAAGTGCATAGTTTAAATTAACATCAGCCGATGTTGTTTCAACACTAACATTTTGTGCATAGTGATTACTTTCAAGGTTCAATTTTTTAGGGGTGTAAAAACTAAAAGTGCGAACATCAAAATTGCAGTTTAACGCTATTTCGCCTTTTCCTTTAAGACTAAGTTCAACAAACTCAAGTGTGGCATCAGCATTAGCTTTAATTGTTGTTTTTGAATTTTCTCCAACCACATAAATGCTGTGTCTTCCTGATGTTCCCCAACTTAAAGGAAGAGTGATTACAAGCCCATATTCATGGTTTGTTCCAAACAAAAACCTTTGAATTTCATTGGTGTTAACAGTAATTCCGTTTGCATCTTTAATTATCTGGGCATCAGGAACCCTAAACCCACCCGTGGTGTAACCACTGTAATGTTGAACAAACTCAACCTTTGTTCTGCCATATGGCTCAAAATTAATGGTAACAGGAACATCTTTTGTGTTAAGGTAAATGTCCCCATCAATATATTCAGCCCACTCTTGTGAAATATCAGCAACACCAACCTGAGCCGAAACATATTCTATTCCAAAAATTCTTGAACCAGGCGCCAGAACCAAAATTACAAAAAGCCCAACAAAAAACAACAGTGCACTTGCAAGAATAATAGAAATTGTTATTAAAAATCTTTTCACTTAAATCTCCTTTTGTGAATTTTACTCATTTTTGCAAAAATTTATATGTTTTCTCTAACTTTACACATGATTTTGCAAAAATCTTTGCTAATTTTTCCTTCTTTTAACGCTTTTGCAATGAAAACCTGCAAATTTTCAAAATTAAAGCACTATTTTGGCATATTTTACATCAAATTTAATGAATTATTCAACAATTGCCTTAATTCTTCTAACGCCTGAACTGCTACTTTCCTCTTTGGTGATTTTGAATTTGCCAATTAATCCAGTGTGATTTACATGTGGTCCAGTGCAAATTTCTTTTGAAACATCACCAATAAAATAAACACTAACATTATCAGGATACCTGTCAAGAAATTGATGTTCTGCACCAATTTCAACCGCTTTTTGTTTTGTCATTTCCTGTTTTGTAACAGGCAAATCAGCCGCAATAAACCCATTTACAAGGTCTTCAATTTTCTTAATCTCATCTTCCGTTAATTTGTGGTCACAATTAAAGTCAAATCTTAACCTTTCTTCTGTAATGTTAGAGCCCATTTGGTGGCAATCGTTGCCTAAAACAAGTTTAAGTGCAGCATTCAAAAGGTGGGTTGCCGTGTGGTATTTGGTTGTGATGTCAGAGTTCTCACTAAGTCCACTTTTAAACATCCCCTTCCCAATTGCCTTTGATTTTTCTTGATGAACTAAAAACTCGTCATTAAAACCATTTTGGTCAACATTAAGCCCTTGCTCTTTTGCAAGTTCAACCGTCATTTCAAGCGGAAAACCAAAAGTGTCATAAAGCCTGAAAGCCGTTTTGCCAGAAATTGTGTTATCATCAACATAACTTGCGTCTTTTTGTTTCATGAACGCATTTTTTCTTTCAAGGGCACCAACTGCCTTTTCAAACTCTTTTATTCCTGATGCTAAGGTTGCCTCAAACTTATCTGCCTCTTTTTTAATTTCACCTAAAATGTAATCCTTCTTCTCAACCAGAAGTGGATACGCCTCTTTATAAACACTCAAAATAAACTCCTGAGCCACGCTAATTAAACAATCAGTGTCAACACCCAAAACCTTTGCTTCTCTTATTGCTCTTCTTAAAAGCCTTCTTAAAATATAACCCGCCCCAACATTAGATGGAACAATTCCATTTTTGTCGCCAATAAGCATAACAGAGGTTCTAATGTGGTCAGCAATAATTCGCATCGCACGGGTTTTTTGTGGGTCTGCCAAATAGGTTGCCCCACTTATATTTTCAAGAATTTTAATTGCACCTGCAAATAAGTCGGTTTGATAACCATCATCAAACCCGTTAATAAACATTAAAAGCCTTTCAAAACCAAACCCTGTGTCAACATTTTTGTTTTCAAGAGGTTCGTATTTGCCGTTTTCTAACTTCTTGTATTGCATATAAACATCATTGCCAATTTCAACATATCTATTGCAACTGCAAGTAAGGTCACAATTTTCGCTACACTTATTTTCATGCTTAGGATAAAACCATTCATTGTCTGGCCCGCAGGGTGTGCCCACTGTTCCTTCAAGTTCCCACCAGTTATCTTCTTTGCCAAGATAATAAATATTTTCAGGCTTAATTCCCGCCTCAATTAAATATTTTGCAGTTTCTTCATCTCTTGGTGCAGTTTCATCACCTGCAAAAACTGTGGCACAAATTTTATCAGCCTCAACACCCAAAACCTCTGTTAAATACTCATAACTCCATTTGGTTTTCTCTTTTTTAAAATAATCGCCAAGGCTCCAGTTACCCATCATTTCAAAAAATGTGAAGTGAGATTCATCACCAACGCTTTCAATATCCACCGTTCTAACACAACCTTGAATATTGCAAAGCCTTGTGCCTTTCTCATGCTTTTGCCCTAAAAGATATGGCATTAATGGTTGCATTCCCGCAACATTAAACATAACCCCTGTTGAACCATCACCAATAAGAGACACTGCCCCAATGTTAACATGTCCCCTTGCTACATAAAAGTTTATCCAACTGTTTCTCAGTTGTTTACTGTTCATTTTATTCATATAATTTCTTCCCTTTTCGCATTTTTATATATATTTAAATTTACATAAATTTCTGCTATTTTTTGCAGAAATTTATTCAAATTTATATTAATTTTGCAGATTTTCTAGTAGTTATACTACAATTTTCCCAACTTTTATCTCGTTTTTTGCTAAATATAATCAATTTGTTATAATTTAAGTTAAATTATTGAATTTTACACATTTGCATCATCGCCAAAAATATCTTCATCTGGCAACTCAACAACATTAAGTGCCCCGCCAATATCTTCTGCCTTTGGCATATGCCCTTCGGTGTAAGAATCAATAATGCTTTTGGTGTTTGCATCATCAGGCAGGTTAACAAAACTAACTCTTGAGCCCTTCCAGCCAAGAAACACGCTGCCAAGAGTTCCGTTTCTGTGCTTTGCAATAATAAGTTCGGCGGTGTAATCTTTGGGTGCATTATCTGCTGCAACTGGTGCCCCCTCTTCGTTATACATCTCTTTTTTGTGAATAAAAATAACCATGTCAGCATCTTGCTCAATAGCCCCAGATTCCCTTAAATCACTTAAAACTGGTCGGTGGCTTGTTCTTTGCTCAACAGCACGCGAAAGTTGGCTTAACACAATAACTGGAACATTGATTTCCTTTGCCAAAATTTTAAGTTTTCGGCTGATTTCACTTACCTCTGTTTGCCTGTTATCGCTTTTTGTGTCGCCACTCATAAGTTGCAAATAGTCAATCATTATAAGGTCAAGCCCACGCTCGCGTTTTAATTTTCTGCACTTTGAAAGAATTTTGCTTGGAGTGTTAAGTGAACTATCATCAATGTAAATTTGGGTTTCAAGCAGTTTTTTGTTCGCCTTCCAAATTTTTGTCCAGTCGGCTTGGTCAAGTTCACCTTTAAGCCCTTTTCCCATGTCAACATTAGCAACACTAAAAAGCATTCTTTGGGCAAGTTGGTCTGCCCCCATTTCAAGTGAAAAGCAGGCACATTTGGCCCCCGCTTCAAGTGCGGCATTTGCAACAATGTTCATTGCAAGGCTTGTTTTACCAATACCTGGCCTTGCCGCAATTAAAATTAAATCGCTTTTTTGGAAACCATTTGTAATTTCATCAAGTTTGAAAAACCCCGTTGTAAGCCCCCTAAGGCAACCACTATCTTTATGAATATCTTCAAGTTTTTCAATAACTTTTGCAAGTGAAGTTTTAATGCTTTCAAGGTTGCTTGTTTGCCCACGCTCGGCAATTTCATAAATGCTTTTTTCAGCAAGGGCTAAACAATCTTCATTTTCATTATTTGAATATGCCTTTTCAATAACCCCACTGCACGCTTCAATAAGTTGCCTTAAAACACTGTCTCGCTTTAAAATTTGAATATAACTTTCATAGTTGGCTGAACTTGGCACAACATTTGTAAGTGTTGTTAAATATCCAACACCTCCAACACTTGCAAGTTGGTCTCGCCTTTCAAGTTCATCAGTTAGGGTTAAAATGTCAATGGTTACATTTTTGTTATACAAACTTAAAATGGCATCAAACAAAACCTTATGTGTTTCACTGTAAAAATCATAATCACGCACCTTGCTAACAATGTTTACCGTTGCCTCTGGGTCAATTAAAATGCACCCTAAAATTGCTTGCTCAACCTCAAGGTTATTTGGCATTGACCTTGCAAGTTCATTTGTTTTTGTTTTAGCCATAACCACCTTCCAAATTTAAACTATAATTATACATTTATTATAATCATAACAGCCACTAAGTCAAGTTTTTGTTATATTTGCCTTTGTTTATAAAACTTTTAAAACAAAAAAACAACCCGAAGGTTGCTTTAATTTGATTATAATTAGTTTGTTTTATATGGAAGTAATGCCATAACTCTTGCTTTTTTAATTGCATTAGTTAACTCTCTTTGATGTTTAGCACAAACCCCAGTTGTTCTTCTTGGTATAATTTTGCCCTTTTCAGTCATATATTTTCTTAACTTTTGAGCATCTTTATAATCAATAAATTCCACCTTTTCAGTGCAGAATGCACAAACCTTTTTTGGTGTTTTACGAACTTTTTTAGGGTTTTTGTCATCATAATTTGCATTATCTTTGTTTACTTGCTTTTTCATTATGATTTCTCCTTTAATTATTAGAATGGAAGATTGTCATCATCAATTGGTTCAAATTTGCTAACAACTTCTTCCTTAGTTTGGGCTTTTGCCTCGCCATCATCACCAATGTTTTCACCTGAGTTTTTGGTTGTTAAAAACTCAACAGAGTCTGCAACAATTTCAGTGATGTATCTTCTTGTGCCATCGCTTCCTTCATAATTTCTTGTTTGAACGGCACCAACAACGGCAACTTTACTGCCTTTTTTAAGATATTTATAGCAGTTATCTGCCTGACCCCTCCACGCAATAATTGGCAAAAAGTCTGCCTCCCTTTCACCATCAGCACTTGTAAAGTTTCTGCCAACGGCAATTGTGAACCTGCAAAAGTTAACGCCATTTGCAGTGGTTGTAAGTTCTGGGTCTTTTGTTAAATTTCCAATTAAAATAACTTTGTTCATAAGTTTCTCCTTACTATCTTTTTTCAATCATTGTTCTAACAATGCCATCTGTAATTTTCATCAAACTTGTAAGTTTATTAGGCAATGCAGAATCTGCTTGAAAGTTCATTAAACAGTAAAAGCCTTCGTTTTTATAATTGATTGGATATTGAAATTTTTTCATGCCAAGTTTTTGTGGTTCTTCAGCCACTCCACCATTATCACGAACAAAATTTGCAAACTTTTCAATTAAAGCGTTTCTTGCCTCTTCACTAACAGAAGAATCAATGATGTAAAGCATTTCGTATTTGTTCATATCTTAACCTCCTTTTGGACTCATTCGGCTTTTTATTTCTAAAAAGCAAGGAATTGTTAGTGTTATTATAATTATTTCCTGCCGAAATTGCAATACTTTTTTCACTTTTTCCAAAATTATATAAAATTCTTACAATTAAATTTAAAGTAAAATTGACATAATTTGTTTAGTCATGTATATTAATATTAATATCACAAAAATTGGTAAAATTTTTTACAACAGGAGAATTAAATGGCACAAAAAAAAGACAAGTTAAAAAACCAAATTTCAATTGAGTCTTTGCAAATTGAGCAACAAGATGAACCCCAAAGTTTAAACACAACCCCCATTGAACCTTCTGTTAGTGAAACTAAACCAAGTTCAGGTAAAAAATCAATTAAAGAAGTTGTAAGTTCAGCCGTCACAACAAAAAGCACAAAAAAAGACCAAGAAGAAAGCACAAAAACAAAAAATGAAAGTGCAAGCAACAAAACCACAAGCAGCGAAAGTGTCGCAGTTCCCGTGGAAGAAAGTTCTCTGCCACAAACTGAAAGCGAAATTTTAAGTGAGCCCCTTTCAAAAACAACTTCAAAAAATAAAGAAAAACCATTAGCAAAAGAAAAGAAGCAAACAAAGCAAAAACAAAATAAAGATGAAAAACCCAAAAAACACAAAAATGAAGAGCAAAAACCTGTAAGAGTTAGAAGAATTAAAACTGATTATAAGTTTGGTCTTACCCTTGAACAAGTGGCTGACCGAATGGAAAAGGGGCAAAACAACTTCACCCCAAACACCAATGTTAAAACATATAAAAGCATTTTTATTGAAAATATCTGCACATTTTTTAACATTTTGTGCATAGCAATTTTCATTAGCCTTGCCGTTGTTGGTGCGTGGAGCAGTTGCGTGTTTATGGTTGTTATAACCTTAAACATTGTTATTGGAATTGTGCAAGAAATAAGGGCAAAGCGAACAATTGAAAAGTTAAGTTTGCTCACTGCCCCAGTGGTTAAAGTTGTGCGTGAAGGCACTGAATACACCATCAGCACAAGCGAAGTTGTGCTTGATGACATTATTATGCTTTCAACAGGCAAGCAAATTGTTGCTGACTGCACAGTGCTTGAAGGAAGCATTGAAGTTAACGAAAGTTTGCTTACTGGTGAAAGTTTGCCAATTAAGAAAAAGGTTGGCGACACCATTTTAGGCGGAAGTTTTGTTGTTAGTGGGTCTTGCTATGCAAGGGCAGATAAAGTTGGCACCAACACTTACATTCAACAACTTTCAGCAAAGGCAAAAAAATATAGAAGGCCAAAAAGTGAACTTTTTAACTCACTTAAACTTATAATTAAAGTTATTGGTATAATTTTAATTCCTATTGCAATTTTAATGTATATCAACAACTTTATTGCAAGCACAGGTGCAACCACAAGCGAAAAAATTGTTGACACAATAACAAAAACTGCGGGTTCAATTGTTGGAATGATTCCTGCGGGAATGTTTTTGCTTTGTTCAATTGCCCTTACTGTTAGTGTTATTAAACTTGCAAGAAGAAAAGCCCTTGTTCAAGACCTTTACTGCGTTGAAATGCTTGCAAGAGTTAATGTTTTGTGCCTTGACAAAACAGGAACAATTACTGATGGCACAATGAAGGTTTATAACTGCATTCAATTAAACAACACTGACATTACCCTTAAACGCGCCGTTGGTTGCATGCTTTCAGCCCTTCCTGATAACAACCAAACAAGCCAGGCACTTATTAACTATTTTGGTTATAACAAAGAGTTAAAGCCAACTGTTACCCTTCCATTTTCAAGCCAAAGAAAGTTAAGCGCTGTTACCTTTGAAGGCCACGGAACTTACATTTTAGGAGCACCTGAATTTGTTATGCCTAACCTTGAAGATGAAAAAATTTTAAACATGGTTGAGCAATATTCAAAAGATGGTTACAGGGTTTTGCTTCTTGCCCATGCAAACGCAAGCATTGTTAAAGATAACCCACCATCAAACAGGGTTCCCGTTGCATTGCTAATTTTGGAAGACCGCATTCGTGATGAAGCCGTTGCAACCATCAAGTGGTTTAAAGAAAACGGCGTTAAAGTTAAAATCATTTCAGGGGATAACCCACTTACCGTTGCTGAAATTGCAAAACGAGTTGGCGTTGAAAACACCGAATCATTTATTAACCTTGAAGGCATGAATGAAAAACAAGTAATTGCAGCCGCTAATAAATACACAGTGTTTGGAAGAGTAACGCCTGACCAAAAGGCAATTTTAGTTAAAGCCATTAAAACAACAGGCAACACCGTTGCCATGACGGGAGACGGCGTGAATGACATTTTGGCTTTAAAAGAAGCCGATTGTGCAATTGCAATGGCAAGCGGAAGTGAAGCCGTTAGAAGCGTTAGCCACATGGTGCTTTTAAACAGTGATTTTGGAAGCATGCCTGAAACGGTTATTGAAGGAAGAAGGGTTATTAATAATGTTCAAAAAGCATCAAGTTTGTTCTTTATGAAAACCTTGTTTTCAATAATCTTTTCAATTTTCATTCTTATAATTAACGAGGTTTACCCTTTAAGCACAGTAAATAACCTTTTGCTTGAAACCTTTGTTATTGGCATTCCTTCGTTCTTCTTAGCCTTTCTGCCAAATGATAAACCAATTGAAGGCAAGTTTATTTACAACCTGTTTAAAAACGCCCTGCCTGGGGCAATAACCCTGATTTTAAATGGTTTTGCAGTTTATGCTTTTGTTTGGTTCACAAAAGGCACTCTTGATTGCCATGATGTTTTAACAACCATGATGACAATTGTTGTAACATTCACTGGCCTTGCCCTGCTTTACAGGTTGTGCAAACCAATCAACGCTTTAACAGGAACACTTTTTGTAAGCATGACACTTTTGTGTTTCTTGCTTATGCTTATAATTCCAAGTTTCTTTACTTTGGTTCCACTGCTTTTGCAAGATATGTTGTTTGTTATAATTCTAATTCTTCTTTCACCATTTATGATAAGCCTGCTTTACAAATTGCTTGAAAAAATCAAACTATAACAAACTTTAAGTTATGTCAATTGAAAAACAACGAAAATAAAACAGCAGAATAATAAAAACTATGTTCAATACAGCATTTTGTTCAAACAGCAAAACAATAAAAACCGCAACTAATTCAAGCAGAATTAATACTAATTTTAAAAAATTAAATGTTGCAATAATGGTGGCGGGATTATGAACAAAACAAGTTTTGAACATAACATAAATGTTTAATTATAAACTGAAAATAAATCATTAAAAAAGATTTGCCCGAATTAAGGCAAATCTTTTTTTGCGCCAGTTTAATTTTTTGCAAGATCTAAACTCAATTTGAACATTTTTTGCAATGCTTTAAACCCCAAGTTGCAACTTTTTAGATAAATGTTTTTAAGTCAACCACAACTTCAATTTCAAAATCAGCAATGTAATTTGAAATGTCTTTAACAGATTTTAAATATTCTTGCCACTCATCTTTGTTAAACTTATATGCATTATCGGCTGCTCTGAAAATGTCAACATTTTGTGCTTTTGTTTTTTCAAAAATGCTTGTTATGTTTTCTTTAATTTGATTTCTAATGGCAGAATTTAATGTTTCATTTAAATAAGGTTGCAAACTTGCATAAGTTCCCTCATAGGCAACACCTTCATTTCTCACTTCCATAAGTTTAATTTTATCAAGCCCAATGGTTATTTTAAGTTTTGGTTTAGCCCCACTAAAATCAGTTTCAATATCACATGTTTTTTTGCCAACTCTTAACCCAACTTCAGCGTTATGATAAATTTCACCACCTGTAACATTGTTTATAACAATATCAAACCTGTTGCTGTTATTTTGAGTTAAAAGATAGGCTATAATTTGGTTTTGTTCACTTATTGTGTCAACATAAAACCCATCTTTAAAGTAAGCAAGTGGCGTGAAATATTCAATTCTGCCCTGCTTAGTGTCGCTGCTTTTAGGGGCACTGCTGCTTGTTCCGCTTGTTGCCCCGCCAGAACTACTTTGCGAACTTGATGTGCTTGAACCATCGCTTGAATCTTGATTTCCGCCAGAGTCATCTTCCCCTTCTTTTGTTATGTTAATTTTAGGAAGCACCGAAACTCTTGCATGTTCATAAGCAAAATCTATAAATTCTTGCAAGGCAACCATGCGTGAATTAAGCGACTCTTGTTTATATAAATAAACCTTTTGAAGCCCAAGCCCAACCGAAATTTCAAGGTCGCCAGTTTTGGTCATTTGGTCTTTTGCTGAGCCTTCACAAAACAGAAGCATCATTGAGTTTGGCAAAGTGGCATCTCTTATAAAATAATCAAGGTCAGCAATAATGTTGTCGTCAAAAAGGCTTTCCCCAAGAATAATAAAGTTTGTGTGTGAAAGTCCTGCAATTTCCCCAATGTTATATGATATCTTTTTTATGCCTTCAACCAAAGATGCCCCAGTTTCTGTAATAAAATTAAGGTTTGCGCCCTCTCCGCCTGATTCACTGCCAGAAGTTGGCATAACTACTTGTGCCGTAATTTCATACCCATTTTCAACCTTATCTAACGCAAGACCCGTTATTAACACCCTGTTATTTAACCTTGCTTGGCTTGAAAGCGCCTGCGGAAATAATAGCAAAAACGCAATAAGAGCAAATAGCCATGCATGCCGTTTAAAATATCTAATCATTCATGGCCTCCTTTTTAGATTTAGCAAGGCTAACATTATTTGTTGCACCTTTTTTAATATTTTTAGGCTTTTTGATTTCATTTTTATTTAACTTCTTTTGAAAAATTAAACTTGCAATTGTGAAAACAAAAGGCAAAAGATAAATTACAATCATGCTATAAATATAGAAAAATTGTCTGTATTGTGGCATTGAAGTGTTAATGTTACTAAACACAAACAAATCAACAACAAAAATTGCGGTTGCAAAAATTATAATAGGAATCATTGGTTTTTTAATTGAAAACGCCTGACAAAAACATGTTGACGCAATTAAAATGTAAATGCTTGAAGCAAGAATGGTTGAAATTTGTTCAAACAACACCAAAAACCAGTCTATTCTTCCAATGTCAAGCGTAAGCAGTGAAAACTGTGTTAAAGAGGATATTGCGTTTGTTTGAAATCCCGCAAGGTTGTTATAAATTGTGTAAAACACAACATACGCAAGCGGAATAATAACAAGCACAACCACGGCATAAGGAATAACAAGCCCAGCACCCAGTTTTTCATTCTTTTTAAGGCTTACTCTGCCTGACAAAAAATACAAAATCATGTAGTCGCCAAACCAAAGAGTATCCCTTAACATTTCCCCAATTAAAATTTCATAATCAATGTCTAAAACGGGCAAAATTCTTTCAAGCCTGGTGCTTGAAAGCCCCAAAAGCAAAACACCAATAACACTAAACGCTAAAATGCCAACATAAATTTCGCCCTGTCTTCCCAAGGTTTGAAGCCCTTTTACAGCCATAAAAATAATCACAAACAGGAATATAAGCCCAAAATAGTTATAATTAATTTGGTCAAACAAAATGTTTGCAAACAAATCTCTAATTGCAACACTTGGAAGAACGGCAATAATCATGAAATAACAAAACAGCATAAATAAAAGTATTCTTGAAACAACAGTCCCGTAAGAATTATCAAGCACATCTTTAAGCGTTCCCTTGTTATTGTTGCGGTTAAAAAACCAAATTGCAAGCATTAAAAACAAAACATCAAACAGCCCAAGCATAAAAAACACAATGTAGCCATCTCTGCCAACGGTGTAACTTACAAGGCTTGGAAGACGCTGAAGTTTTGCAGCAAGTGCGCAAATAATAACTAAAATTGTAGCCTGCCGTTTATTTACCATTTTTCTCCTCTTGTTTTTCCATATTTTTAGTTCTTTTAACAAGTTCCCCTTCAAGGTCAGGCATTCTTTTTTCAAGGTCTTTTGCAAAGGCCTCGGTGCGTGGGGTTTGCCTAACCCTGTTGTTATTAGGAATGCTTTTTGGTCTTGTTACCATTTGGTTAAGACTAGATTTTATTATTGCATCTTTCTTATCTGCTTTAATTGATGGCGCAAATGGTGCCATAAGCGGAGCCCCAAAATTGCTTGTGCTGACAAGATAAGCAGTAAGGAAAACAAACCCTAAAAGCAAGCCAAAAAATCCCGCAAACCCACCAATTAAGGTAAACAAAATTCTAAGCAGGCTTGTTATTGGTGCTTGGTCTGGCAAAATGTAAATTGTTATGCCTGAAATTGCAACAATCATAATGCTTGGGGGCGTTATTATTCCCGCTTGCACCGCAGTGTCACCTAAAATTAAAGCACCAATAATTGAAAGTGCCATACCTAAATATTTAGGCATTCTAATGCTTGCCTCGTTTAAAATTTCAAACAGAAATATAACAAACAAAACTTCAAGCAATGGCGGAAAACTAATTCCTTCAATGCTTGAAAGAATGGTTATTAAAAAGTCAATAGGCATAAGCCTGTAATGGTAACTTTCCATTGCAACATAAATTCCAGGTAAAAGTATTGCAAAAAGAATACCAAACAACCTTATAAACCTTATAAATGTTGCCCTTGCAGGGTGCATGTAATAGTCATCACTGCTTTGCAAGTCTTCAAGAAAAATATAAGGCAGTGAAAGAGTGATTGGCGTGCCGTCAACAATTATAACAATTCTGCCCTCTAAAATTTTTGCCATGGCAATATCAGGCTTTTCAGTGCTTCCAATTTGCCTGAATAGTTTGCTGTCATTGTTTCTTAGCAAACTTTCAACATAATAAGATGCGGTTATTCCATCAATATCAATCTTTTTAAGTTTTTCCTTAACATCTTTTAAAACGTGCTTATCAACAACACTTCTTAAATAAATAAGTGCCACCCTTGTTTGGCTTTTTTTGCCAAGTGTTAAACTCACAACAGATAAATCAGGCGTTCTTAACCTTCTTCTAAGCATGCTAATGTTTATGTTAATATCTTCAACAAAACCCTCTCTTGGGCCCTTTAAAACCGAACTTGTTGGGGGCTCTGCAATGGCTCGTGCTTGCCACCCTTGAATTGGAAAGGCAATATATTTTTTCTCGCCACTTATTGCAAGAACAGCAAACCCTGAAAAAACATTCCCCGTTGCATCTTTAAGATTGCAAACCTCCATTTTAGGCACGCTTACAATGTTTTGCGTTATTTCACTAATGCAATCTTTACAACCCTTTAACTTATCTTCGCTGTCTAAAATTGGCTTAATAATGCTGTCTGCAAGCATTTTTTTATCAATCAAACAATCAACAAAAAACACACACCCAGTTTTGTCTCCAACTGTAATTTCTCGCGTGTCAACATCACAGTCTTTGTTAAACTGTTTTGCAAGATTTTCAATTGCACTTTTTTCTTGTTTGTTTGCCATAATTCTTCCTTTGTTTTTAGTGTTTCAAATCAGTTCAAAAATTATGCAATCTATCTACCCAATTATTGACAACTTGCACTTAATGGCGTATACTAAAATTCACACTAAACTCTCTTGCCTTACTTTACAAACCCAAACAAATGAAATTCTGCAAAAAATTGCCTAAAACGGCATAAAAATTGATTAAATAATTACAAAACGCAACACAACCTTAATTTAAAGTGTTATTTAAAAATTAATAATGGCGTAAAAATTGAGTTGTTTAAAATAACGCAACAAAAACCTAACTTGATATTTTATTTTAAAATTAACATCCGTTTAAATTTTGATTTAACTTGTCAAAACGCAAAACAAGTCTAAACACAACACCTTGTGGCTAAATAACAAAGGAGAATGTATGGATAAATCGCTTGAAAAATCTCAGCAATTAATTGAGAGATACCTTAAAAAACACTCGCAAGAAGATTTATTAAAATTGATTGAAAATGAGGGCGGAACACAGCAAGCCATCACCCGCCTTGAAAAAATGGCAAGAAAAAATAAAATAGATAACATCAAAATTGCAACTACCCTTGTTCTTCTTGCCGTTAATCTTTCTGTGCTTGGTGCTCAGGTTACAAATGGTTTAAGCTCAACTTATGACGGCACATATGTTCAAAACACAAACTTTGAAGCAGGATATTTTAACGAAAACCCTTACACAATTTCAATCAACACAAACAACTTAACACAAAAAGATATTGAAATAATTTTGGGTGCAATAGCAGAACTTGATGATGCCATGCTTGGAATGCGGTTTGAAGTTGTTTTTGATGGCAAGTCTGCCTACAGCCTTGAAATTGTTAAAACAAAAACCCAATCGAGCCTAGCAAAAGGTAAATCTGCGGGTGAAGCAAAAACTTTCGGCACCCAATTAAAAGGCATTGTGTATATTGACGATTCAACGTTCAACAAAAGCGAAAATTACGCAAAGTCAGTAATAATGCATGAAATTCTTCATGTTTTAGGGTTAAAACACAGTAAAGAAATTTCAAGCGTAATGTTCCCATTCACCCTTGCAAATGACCTTTCAGAGCAAGATAAAGCCAATTTAAACACCATCTTCCCACCAGGGATTGATTTTGATGGCGAAATCGATGAGCTTATTTATGAAAGCGAGCCTACCGAAAGCCAAATTGATAAAAACGAACTTAACAATGGCGAATTTGTTGAAGAAGACCTTGAAAAATAAAAACCTAACTTTCAAAATTGTCATAAACTAAAATAAATATAAA
>CAJKVX010000008.1 GCA_905203455.1 uncultured Eubacteriales bacterium
GTAACTTACGCCTTGCATTTTTATTTAACTCTATATGAATGTGTTTTATTTAAATTAATTTTTTGAAAATTAAATGTTTGGTTATGTTTCTGGCGTTTAAAGACAATTAATATTGTGTTTTTATTTGACTTTTAGTTATTATTTGATATAATGGTTGTAAATATTAAGTTTAAATGGGGGAAGGTTATGGCAGAAGAAAAGAAAAAGTCTACTTCTAAGGCTGCTAGTGGGAAAGAAGAAAAATCAACTGCTGCAAAAGTTAAAAAAACATCTGCAAAAAAAGAAACTGAAACAACAGTGCCTGAAACTAATAGCACAATTGATGCTAAGGATAATGCAGTGAATTTAGAGATTAAAAAAGAAGAAACTTCAAATTTAAAAAGCGATGCTGCAAAATCTAAAAAAACAAAGAAAAACCAAATTATTACTGCAAAAAATTCAATTTTTATGCTTAGCATTGTTAACTGCGCGTTATCAGTTGCTTACTTTTTAACATTTATTATCACATCAATTGTTGTTCTTGCAACAGGTGGCTTTGTTAACGGGTGGTATGTGGCATTGCAAACAGCAAGCATAATTTTCTTTGGAATTTTGGCGGCACTTAACTATGCAAGTGTTAAAACCAGTTTTGATTATAAAAAGAGCAATAAATATTTCGTTGGGGAACTTATTATTGGTTTGGTTGTTGGTGTTATTTCGCCAATAGGTTACGGCAGTTATTTCACTCTTCTTGCAGTTGTTCCTTTGCTTATTGTTAGTGCTGTTAAACTTTGGGTTGCTCAACTTATTAAACCTGAATAACTTAAAAAACTTTTAACTATTGGGCTTTTGCCTGATAGTTTTTTTATTTTTATTTAAAATGCCACAAAGATGCGCAGTAAGCATTTGCTTTTTTTATGTTTTCCTTTGTTGGTAACTAAAAAGTTAAAGCATATGTAAAAAGGATAAAATTTTACATGAGAGGCTTTTTAAATGTTTTTAATAATTAAAACACAGGGCAAAAGATTTGCACTGTAAAAGTTTTTATTTTTCAACTGGCTTTATTTGTTTTTAAAAAATTTATTAATGTTATATAATGTAAACATGAAAGAGGAAATTTTTGATTGTTTAATAATTGGTGGGGGCCCTGCGGGGGTTACTGCCGCAATTTACCTTAAAAGAGCGGGCAAAACGGTTGCTTTGTTTGAAGGGGGAATGTTTGGGGGGCAAATTGCGACAACCTCTTTGGTTGAAAATTACCCAGCAGTTGGTGAAATTGAGGGGTTTATGCTTGCAACAAAGTTTCTTGAAGATTTAAAAAGAAACGATGTTAAAATTATCTATGAAAATGCTGTTAATTTTAACTTTAACTCTGCACCGCTTGAAGTTGAAACGAAATCAGGCAAATTTAAAGGCAGAACCATTATTCTTGCAATGGGCGTAAGGGCAAGGCAAATTGACCCTGAACTTGAAAACAAATTTAAGGGCAAGGGCATAAGTTATTGTGCAACTTGTGATGGCGGGTTTTACAAAAATAAAGATGTTGCCGTGATTGGCGGGGGAAAAAGTGCGTTTAGTGAAGCGGTGTATCTTGCAGGGATTTGCAAAACCGTGACCCTTGTTCACCGAAGTGATAAGTTTAGAGTTTCACAGCAGGAAGTTAATTTTGCAAAAAGCAAACGCATTAAAATTAAGCCTTTTTATGTGTTGACTAATGTTTTTGGCGAGGATAAGTTAAGCGGAATTGAAGTAACAAACACCAACACTGGAAAAAGTGAAAAACTTAACATTGATGGGGTGTTTGTTTCTGTTGGCAGAGTTCCAAACACTGAACTTTTGGCAGGCAAAATTTTGCTTGATGAGTTTGGGTTTATTAAAAGTGAAGATTGCACAACAAGTGTTAAAAATGTTTTTGTTGCAGGAGACATTAGAACAAAAAATTTAAGGCAAATTGTTACTGCCACAAGCGATGGGGCAATTAGCGCAACTCTTGCAATAATGGCACTTAACCAGTTAAATTAAGTTTATTTTGTGCAAAATTTAAGTTATTTGTATGTAAAGATGGCTAATTTATGCGACAATTTACACTGGCAGGGCATATTAAAGCAATGGTAAACTATGTATTAAAATTTTAACTAAGGAGAAAAAATGAAGTTAATTGGCAATAATTGGGATAATGTGCTTAGTGAAGAATTTGAAAAACCTTATTTTGTTGAAACTTTAAAAAAGGTTGATGAGGAATACAGAACTCGCACAATTTATCCGCCACAAAGGTGCGTGTTTAACGCTTTAAAATATACTGACTTTGATGATGTTAAGGTTGTTATATTAGGGCAAGACCCTTATCACGGGAAAGGTCAAGCGCATGGTTTGTGTTTTTCGGTTCAACCTGGGGTTGAACCGCCACCATCGTTAAAAAACATTTTTAAAGAAATTGCACAAGATGTGGGCGGGGTTGAACCTAACAATGGTTATCTTGTGCCTTGGGCAAAGCAAGGAGTTCTGCTTTTAAACACGGTTTTAACTGTTAGAGAGGGCAGTCCGCAAAGCCACAAAAACATAGGGTGGACCCAGTTTACTGATGCGATTATTAAAAAACTAAGCGACTTGAAAGAAGGGATTGTGTTTTTGCTTTGGGGAAGAAATGCTGTTGATAAAAAAGGTTTGATTGACAGCAAAAAGCATTTCATTTTAACTGCGCCACACCCAAGCCCACTTTCGGCATATAACGGGTTTTTTGGTTGCAAACATTTTAGCAAATGTAATGAAATTTTAACTAAGCAAGGGAAAACGCCAATCAATTGGCAAATTCCTAACATATAATAATTATGAAGAGAAAAAATCTGTTTTGTTTGTTGTTATGTGTTTTTGCACTTTTTATGAGTGCTGGGGTTTTTGCGGGTAAATTTAATGTTAAAAACTCAGTTTTTGCAGAAAACGCTAACTTTTTTCAAGATTTACAAACAGAACTTGCAATACTGCCAGATGGTTACAACGGGCAAGGTGCAAACAGTTTCACCCCCTTTGATTTTGAAACTGGGGAAAGAATGCAGGGGCAATCTTTGCGCCCCGAGGTTGACCAAAATAACTCTTTTAGCCTTACGCTTGAACTTGGGGGTGAACAAATTGATTTGTCTTTGGGGCTTGAAATTGGGCTTTGGGTTTACTTTTCAACCAAAAATTTACACAATTTAAGATTCACATTTTACGGGCAAACTCAAAGTGCACAAGATGTTGAATTTTATTACACCATTAACAGTGAGGTTTTGAAAGATAATTTGCAAAAACAAGGCAACAATACTTTTATTGATGGGGCTGAAGATGGGTATTCTTGGAACTATTTGCAAATTCCGTTAAACTTGTTTACAAATGGTTCTAGTGAAAATGTGTTTAGTTTAAACAGCCTTCAAATTGATTATTTTTCTTCAACAATTAACGGTGATGTTGATTATGCATATTTGTATTTATATGACATTTCAATTAATCAATCAGACAACCTTTATTTTACCATTCTTGAACAAAACAAACAGCCTTTCAGGTTGGTGGGGTTTGATTTTTACACACAAGGTGAGTTAAATCAAGTTTATTTGGGGGATACTTTATCTTTAAGTTCAAGAACATCAATGCTAAAATATGCGTGGGTTGGGGACCAAAACATAAAAACTTACATCGATGCAAATGATAATTCATATAATGTTAGAGTGAAAGTTGTTGATGTTGATGGTGGGGAAACGCTTTGGGAGTTTATGTCAAGCCACACTTTTAATAAAACCGGCTCAACCATTGTTAAGTTTGAAATTAATAAAGATGATGAAGAAATTTTGTGGCAGGCATTTAATTTTAATGTTACCACTTTTAATGGAATTTATTTCAACCAGAACATTACTGAATTTGAAGAGGGCAAAACAATAAGAATATATTTACGCACTAATCAAAATTTAACGCAGTTAGATAATCTTAATTTTGAAATTGTTGGCGAATGTGCTAAAATAAAAAGTGTTGATTTAGAAAATTGTTATGTTGACATTGAAACTTTAAGCGACGGAAGTTTTGTTTTAAGGGCAACGGCTAATGGAAGCAGACTTTTTGACCCAAGCATTAATCTTTCGTGTGAAAAAGAGTTTAGTGTTGTAAGCATTAATTCTGGGCAAAACGATACTCTTAAAATTTTAATGTATGTTGCACTTGGGCTTATTGTTGGCTGTGGTGCTGTTTGGGGCATTTGGGCAATAGTTAAAGCCAATAAATACAAGGTGAAATAAAGGAGGAAGAATATGAGCGGATTTGATGATGATGAGTTAGTTAAAATTCCGTATGACCAAGAACCAATTGTAAGAGCGTCAGAATTTAGTGGCAAAAGGGGGGGCAATAAATCTTCTGGCGGGGCGAATAAAATTTTGTCAGTTATCGTTGGCTTGCTTTTAATTGTTAATGTTATAATGGGTGCGTTTATTGTTAAACTTTACATAAAATCAAATGACCCCGCAGTTTTAAACAACCCAACTTATAACATTTCAGTTGACGGAACAAACACTGCATGGGCAGCCGCAACAAAGGCAAAACTGAGTTCAGTTTGTGTGTCAGCGGGGCTAAATTCTGACACGGGCACAACCATTAACTATAATAACTTTTTTAACATGAGTTCAAGAGGGTCAGGCACAATAATTGAAATTGATAAAGAGAAAGGCAACGCCACAATTTTAACTTGTTATCATGTTATTGAAAACTATACCAGTCAAGTTTATATTTTAACTTACGATTCTTACATTCCAATAAAAGCCACAGTTGTTGGGTATAGTTCAACTTATGACATTGCTGTTTTAAAGGTTGAAGGAAACAGCGAAATTACAAGCAGTTCATGCATTGCCACAACATTTAGTGATGGTTCTGTTATTGCAGAAGGGCAAATGGCAATTGCAATTGGCAACCCGCTTTCAATGGGGTTTAGTGTTTCGGTTGGAGTTATCAGCGCGCCAGTGAATTTAATCAGCATTGAAGGGCAAATTTCAAGAGTTATAAAGGTTGACACCCCAATTAACTCAGGAAACAGCGGTGGCGGACTTTTTAATGATAAAGGTGAACTTATTGGTGTTGTTAATGCAAAACTAATGAGCAGTGAGATTGATAATGTTGCATATGCAATTCCTATTAATTTGGCAAAAAATCTTGCGTATAACATAATTGAAAATGGAAACCCAACAAAGGCTGTTTTGGGGCTTAACCTTGCCATTCTTTCTGACGGCAACTCAATTGACAATGAAACAGGCAGGCTTAATTCAACAATAGTGGTTGACAGTGTTAACACACTAAGCCCTTGCTATGTTGCAGGAATTAGAAGCGGAGATGTTTTGGTTTCAATTAGTTATGGGGAAACTGAAGTTAAAATTACCAATTTGTATGATGTTGAAGATAATATGTTTAATTTAAGCGTTGGAGATTCTGTTACAATTACTGTTAACAGAAGCGGAGTTTTGCATGATTACACCTTTAACATTACTCAAACTCAGGCAGTTTTGTAATTATAATTTATAACAAAATTTAAGTTTTAGTTTTGTTGTATTTAAGATTAAGTTTAACTTTAAATGGTTTTTAAAATTTAAAAAAAATTAGTTGCAAGTTTTATGCATTGATTGTATAATATATTCAGTAATAATACGGAGGTTTTATATGACAGAGAAAAAAGTTAAAGATATTCTTTCAAAGCAGTTAGGCGTTGATGTTAGCAAAATAACTGCCCAAACTAACATTGCAACAGACCTTGGGGCTGATAGTCTTGACCTTGTTGAAATTCTTATGAGTCTTGAAGATGAATTTTCAATTTCAATTCCAGATGAAGCAATCCCAGGGATTAAAACAGTAAAAGACCTTGTTGATTTTATTGACAATGCGAAATAATTAGAAAAAATTGCAAAACAAAAAGCACCTTTTTAAAGGTGTTTTTTTACTTATGAAAAAATTATTGCTTTTTGTTGAATTGGTAAACTAAAATTCTCTTTTTATTGGTTTGTTTATCATGTGATATTATAAAATGGAGAGAGGTGGGTGTTTTTGGTGTTAATTATAAATTTTATTTTTTATGTTAATTTAATGCAGTTTGAATTAAATGTATTTAATAAATTAAATGCATTTTAAAGAATTTAAGGTTCATGAATTTAAAAATGGAACAAAACAATTTAACAAACCGAAATTGAATTAACTTAATTAAATTAATAACGCCAATTTAAGTAATTAGATAAAAATAAAACAAGGCTAAGAAATAAAAAACAATAAAAAAACTGTGAAGTCCATTTTCGTTCACCTATACCGAAGCGGTGACCAAATAGCCGGCTCCGCTAAAGTTTCCTTATGGCACATAATTTTCAAACTTAGTGCTGCTGCCGTCAGGCTCTGACACGGTTCATAAGAATTTTATTGCATAAGACCTTAACATCAACGCTGCACATTTGGTTCGGCCTTCCATATAAATGCCCTAGAATGGCGTTCGGCCCCTGCTGAAGCGGATTTCAGGGAACAGGGCCCCGCTACCTCCCCGCCTATCACAGTAAATTAAGTTTAACACAGTTTTTGCTTTTTTGCAAGAGAAAAGTTAATTTGCTCGCATTTTTGTTGCGAATTTTAAGATAAACCATTTTAGTTTTATAAAATAATTGGAAAAAAAAGTAGGGTGTGATATACTTATTAAAATTAAGGAGAAAATTATGGGGTCAAATGCTAAAAGGTTTATTAATAGTTATAACATTCTTGATAAAAGTTTAAGAGATATTTATAACTTAAAGCCAAGTTTAAGTTTTTCAGATGTTATAAGAAGGGTTTCTTCGGTTAACTCTGTAATTAAAAAATATGAAGATGATTTAATTGATTATGGCAGGCTAAGAAATGCCATTGTTCACCGAAGCATAAGTGGGGAAGTTATTGCAGAGCCTCATGATGATGTTGTGTTAAAACTTGAAGCAATAACAAGGTTAATTACAACCCCTCCACGCGCAATGGATAGTGTTGTTAACAGAAAGGTTTTTGTTGTTGACGCAAATGAAAGTTTAAGTTATGTTTTAACTCAAATGTATAAGTCGGGCTATTCAAATGTGCCAGTTTATAACGGGAAAGTTCTTCTTGGGGTTATTACAAGAAAGATGATTGTTGAGACAGTGGGTGAAGCAATTTACAACAAAATTAATCTTGAAGAATTTATTAAAAAACCTGTGATTGATGCACTTAACATTTCAGGAATTTCAAATCATTATGAGGTTGCCCCTTCAAACATCACGATTGACAATTTGCTTTATTTGTTTCAACAAAACCGCAAACTTTCAACCGTTATTATAACAAAAAATGGAAATTATAATGAACCGCCTCTTGGAATTGTTGTAACGGCTGACACAATTGATATGCAAACCATTCTTGATAATTATTAATAACAAGATAAAATTTACTGGCTTTTTGTGGTATACAGTGAAAAATTAAGTTAGAACAAGGTAAGTGAAGAGATAATGAAATATAACAATGAATGGCAAGATTTTGAGGTGATTGCAACGGGGAATGGCGAAAAACTTGAAAGGTGGAAAGATGTTTACCTTTTAAGGCCTGACCCACAGGTTATTTGGCCAGCAAAATCAAATTTAAGCCAATTTAAAAATCTTAATGCAAGGTATAACCGCTCAAATTCAGGTGGCGGGGGTTGGCAAATTTTTAGGCCTTTTAAAAATGAATGGATTGTTGGGTGGCGAAACTTAAAATTTATTGTAAAACCAATGGGGTTTAAGCACACAGGACTTTTTCCTGAACAGGCAGTCAACTGGGATATTATGACAGACATAATAAAGAAATCTAAAAGCCAAATTAATGTTTTAAATTTATTTGGCTACACTGGTGGGGCAACTGTTGCCTGTGCAAGTGCTGGGGCAAAGGTTTGCCATGTTGACAGTGCTAAACAAATGGTTGAAAGATGCAAGCAGAACTTAGAAGTTTCAGGGCTTAAAGATGCCGAGGTAAGGTTTATTGTTGATGATTGCAAAAAGTTTGTTTTAAGAGAAATTAAACGCGGAAAAAAGTATGATGCTATTATTATGGACCCACCAAGTTATGGCAGGGGCAACAATGGTGAGGTTTGGAAACTTGAAGATGATTTGTTTGAGTTTGTTAGCCTTTGTGGTAAACTGCTTAGTGATAATCCGCTTTTTGTGTTAATTAACAGTTACACAACGGGGCTGGGGTGTCAAGTTCTTGAAAACATTTTAAAACTTGCAATACCTAAAAATGGCAAAATCGAAAGTTATGAAGTGTGTTTGCCAACAAGCGAAGGGATTTTTCTTCCTTGTGGGAATAGTGCAATTTTAACATTTTAAAGTGCAAAAAATGGAGAAAAAATGGAAAATATTGAAGTTTTGTATGAAGATAATCAAATAATTGTGGTAAATAAACCCCAAAATATTCCAAGCCAGGCAGACCAAACGGGAGACAAAGATATGCTTACCATGGTTAAAAATTATATTAAAGAAAAATATAATAAACCTGGTAATGTTTATTGTGGACTTGTTCACAGGCTTGACAGACCAACTGGTGGGGTTATGGTGTTTGCAAGAACAAGCAAGGCAGCAAGCAGACTTAGCGAACAAATTGCATCGGGTGAGTTTGAAAAAACTTATTATGCTGTTGTTGTGGGAAAATTGAAAGAAAGCCACGGCATTCTTGTGAACTATCTAAAAAAAGATGAAAAGGAAAACAAGGTCAGCATTGTTCCTCAAACAGAAGTGGGTGCAAAAAGGGCAGAACTTGAATACTTTTTGCTTGAACAAAGGGGAGATAAAAACCTTGTGCAAGTAAAGTTGAAAACAGGAAGAGGGCATCAAATTAGAGTTCAGTTTGCAAACATTAAGTGCCCAGTTTATGGAGATCAAAAATATGGCACAAATATGCCAAAAGCCAACTTGAATTTGTTTGCAGTTGAGTTGAAGTTTATTCACCCAACAACAAAACAAAAAATGGTTTTTAGATGTTATCCTCCGCAAATTGATTGCATAAAAGAATTCAACATTGATAAATATTTGAATTTGAAAATTAATAATTAGACTAATTAAGCCCAAGCAAAATTTTACAAGTTTTTAATGTAAGTAAACATAAGCCATTTTTAGTTTAATTGTGATTTTTTAATTTTAAAGTTAACCTTAATATACTTTAAAAAACTGCAAAATTTCATAAAAATAAAGTAAAAAAGCCCAAAATTTTAGTGTTTTAGGCTTTTTGTTCTTAGAAAACCACCAAATAGCAGACTAAGGGTGAGCATTTATGCTAGGCTTGTAACGAGAGGATTTATTATAAATGAAAACCACAAGTTTTAATGGTTGATTTTTATTTGTGCGATATTTGTGTAATTTAAATAAATTATGAGTTTTTGTAATTTAAAAATGTTAGGAAAATGTTTGTTAGTTTTTAACTTCACTATTAACTTTTGCTTAAGTTTTAATTTGTTGAGCCAAAGCCACCTGTTCTTTTTGTTGTGATTGGTTGTTCATCAGTTGTTGTTAAAAAGTTAATAAACATGCCTTGACCAAACTTATCATTCTTTGAAATTTTAAAGTCTTGTGAGGTTGAATTAAAAAGCAAAAAACCTAAATTTCCGCCGTTTGTTTGGTTGTTTGCGTAATCACTTTCAATAATGCCAATTCCGTTTGCAAGCATTATTCCCTTGCTTGCAAAACTGCTTCTTGTTGCAAGAATTAAAGCCTCATTCTCATTAAAAATGGCTTTTATGTTAGTCCACACCAAAGTGATTTTTTGTGCAGGCAAAATAACATCTGCGGGGCAGTAAAAATCATAGCAAACTGAATGCATGGTTGCTCTTTTGGGAAGAATTGGTTTTGCACCATCATAATTTAAAAATTTATTTTCAACAATTTCAAATTTTCTCATGTTGTGCTCCTTTGGTGATTTTTTAAATTCAATTTTTAAACAATTAATATAGGTTCAAACTTGTGTTTAGTATAGCAAAAGTTTTGCCTTAAAACAAATGAATTACATTCAAATTGTTTTGAAAAATTTTTTAATTATGTTAACCTAATAAAAAGGAGTTTTTGTTATGGCAAATGTGGGTGGAGAGTATAAGACTATTGAAGGAACGAACGCACTTGAAATGGTTGAAACTCGTTCAAGGTTTATTGGGGTTGCAACGCATGTTGAAAGTGTTGGTGAGGTAACTGAGTTTATTGAAAAACTAAAAAGGGCAAATAAAGATGCTAAACACATTGCCTATGCTTACAGCCTTGGCAAAGATTCAAGCGTTGCCAAGAACAATGATGATGGCGAACCTGCGGGGTCGGCAGGAGCACCAATTGGTGAGGCTATTTCAAAACTTGGGCTTACTGATTGTTTGGTTGCAGTTGTTAGATATTTTGGTGGCATTGAACTTGGCAAAAGCAAATTAACAAGAACATATTTTAACAGTGCCCTTGAAACATTAAGGCAGAGCAAACAAGTAAGAATGGTTGATTGTGCAATTTATGGAATAACAATTAAATATCCTGATTTTGTGCCTGTTGGAACTTATTTAAGGGATAATCATTTGCCTATTATTTCAGCGGAGTATGGTGATGTTGTGAGTTTAAGGGTGGCGTTTCCCGTTGCAAGTGTTGATAAGCACATAAGCGAAATTAAAATGAAGATAAATGATGAATTTATGTGTTCAAAAATTGATTCAGCATATTTCAGGTTTGACTAATGGGCATTGTTTCTAAAATTGAATATCAAAAAAATAAAACCAGAGTTAACATTTATGTTGATGGTGAATTTTTTTGTGGGCTAAACAGTGAAGTTTTGTTTTCTAACCAAATTAAAGTGGGCAGTGAAGTTGATGAACAAAGGTTGAAAGCCTTAATTTTTGAAAGTGAAGTTAAAAAAGGTGTTTCGTATGTTTTTGGGTTGCTTGCAAAAAAGCCATATGCCGAACGAGAAATTAAAACCAAACTTTACCAAAAGGGTTATTCAAGCGAAGCCGCACAAAAAATAATTGAAAACATTAAAGAATATAAACTTATTGATGACAGTGATTATGCTAAAACTTATGTTGACTCAAACAAAACAAAAAGCAAAAGGGAAATTGAGTTTAATTTATCACAAAAAGGGATAGATAAGCATATAATACAGAATGCAGTAAATGATATAGAAAATGACGATGAAATGGCAAAAATTGACACAATTACTGCAAAATACATGAAAAATAAGCCCAAAACGGGTGAAAATTTGCAAAAACTTTTTAGATATTTGCAGGGTAAGGGTTTTGAATTTGAACTTATTAAAAATAAAATTTCAAAGTTAAAAGAGCAGGTAAATGATGAGAGTTGGAATTGATTTGGCAAGTGTTGTACGGTTTAAAAAACTAGCCCAAAACCAAGAACATTTAAATAAGATTTTTACAGACAACGAAGTTAGATATATTCTTGAAAAAAGTTCAAGCGGTATGGGTGAAAATAACAACAATAACACTAACTCAACCTTGCAGAGCGATTGCAAAAAAACAAAATTTTCACCAAGAGAATATACTATTGCAGGGTTGTTTTGTGCAAAAGAGGCAGTTTTAAAGGCTTTTAAAATTGGAATTTTAAATAAGATTTCATTAAAAGATGTTGAGATTTTACATGATAATTGTGGAAGTTTGGTTGTAAAACTTCATAATTTGGCACAAACTTATTTTAAAGAGAACAACTTTAAGGAAATTGAAGTTAACATTTCACATGATGGAGAATATGCAACCGCAATTTGTGTCGTAATTTAGGTGAAAAACTTGTAAAAAATTGTAAAATTGGGCGTTTTAGAGCCTGTTTTTGAAAATTTGGTATTGACATTTGCTTTGCGGTGTGGTATAGTTTATGCGAAACTTAGATTTATGCATTTGATTTGGACGATTTAGGAGGACAAATTATGGCAAACAATGATAAAAAAATGAACTTGAATAATCAAACTGATGCCACTTCAATGGTGTTTGTTAGCGACCCTGATGAAGAAAGAGTGGCAGGCATGATTCTTGACCCACTTCCAACTGATGTGAGCAGTCTTAGGAAAAATGTTTTGCAAGCGCAAGACTCTTTTGAAAGGGTTTTGTTTATGCTTAAAAATTCATTAGGAACAACTAAAAGAGCACAAAGCGTTTTGGAAAAAAACACAGAAGCCACAACAAAAAGGCTTTTAAATTCTTTTGCTAAAATTGATGCAAACAACTATACAAGAATGGTTTATGAAAACCCACAACAAGCAAGAGAAATGATTGCTAAGCAAACTGCTGCTTTAATTAGTTTTCTAAATGTTACAAGAACTTGCCTTAACAAAGTTATAACTGCTGATGTTGAAGAATATGTCAAAGACAGAGACTTTGTTAAAGAAGAAGACTTGAAAAAGGAATATGTTAAAGAAGAGAATGAAGGGAAAACTAGCAAGGCAAAACTTGTTGATAACAACAAAAACTTAATCAAAGACTATTACAGTGGAGTTAATGATTATCTTGCAACCGCTAATGCTTACTTAAATGAAACATCATCACTTACATCTGACGAATATATTGCTGGATATGCAACTTGGCTTAGCGAAGTTAACTCTGCAATAAGAAATCAACTGATGCAAGAAGAGCAACAGGAAGAAAAATCTGCAGCAGCCGTTGGGCTTTTTGCTGGGCTTAAAAGAAGAATTCCTGCAATTGTTTCTGGGGTTTTGGTTGTTGGTGCTGTTGTTGGTGCAGGTGTTATTGGAAATGTTGTTGGTAAAAACAGTGTTGATTTAAGCAATGACCCTGAATATTTAGAACTTGTTGAAGAACACAAAGACGCACTTGCTGAAATTCAAAAATTAATTGAAGACAACCAAGCCTTAAAAGCGGAATATGAAGAGTTTAAGGCACATGCATCTGAAAGTGAACTTGCAAATCAAGAAATTATTGCTGAGTGGCAAGAAAGATTTAATGATGCAGTTAGTGAAAGAAATGACCTTCAAGATGAGTTTGATGACCTTTTAAATGAATATAACACTTTATATGAAAATTATCAAAATGCTTTAAATAATAGTAATGACGCTCTTGTTAAAAGTTTGCAAGAACAACTTAACAGTCAATCAGTAAGAATTGGAAATCTTCAAAATATGTTGAACCAAAAAGATAGAGAACTTGCAGAAAGCATTGCTGACTATAACGAACTTGAAGAATTATATAATGAGTTAAAGCAAGAACTTGAAGACCACGAATGTGAATATCCAAGTGAACTTATTGAAAGTTTGAAAAAGGAAAGAGACGAAGCCGTTGCAAGGGCTGAGGACGCTGAAAGAAGAGCAGCACAGGCAGAAGCAGACAAAGAGGCTAGCGAGCAAGAAAAATTGCAAGCACAAAAAGAGGCAGAAGAAGCAAAAGCAGAGGCTGAAAGGTTAAGAGCCGAACTTGAAAATGCAAATAACACAATTAAAGAACTTAGTGATAAATTAACTGAGTTGCAAAATGGAAATAACTATACTGGTGAAGTTTCAAACGAAGGGGCTAACCAATCAGGTGGGGCATCTCAAGTTACTGATGGAGACAAAACAAACACTGGCAGTGACCAAGAAAAAGATGATAGTGGTCACATTGGTGGAACGGTTGACAGAGACCCTCATCCTGAAGATGATTACACAAGAGAATAAAAAATTAACACTCGATAAAAGTCGGGTGTTATTTTTATTTTAAATAAACATTTGGACGGGGAAAGGTGATTTGTTTAATATTCTTACTATCTTTATCTTATTTGAGGTGGGTTAAAAAATTGATAGTAGTTTTATAATTGATTTTAATTTCCAATGTTTGCAAAAGGTATTTTTTTGTTATTGACTTTATATTTATAACTTAATATAATAAATTGTAAGGACTAGGTATGGAATTGTTATTAAACAGAGTTGCTTTTACTATTGCAGGGTTTGATGTTTATTGGTATGGCATTATAATTGCTTTTGCAGTTGCCTTGGCTTTTGGGCTAACATTTGCATTGCTTAAAGTTAAGGAGCTTCCAAAAGATACACCAATTGATGTGTTTTTGGCGATTGTTCCGCTTGGCATAATTTTTGGAAGATTGTTTTCAGTTTTGTTTGAAGATAACACCACAATTTTAGACTTTTTTGAGTTCAGGCAAGGCGGAATGAGTATAATTGGTGCTGTTATTGGTGGGGCAATTGGGCTTGTTATTCTTTGTGCAATCAAGAAATACAACTTTTTAAAACTTGCAGACATGATTGTTCCTGTTTTAATTCTTGCCCAAGCAATAGGCAGGTGGGGCAATTATGCAAACCAAGAGGTTTACGGCTGGGTTGTAACAAACCCTAGTTGGCAGTTCTTTCCTTTTGCAGTAAACATTGATGGCACATGGCATTTGGCGTTGTTTTTCTATGAATTTGTGTTGAATCTTATTGGCTTTGTGATTTTAATGGTGTTATACTTTAAAACTAAAAAGGTTGGAATTTGCACGGGCACTTATTTTATTTATTACGGCACTGTTAGGGTTGTTCTTGAAAGTTTAAGAGATAATGAATATGTTTTAAGACTTGCAGGACTTCCAATATCGCAAATTTTAAGTGCAGTGTTTATTGTTGCAGGAATTGCAATTTTGGTGTATATTAATGTAAAAGACAGGCAAAAAAATAAAAAAATAGAGGTTACTAATGAAAAATAAAGAAGTTTACACACAAAGTGAAGTTGATGAAAAAGTTAAAGAAATGTTAACTTTAAGTGAGGTTAAAATTAGCAGACTTAGAGACAAGGTTAATGAACTTAAAGGGGAAATTATTAAACAACAAAAGACTATTGACGCATTTGAAAACAAAGAAGTTGAAGTTGCTGATGCTATTGAGAAGTATAAAAATAAAAGCAAATATTTTGAAAATATTATTAAAATGAGATGTGAAATGGAAATTTCACGCCTTAAAAATTTGGATAGTTTGCTTTCGGCTGAGTTTAAAGGGTATAATAAATCTGGAAAGGCAATTTTAGATTCAGTTATAAACTCTCTTGATGCTTTTTCAAAAGATTTTACTGAGGTTCAAGAACTTTCAAAACTTGAGCCAATGCACAAAAGTGTTGATTCTTCAAAAGACCTTGAAAACAGATATCTTAAAATTTTGTCAATTTATGAATATAGTAAGGCAAATGATGAACACAGGAAGAGGGGAAGGCCAAAAAAAGAGGAAGAGAACATTGAAACTTATTTAAAACAGCGAAAAAAAGAAAAGGAAAAAAAGAACGAATCTGCTTTTGACATTGAAGAAGCAATGCACCCAACAAAACCTTTAGAAGAAATTATGAAAGAAGTTTTTGACAACTAAAAAAGCCCACAAATGTGGGCTTTTTCTAATTTTAAATAACTTTACTGCAGTTTTTAATAAATTTATTGTTAATTTAAATAAACTTTTGTTGCTTATTTAAAAAATTTATTGCGGAACAAAATTAATTATAGGATTTTCTATTATAGTAGAAATTTTTGGGCGATTTTAAGTTAAATTTTGCCAGTTTTATAATAATTTGTGGTAGTTTTGCAAGTTTTAAAAAATATGTAAAAATGCGCATTTGAAGATTACAGAGTTTAAACACTGTCTTTTAAATTGCAAAAGGTGTGAAATTTTAATTTTAATATAGGGGTTGGGGAAAAGTTAAAATTTAGGTTGAATTTGACCTTTAAACACTTTCTTTATTTAAAGTAGATGAAGGTTCATCTGTTACTATTGCCTCGGTTGTGAGCATTGTTGCACAAACGCTTGATGCATTCATAAGTGCAGTTATTGTTACTTTTGCAGGGTCAATTATTCCCTTTTCAATCATGTTGCAATAAGACAAGTTTTTGGCGTCAAAGCCAAAGTTTGGGTCAGGGTTATTTTTAATGTGCTCAATTATAACTCCGCTTTCAACCCCTGCATTTTTGCAAATTTGAGTGATGGGGCACAGTATGCTTTTTAAAATAATTTGGGCGCCTGTTTTTTCATCTCCGCTTAGAGTTGAAACTAATTTTTCAAGTTCAGTGATGCAACGCAAAAGTGCAACTCCACCCCCAACAATAATTCCCATTTTTGTTGCTGCTTTTGTTGCTGAAAGGGCATCTTCAATGCGTAATTTTTTTTCTTTCATTTCAACTTCGCTTACGGCCCCAACGCAAATTACTCCAACGCCAGCACCAAGTTTTGCAATTCTTTCTTCAAGATTTGTTTTGTCATATTCATCAGTTGAAGATTGAAGTTGTTGCTTTAGATTTTGGCAATGGTTAGCAATTTCTTCTTTTTGACCTTTGCCTTCAATTATTGTTGTGTGGTCTTTTGAAATTTTAATTGTTTTTGCTTTTCCAAGGCTTTCAAGTTGAACATCAGCCAAATTTTGCTTTAAATCAGCAGGAATGAAGGTTCCGCCACACAAAACTGCAATATCTGTTAAAAGGTCTTTGCGTTTTTGGCCAAAAGAAGGGGCTTTTATTGCAATACAATTAAAAATTCCGCGCATTTTGTTTAAAATTATTGTGGCTAATGCTTCGCCTTCAATGTCTTCTGCAATAATTAAAAGGGGACTATTGGTTTTTGAAACCTGTTCCATTATTGGCAAAATTTCATTTATGGTTGAGATTTTTTTATCTGTTATTAAAATATATGCATTTTGCAGATTAATTTCAGGGCTTCCATCACTGTTCATGTAAGGGCTGATATATCCACGATCAATCTGCATTCCTTCAACAATTTTAAGTTCTGTTTTTGTGGTTTTTGACTCTTCAATGGTTATAACGCCGTCTTGACCAATTTTGTCCATTGCAAGGGCAATGATGTCGCCAACTTCACTGCTCCCTGCTGAAATGGTTGCAACTTGTTTTATTTCTTGATTACTGTTAATTGGCTTTGCCATTTCTTTTAATTTTTCTACAACGCATTGTGTTGCCTTTTCAATTCCGTTTTTTAAAATAACAGGGTTTGCGCCACTTGTGATGTTTTTTATTCCTTCACTTATAATTGATTGTGCAAGAACAATTGCCGTTGTTGTTCCGTCACCCGCAATGTCGTTTGTTTTTATTGAGACCTCTTTAATTAAACTTGCGCCCATGTTTAAAAATGGGTCAGACAGTTCAATTTCTTTGGCTATTGTTACGCCATCATTTGTGATAAGTGGGGTTGTGTATTTTCTGTCAAGAACAACATTTCTGCCGCGTGGGCCAAGGGTTATTTTAACAGTGTCAGCAAGAATGTTTACGCCTGTTTCAAGTGATTTTCTTGCTTGGTCATTAAATTGAATAATTTTAGCCAATTAGTTATCCTCCTTTATTATTGCAAGAATGTCGGTTTGCCTTATGATTAATTGATTTTCACCTTCAAGTTTAAACTCAATTCCGCCGTATTTTGAATAAAGCACTGTATCGCCCTTTTTAACATGCATTTTTGTTAATTTGCCGTCAATTTCATTGCCTGGACCAACGCAAATAACTTTGCCTAAAAGTGGGCGTTCACTGCTTGACTCAGGCAAAATTAAGCCACTTGAAGTTGTTTGCTTTTGTGGAAGAGGTGATATGACCACGCGGTCAAATAATGGTTCAAGATTCATATTTTTCTCCTTTGAAAATATTTTATGATAACTTTAAATTTAAGGCAAGGTGTAATTTTTATTGTTTTGTTAAAGATTGTCGAACTGATATTATATTTTTAATTTTTGGCACATAAACTTAAAGTGTATCACTTAAAATTTTAAAACGGAGATTTTTAAATTGCAAGAAAGTGTGACACAATATGGCTCTAAAATTAAACTAAAACCCAAAAAATTTATTTTTTTTGTAATCTTGTTTTTGTTGGTTTTGGTTATTGTTTTGGGAGGAATAATTGCGCTGTCTGTCAATACAAAAAAATATTATTTTGTTGACGGCATGGAATATTACATCTATTACACCAACCGTGAAAGTTCACTTAGCAGGGCTGAAAGTTTGGCAGACACTCAAAAGAAAAATGGCGGGGCAGGTTTTATTGTTGAAAAAAATGGTTTTTATGTTTGCGCCTTTTTATATAAAGATAAAATAGGTGCGCAAACCGTTAAAGAGAACAACAATGAAAGTTATCCTGAGGGTGGGGTTATAACGCAAAATACGCAAAAATTAACAAAAAGAGCAAAAAATATCATGAAAAACAATCAAAACTATGCCTCTTGCATTCATGGTTTTGAAGATGCCTTTAATGAGTTTTACGACATGGCATTAAAATGTGATAGCCAGAATTTAAGTGGGGTTGAAGTTTTTAATGCTGTTTTTTTAAGGTATGAGAAAATTAACAGCCTTAGCGTTAAGTTTGAAGATGCAAATTCGCCTTTTAGTTTAGCAGTTGACAGTTTGGCTATTTTGGTTAAAGACTATTTAACTTCAAGCAAAACGGCTGTTGAAAGAAGCAGTGGGCTTAAAGAAATTTGTTTTGAAATTATTAATCTGTATAACTTGGTTGCGGGCTGGCTGTGTGAGCAGTAAAGGGGCAGTTGGTTTTTAAAATTAAAAGGCAAATTTAATTTATTTTGTAAAAATAATTTGTAATATAATAAATTTGTGTTAAAATACAATTAAATAAAACAAATGTGGGAGTGCGTTTTGTGGGACTTTTTAATTGGCTAATGAAAGGCATGGGCTTTGAAGGGGAAGATGCAGAGCAAAACAACAATGCATCTAATTCTTCTGAGCAAAAAGAAAAGAAACGCAAAAGAAAAAAGGAAGAGGTTGCAGTTGATATGGAAACGACTGATAGAAACACCTATGCCGCAAACCCTGACCAGTTTAATACCGCAGGAAGGTATGACATGGGGGCAACTTACCTTGGGCAACAGAACATGGGTGGCTATGGCACAAAAAATGTTATGTTTGTTTTTCCAAAAAATTACAATGAGGTTCAAAAACTTGTTGACTATTTAAAACAAGGTGAAAGTGCTATTTTAAACCTTGATGGTATTAGTGATGACGAGGCTCAGCGAATGCTTGATTTTGTTAGTGGGGCGGTTTACGCCTTAAACGGAAGCACTCAAAGAGTTTCAGGCAACATCTTTTTGCTTACGCCTGAGGGGCTTAATATTATGGTTCCAACTGAAGGGGATAAGAAAGAGTAAGCGTGGTTTTTGCAAATTTTAAAACAACTGTTTTTAAAGTTTCAAATAAAAATATAATGAATAGAATATATGCGAAGGCATATATTTTTTTGTTTTGTGCAAACTAAAAGAAATTAAACTAGGAGAAATTTATGGTGTTTGATAAAAAAAATTATTATAGAGATTTGGAAAGTGAAAACGAAAAACTTAAAAGAAAAATTGAAGTTCAACAGAATGACATTGATTATTTAAGAAACGAAATTGAGGCACTTAAAAGCAGAAGTGCGAAACAAAATAGCAATTAAGGCAAAATTTTAATGCTAAGTTTAAAGTAATTGACTAAACTTAAAATAATGTGATACATTAAACATAGGAGAAATTTTATGTTTAATGTTCTTTTTGTTTGCACTGAAAACACTTGCAGAAGTCCAATGGCGCAAGCAATTTTAAAACATCTTTTGAAAGAGATTAAGGTTAAAAATGTTAATGTTAAAAGTTGCGGAATAATGGTTAATAATTTTTCAAAATTATCACCAAATTCAAGGCAGGTTTTAAATGAAATGGGTTTAAAAATTAGGCATAAACCCCAACAAATAACCCAGGATTTAGTAAATAATGCCGATTTAATTTTAACCATGACGCTTGAACATAAAATTGATTTATCATTAAAATATGACATTTTAAATAAACTTTTCACTTTTGCTGAGTTTACAGGTGGGCAAGATGTTATTGACCCATATGGCAAAAGTTTAAATGAATATAGATTAACTGGCACAATAATTTATAATAATTGCGTGCTTTTGATTAGAAAATTAATTAAAGAAGGAATTATTAATGTTTAAAAAAGTTTTAGTAGGGTGCGACCCAAGGGGCGAAAAACAAGTTGATTTTATTGTTTCTTATTTGAAAGATAGGGGCGTTGAAGTGGTTGTGTTTGATAGCGCTGGTTGCGATTATGTTGACTCTGCAAAACTTTGTTGCATAGAATTTGAAAAGAACAATGCTTTTGACGCACTGATTTTGGTTTGTGGAACTGGCGTTGGGGTAAATATTGTTGCAAACAGGTTTAGTTTTATTCGTGCAGTTTTGGGAGATAACGCTAAACAGGTTTATTTTGCAAGAAGGCATGAAGATTGCAACTGCCTGTGCCTTTTTGCGGGGTATTCTGACAATCATAACACCCTTGAATTTGATAAAACCAAAATGATGGAATGTGTTGATGCATTTTTAGATACGCCTTTTGAGGGCGGAAGGCACCTTGAAAGAGTTAAAAAATTATCCACATTAGGGGAATAAAATGCAAGATAATTATTTAAAAATTATTTTAGAAACAACTTTGCTTACCATTTATTACATTGTGGTGTTCTTTTTCTTTGCGTTGGTTTCAATCAGTTTGCTTGCACCTCAGTGGTTGATTGGAGCATATGACGCCATGGGGTTAGACAGGGCGAAGGCGTATATGTATGAACGGGTTTACAATAAAACCGAAAAGAATGAAGATTTATATAATGTTATTGAAGTTTACATTCAAACTGAAAACTACAATAAAATTATAAAATACATAAATGTGATGCAAAATAAATCAAATTATGAATCGTTTTGCGAACTTGTTGATAACAGAAACACTGCTAATGTTAGTAAAGAGTTTTATGTTTATGTTTGTGATTATGATGCATATTTAAAAAACCAATATGTTTTAAGTTTATATAACAGCGGAAGAAAAGATAGGGCAAAAGAGGTTGCTTTTGAAGGACTTATTGGAAACTCTAACCTTTATGCTTGGGAGTTTGGGGCTTATGTTGATTGTGTTATGTCAGACGATACACTTGAAAGTGATGAAAAGAAGGCTACGCTAGCAGCCATTTACGACACAACAATTAACAACTTTACAATTCAAGAATGGATAAATAATAATCTTGATATGATTGAAGACCCTGACAGCAAAGAGGGGTTTGAAAGGCTTGAAAGTTTGCATCAAATTATTGTTATTATGTCAACTAACAAAATTTTAGCCGAAGCAAAAGATGACACCACTTTGGCAGGTATCCTTATAAGCAGCATTGAAGCATATATGCAAGATTATAACGAAACTCTTGCCTTATTGTAAGGTAGTAATGAAATAAAAAACCTAATGCAAAGGTAAAGTTAAAAAATAGTTTAAGAAATTTAAAGTTTGTAATTTTATTAGTTAAGTATTAATTGGTAAGAAAATAATAACCCTTAGTGGTAATCAGTTTGGGATTTAGTTGAGTTTTTTGGCTTTATAAAACATATGAAGGAAAATGAAAAAACAATAAAGTAAATTAAAAAGCCTCAAATGAGGCTTTTTGTTATGATTTTTACCTTGAATTTTATTAGATTTGCAGTTTTTATTGTTTAGAATTTAATTTTTTCATTAACAAAATTTTCAATTTCATCAATTTTAATTCTTATTTGTTGCATTGTGTCTCTGTCTCTAAGGGTGACAGTGTTGTTTTCAAGTGTTTCAAAATCAATTGTTATGCAAAATGGTGTTCCAATTTGGTCTTGCCTGCGGTATCTTTTTCCAATTGAGCCCGCTTCATCGTAAGTGCACATAAAAGATTTTTTAAGTTTAACATAAATTTCTTTGGCTTTATCTGAAATATTTTTTTGAAGTGGCAAAACTGCAACTTTGATTGGAGCAAGGGCAGGAATAAACTTCATTACAATTCGTGAGTCATTTTCAAGTTGCTCTTCAAAATATGCATTACACATAACTGCAAGAAGAAGTCTGTCACACCCGATTGAATATTCAACAACATTAGGAATATACTTTTCATTTGTTACGGGGTCAGTGTAAAGCATGCTTTTGCCTGAAAACTCTTGATGACGAGAAAGGTCATAATTTGTTCGGTTGTGAATTCCGTTAAGTTCATTCCAGCCATGAGGGTAAAGATAAATAATGTCGCAGGCTTCTTTTGCATAGTGAGCAAGTTTTGTGTGGTCTTTAAAGTTAAGGTCTTCTTTATTAAAGCCAATATCAAGCAAAAACTGCATGGCCTTTTGTTTGTAAAGTTTGTAAAAATCACTTGCATCTTGTTCTTTGCAGAAAAGTTGATGCTCCATTTGTTCAAATTCAATTGTTCTGAAAATAAAGTTTCCAGGGGTGATTTCGTTTCTAAACGCCTTACCAATTTGGGCAATTCCAAACGGAATTTTTGCCCTTGTTGTTCTTGCAACATTTAAAAAGTTAACAAATTCACCTTGGGCGGTTTCTGGCCTTAGGTAAATAATGTCTTGACTGTTTTCAGTTACTCCGCGTTTTGTTGAAAACATTAAGTTGAAATTTTTAATTTCAGTGAAATTAGATTTCCCACAAACGGGACATTTAATTTGATGCTCTGCAATGTAATCTTGCATTTGTTCTTTTGACATTTTATCAACATCAATGTTAATGTTGTGTTTTTTGTTATAATCTTCTATTAAATTATCTGCACGATGGCGAGTTTTGCAGTTTCTGCAATCCATTTTTGGGTCAGTAAAGGAAGAGGTGTGACCACTTGCTTCCCAAACTTTTGGGTTCATTAAAATGTCTGCATCAACACCAAAACTGTTATCATTTTCTTGAACAAAGCGTTTCCACCACAGTTTTTTTATGTTGTTTTTAAGTTCAACACCAAGGGGGCCATAATCCCAAGTGTTAGCAAGACCATCATAAATATCACTGCCTGGGAAAACAAAACCTGTTGCCTTGCAGTGATTTGCTAGTTTTTCAAGAGTTAAATATTCTTTCATAAACTTTCTCCTTTATTATTAGTTTAAATTTTGGTGGGGCATTTGTAAACAAATAAAAAGCCCCTATGCAAAAAATATAGCATAGGGACGAAATTTGTTATTCCGCGGTTCCACCCTAATTGCAGAAAAAAATCTGCCACTTTAAAGGTTTTTTGTTGCTCGCTAGGTGCCAAATGGGAA
>CAJKVX010000009.1 GCA_905203455.1 uncultured Eubacteriales bacterium
TAATTATTATGGAGATTGCATTTCTGTTAAAATTGAAGATTTAAAAATTATTAAATAATTCTTCTTACTTTTCAATAATAGAAAATCCTTATATTTTAAATACCAAAAATTTAAGATTAAAAATTAATTAATAATTCCTCTTAATTTCTGGCAACAAAAAAGCACAAATTAATGTGCTTTTTTTCTAACCAATTCTGTAAGTTGTTTTAACCCCAGGGCCCATTGTGCTTGAAAGGGTGATTGATTTTAAATAAGTTCCCTTTGCTGCCTGTGGTTTTGCTTTAACAATTGCGTCCATAACTGTGTTGAAGTTTTCTTCAAGTTTGTTTACTCCAAAACTCTTTTTACCAATTGCAACATGGATAATTCCAAATTTGTCAAGTCTGTATTCAACTTTACCAGCCTTAATGTCACGAATTGCTTTTGCAACATCAGTTGTAACAGTTCCGCTTTTTGGGTTAGGCATTAAACCTCTTGGCCCTAAAACTCTTGCAATTCTTCCAACCAAACCCATCATGTCAGGAGTGGTGATGCAGGCATCAAAGTCAAGCCAGTTTTCTTTCATAATTTTATCAATAATTTCTTCTGCCCCAACATAATCTGCCCCGTTTGCTTTTGCTTGGTCAGCCTTGTCGCCTTTTGCAATAACTAAAACTCTAACAGATTTACCAGTTCCGTGTGGAAGCACAACAGAACCACGAACTTGTTGGTCAGCATTTTTTGGGTCAACCCCAAGTTTTGCATGAAGTTCAACTGTTTCATCAAAGTTTGCTGTTGCGGTTTCAATTACTTTTTCAATAGCCTCTTGTGGCTCATAAACCTTAGTTCTGTCAACCTTTGCAGCATTGCTAACATATTTCTTTCCGTGTTTCATAACCTTATTCCTCCACCGTTATTCCCATGCTGCGGGCTGTTCCACAAACCATGCTCATTGCTGCTTCAATGCTTGCCGCATTAAGGTCAGGCATTTTAGTTTCAGCAATTTGCCTTACTTGTGCCTTTGTTAATTTTCCGACTTTTTCTTTGTTTGGTTTAGCACTACCACTTTCAATTCCAATTGCCTTTTTAATTAAAACTGCAACAGGAGGTGTTTTTAACTCAAATGTAAAAGAGCGGTCAGCATAAATTGTGATAACAACAGGAATAATAAACCCTGCTTGACTTGCTGTTTTATCATTAAAGTCTTTAACAAAAGATGGTAGGTTGATTCCGTATGGTCCAAGCATTGAACCAACAGGAGGTGCAGCGGTTGCCTTACCCGCAGGTAATTGAAGTTTAACAACTGCCGTTATTTTTTTAACAGGTGCCATAATTTCTCTCCTTTGTTTTTAAAACAAATGTGGTTTTATTGAGGCATAACAGATTTACCTCTCCCACTTATATTTAAACTGACCCTGCTTTGTCAGATTAAATCAAAATTAAAGTTTTTCAATTTGGTCAAAATCAACATCAACGGGGGTCATTCTGCCAAACATTTCAACATTAACTCTGCACTTTTGGTTGGTGTTGTCAACGCTTACAACTTCGCCAACAAAGCCTTCAAGTGGCCCTGAAATGATTTTAATGCTGTCGCCAACATTAACCTTAATGTCAACCACAATTTTTTCAAGACGCATTTTCCTGATTTCATCATCAGTTAAAGGCAATGGTCTGCCCTGAGGGCCAACAAAACCTGTTACCCCACGGGTGTTGACAATTGTGTGCCAAAGGTTGTCTTGATAACGCATTTTCAAAAGCACATAGCATGGAAACATTTTTCTTTGAACAACAACTTTTTTGCCATTCTTTTCTTCAATAACATCTTCCATTGGAATTTTAACTTCCAAAATTTTGTCTTGAAGGTCATTTTTTGCAATGGTTTTAAGCAAGTTGTCATAAACCATGTTTTCATAACCTGAAAAGGTATGCACAACATACCACTTAGGTTCTTCTAATTTAACATCATCAGCCATAATTTTCCTTCCTTAACCTGAAATTAGCCCAAATAGCCACCCAAGAAGCAAATCAACCCCTAAAACAAGCAAGGCAAAAATAGCAACAACTGAAATAACCATTCCCGTTTGTGCCATAGTTTTGCCAAAAGTTGGCCAAGTTACCTTTTTTAACTCAGCAAAAGTTTCACGAGTTCTGCTTCTTTTTGGTTTTTGCTCTTTTTTGGCTTTAGCCTTTTTATCTTGCTTTTTAGCATCAACTTTCTTTTGCTTTGTGCTAACATCACTTATGCCATTGTTTGCATCAAGTGTTTCCGGCTTAATTTGATTTTTTGCCATAAATTTCCCCCAAAAGTGCTATTTTGCTTCTTTATGCAAAGTGTGTTTTTTGCAGAAGGGACAATATTTGTTTAACTGAATTCTGTCTGGGTCATTCTTTTTGTTTTTATAATCGTCATAATTTCTTTGTTTGCATTCAGTGCATTCAAGAGTAATTTTAGTTCTCATAACTTTTCTCCTAAAAAATTAACACCCCGTTTTTGGTGCATTGTTATTTTAACACACGGGCAAGTTGTTGTCAATGGCTTTTTTAACCTTTTTTGGCAATTTAAATTTTTTTTAATAAATTATTCAAAATAAGACAAAAATTTTAACTTCATTTTTAACATCAAATAAAAAGCAAACAACCAAACTGCAAATTTTTTTGCACTTATTAACATTTTAACAGTTAAAAAAGTTAACAGTTTCACAAAACAGTTTTCACGCAATAAAATTCTGGTTTTAAAAATTTAATGACCTTTTAACACATAAAAGGAACAGTTTTTACACTTCAATGTTACTTTTTGGTGCAAGAGTTCTGCAATCTGCAATGCCCTTGTTTGCAATAAAATTGTAATATCCCGCGCTTGCAATCATTGCGGCATTATCTGTGCAAAGTTTAAGTTCTGGAAAGAAGACTTCAATATTTTCTTGCTCTGCCATTTTTTTAAGTTTTTCTCTTAATTTTAAGTTGGCGCTTACCCCACCGCTAACAACAAGTTTTTTGCTTTTAAACTTCAAGCATGCACCAATTGCCTTAACTGCAACTTGCTCGGTTGCCTCTTCTTCAAAAGACGCACAAACATCAGCAAAGTTAACTTCTTCATTTTTTTGTCTTTTGTTGTGAATGTAATTAATAACGGCAGTTTTTAAGCCACTGTAACTAAAATTAAAATCGTTTTTTTTGTGTGGTTTTGTTATAAACTTAATGTTTGCCTTGCCCTTTTTTGCCTCATTTTGAACACTTGGCCCACCAGGATAAGGAAGCCCACACTCTCTTGCAACTTTATCAAACGCTTCACCAATGGCATCATCAGTGGTGGTGCCTATTAATTTTCGTGTTGTGTAATCTTTCATAAGTGTCAGCGCCGTGTGCCCGCCACTAACAATCAGGCAAACAAACGGAGGCTCTAAATCTTTATAGGTTATGTAATTTGCGGCAATATGCCCCTCAATGTGGTTAACCGCAACAAGAGGTTTTTTTGTTTTGTAACACAAGGCCTTTGCAAAGTTAACCCCCACAATTAATGCCCCCAAAAGCCCCGCGCCGTAAGTTACTGCAATGGCGTCAATATCATCAACTGTAACACCTGCTTGCTTTAACGCTTCAACATAAACTGGAACAATTTGTTTTACATGGTTTCTGCTTGCAATTTCAGGCACAACCCCGCCATAAAGTTTATGAATGTCAATTTGGCTTGAAACAACATTTGAAAGCACTTCTCTGCCGTTTTTAACAACTGCAACACTTGTTTCATCACAACTTGATTCAATTCCTAAAATTAAAATATCTTTTTTCATGTTAGTTTTTATTTTCATCTTCCCCTTTATTTAACTGTTGAAGTTCAGCCATTATAAACTCGTCAAGTTCGCCTGACAACACCTTATAAATGTTCCCTTGAACAACGCCGGTGCGGTTATCTTTAACCTGAGTGTATGGGGAAAAAACATAACTTCTAATTTGGTTTCCCCATTCAATTTTCTTTTGGTCTTTTAACACTTGGTTTTTCTCTTTATCTTTTTCTTCTCGCTTAATTGCCGAAAGTTTGCTAACCAAAACCTTCATTGCCTGAGCCTTGTTTTTTGCTTGGCTTCTTTCATTTTGGCAGGTAACAACAATTCCTGTTGGCTTGTGGGTTATTCTTACTGCACTTTCAGTTTTGTTAACATGTTGCCCACCAGCCCCACCACTTTTAAAAGTTTCAACCTCAATTTCATCATCATTAATTTTAATGTCGCAATCTTCAAACACAACGGGCAAGGTTTGAACACTTGCAAAAGAAGTGTGCCTGCGGTGGTTTGAATCAAAGGGGCTGTTTCTAACCATGCGGTGAACCCCCGTTTCATATTTCAAATTGCCATAGGCAAAATCTCCACTAATTTTAAGGGTTTTGCTTTTTATTCCTGCCTCTTCACCAGGGCTTGCAAACAACACCTCACAGGTATATCCTTTGTTTTTAGCAAAATTAACATACATTTCAGCAAGCATTTGTGCCCAATCTTGTGCATCAACCCCGCCAGCCCCAGCGTGAATTTCAACTAGGGCATCTTCTTTGTCAAACTTGCCTTTATAAAGAGCATATGTTTCAAGTTTTGCTAAATACCCCTTAGCCTCTTCATAATCTTTTTCAAGAGTTGACATATAGTTTTTTGAAATGTTAGGGTCTGCCAAAAATTCCAAAATAGTTTCAAAGGTGGTGTTTGTTTTTTGGTAAAGCCTAAGCATTTCATCAGCCACACGATATTCCTTGCTTAAATATTTAGCATATTCTTGATCTTTAATGTTTTCAACATTTGCAAGCAAACACAATGCCCCCTCTCTTTTTTGAGCAAGCATAGTTTCATTAATTGAGGCAATTATTGCATTTTTCTTTTCAATAAGTTTTTTAAGTTCTTCAATGTCTATCATAATTTGAATTATAACAAAAGACTTCATCTTTTGCAACCATAAAATTCCCCATGCCTTAATTCTCTGCCCTTTAACCTAATAACTAAAAAAGCAAGGCTTTTTGCCCTGCTTTATCTCTCCATTTCTTCTTCACTTTCAATTTCACTGTTGCCTTTACCATGCAAGTTGTTGTTTTGTGAAGGCGCAACTTGTGCATTAGTTTTGCTTTGCATTGCACTTTGTGCTAAACCTTGCCCGCCACCAGTGTTTGAAGCCTCAATAGTTGCAGATTTTTGCTTTCTTGTCATGTTTGAAAAGCGTGCAAGCAACTGCTGTTTATATTCTTCTGTTTGGTCATGATGAGCAAGTTTTGTTAACTCTTTCTTGCTGTTAGCAGTTTTTATAAGTTCGTCAATGCTTTGTGCTTTATCTTTAACATTTTCAAGAGCGTCCATTTTGTTAAGCCCTGAAGAAATGTAATCATCATCACTAAATGAAACACTTTGTTTAAGTGAAGCATAAAGTTTTCTTGCTTGTTCAAGTTTTTCTTTTCTTGCTTCAACTTCTTGCGTTGTTAAATCACTTCTTCTAATTTCAGCACTTTCACCTGCAAGTTTTTGAGTTTGGAATTTCAAAACAATGTTCATTTGGTCTTGACAATCACTAAACACCTTTTCTTGCAAACTTAAAAACTCATTATTTTTGCCAACAAACTGACTTTGCGTTTTTTCAATTTGCTGTTTAATTGCCTGCTTTTCTTCACCAACAGCATCTTCATAAAGCCTGCCAAGAGTTGAAATGCTGTTATCTCTTGCCGTTTGGTTAGCCTGCTCTTCAACATATTCTTCAAGGCTTGCAGTTCTGTCAAGTTGAGCATGAACAACTTTTGCCTTAACAGTGTTGCCACTTCCCCTGCTTTTAAACAAAGTTTCAAGGTTTTCAAGAGTTCGGCTGTTAGATTCAGTTAACACCAGTTCATATTCAAGTTCTTGTGCGGTTTTATAGTTAAGTTGCTTGTAAAGCCCATAGGCATCAATTTTTGCAATGCTATCTCTTAAATATTCAATTTGGCTTTCAAGTTCTTCCCTTTTAGCACTGTTAGATTTTTGCAAATATTTCTTCTTGCCATATTCTTTCAAGGCTTCACGCAAGTTTTCTTGTGCTGTTTCCTGAGCAATCTTCTTTTCTTTTGCGCTAAACCTTACTGTTTTTGACTTAGTTCCCATTGCAACAGTAATTGAGTTTGCAACGCCCGCTAAAATTGCATTGTTTCTTACATTAATTTCTTCTTCAACTTGCCTTGTTCTTTCTTTTGCAAGGTCAATTTGGTTTAAAAATTCACTAAGCCCCTCATTTATCACTTCACTGTCTGCCCCTTGGTTTTTAAGTGAAACTTCACCTAAATCACAAAGCGCCTTGTATGCCTTTTGCCTGTAAGTAAGAATGCTTCTTTTCTTTTTAAGGTCTTCATACCCCAAGTTTTCATTAGGGGTGTAAGCAATGGTGTAATCTACAGGTTTAATAACCCTGCCGTCTGTGTAAGTTCTTGGAACAAACCTTCCGTAATAATCACAAACAGCCTTTTCATAATTAGCCCTTGCAACAAACTCTTGGTCTTGCGGGGTTATTGTGCCTTCCCTTTTAATTTGTTTTGACCTTTCAAAGTTTTCATCAACCTCGCTTTCAAGTTGCATAAACTCAGCAGGAACAATTTCACTAAAATTGCCAGTGTAGCCATCTTCAAGGGCGTGGTTCATAATTTCAAACATCTCTTCCCTTGTTTGCCCAACCTCTTTTCTGCTTAGCCCTGCTTCGGCTTTTCTTCTTGCATTTTCTTCCTCTTGCTTTTTAAGTTTGGTTGCATTTCTTGGTCTGTAAACCTCAACAGCCGTTTGTTTTTGCGCCACTGGAACAACATTTGCTATATAACTCTCTTCATCAATCTCTTGCCCTGCATCTTCTAACTCATCAGCCTGCAAAGATTGACTAGCATTAAATTGTTGCCTTAACCTTTCTGTCACAACATCTTCTTGAGGTTTTCTTAAATCAGGCGAACGCATAATGTCTTCATAATTAATCTTGCCACCCATGTCATTTCTTGCAGGCTCAACGCTTAAAGGTTGACTTTTTGCGTTTTGAACATTTTCATTTTGCGCATCTTCATTTTCAGGCTCTTCCTGTTCAACAACATTTGCCTCTTCATTTTGCTCTAAGTTTTGGGCAATGCTATCTTTTTGAGGTTTTCTTAAATCAGGTGAACTTAACAAATCTTTAATTGAAATTTTTCGTTTTCCTGCAAACTCATTTTTTGGCTTTTCATTAGTTTGCTTTGCCTCAACCATATCGCTCTGCTCTGTTGCTTCAACCTGATTTGAATAATTAGTTTGCTCGCCATGCACAGTCTCTTGCTCGCTTTCAGTTTCTTCAAACTGCTCAGCGTTTTGCCTTTCATCTGCCCCTTCAAATTGCCCCACGCCTTGCGCTCTTTCAACTAAACTTATGTTTTCATTCCTTTGCTCAGTGACATCTGGGTTAACTTGGTCATCTACCTGTGAAAAGTAGGTTTGTTCAGGCTCTGCGTTGTTTGTTTGCACTGATGCACCTCTTTGTGCTTGTTCGCTTGCAAGTTTTCTTTCCCTAACAGAGTTTAACACGGCATTGTTTTCAGGGTTATAAACCTCAACGCTTGTTTGTGGCTGACTGTAAACAGTAACCGCAGTTGTTCTGTTATTTACCTCAGTCTCTGCTTGCCCTCTTTGTTGTTCTGCCTGCCTTACAATAGCCTCTTCATTTTGGCTTTGGGTTTCAGTTTCGCTAACACTATTTGCCTGTTCTGTTGCATTTAATGAATAAGTGTTACGCGAACTTTGTTCGTTAACATTTTCCACATTTTCACGAGCAAGTGAATTTTCACTCGAACTTCCTTGAACCCTTTCTGCATTTTGTTCAGGTGCATTGTCTCTTAATGGTTCAACCCCCTGCTCAGGCTCAAATGCATTTTCAGTTGCCACCCCTTGCACTGGCTCTTCAACTTTGCTAACTGCGGTTGTTTGAACTGGTTCTTCAACTTTGCTGATTGCAGTTGTTTGAGTTGTTTGCACTGGCTCTTCAACTTTGCTAATTGCAGTTGTTTGCACTGGCTCTTGAACTTTTCCAGTTTTCTTGTTGCGCCCGCCAAAAATGTTATCAACCAAATCAAGTTGATTTTGGGTTGGCTCAGTTTTTGCATTTTGTTCTTCTTTTTGCTCTTTGCTAGATTTTGAAGCGGCAGTTAAAAGCGCAACTGGCTCTTGCCAATTTTCAACACCCTTGCTTGCACTTTCACTCTTTCGTGAACTAGTGTCATCAAGGTTTTTACCCTCATTAGCCTTATTGTCTTGTTGCAAAGAATTTTTAGTTTTTGTTTTAAACAGGCTATCAACCTTGCTAAGGTCGCTTTTTGTTGCTTGTTTTGGCTTCTCGCCTTCATCTTCTTCAAGTTCTTTTAAAGCATTTGCCTTTTGTTCTTTAAGGTAATCTTCATAAGTGTAATCATCTTCTAACTTTCCGCTACTTATGAAGTCATTGATAATTTCTAAAACATCGTCATTTGAAACATTTGCACGCGTTTGGTAACCCTGATTTGGGTTGTTTTCATCAACACTAAAATCGGTTTTTTCTTTTTGGCGCTCAGGTTCAATTTCATTGCTTGGGTTAGGCTCTTTTGGTTGTGGCAAAGTTTGTGCCCCTAACCCTAATGAATCTTGCTGTTCACCTTTTGCTGAATTTTCTTGTGCAGGCAGTTGTTGCTCTTCACTTCTGTTTCTACCAACAATTTCAACCATGTCTGGCTCAACAGATTGCCCATCTTCCCTTTTTGTCATACTAGGCACATCAATTCTCTGTTGCTCTTCCCCTTGTCTTGAAAGAGGTTTAACCTCAGGTGCTACTTGCCCAGCATTTTGAGCCCTTTGGGCATCGGCTGGCATTTCTTGTTGCCTTGCATTTGCCTGCGCATTTTGGTTGGCGTTTGCTGGTGCACTTTGCTCTGTCCCTTTTGCTGATGCAGACACCCCGTTTGCCCTTTCCATAAGTGCAGTTTGCGCAAGGCTTTCATCAAACCCTGGCTCGTAATTATATCCTTTTAAAATCTTTTTAGCATATTTATGCAAGTTTGCATATTCTTGCTCTGCCTTTTTAAATTCTTTTTCGGCTGCCTCTTGGGCTTCTTTTGCTCCTGACACTTCGCCTTTTGCAGTTCCAACATTTTCAGCCGCTTTTAAAATAACTTTGTTGAAAAGTTTTTTTGTAACCCACGCTACCAAAACTCCGGGTATAAATGAAATTGGAATTGCAACATATGACGCAGTAAGAGTTTGCACTGCAAGCCAACTAATTCCCGCATAAAATCCAAATGCTGTTGCAGCAAATGCCAAAACAACTGGCAAAAATGAAAGCAAAAACAAAAACCTTTTTCCGCCAAGTTTTCTTCTTGCTTTGCCTGTTTGCTTTTTGGCAGCCTTCAATGCTTCCCTTTTGCTTACAACCTCTTTTTGGGCTTTTTCAAGCAAATCAATGTTAAAAGTTTCAGGATTTTTTAATTTTTTGCCGCCACTTGCGTCTTCCCTTTCAACAACATCTCCAAGTTCTTTTGAAAAACAATAAAAACTAACATCACAATCATTAACAGTTGCAAGGTCCCCCGCGTTATCACTATTGTTGCCTGTTATTGCATTGCTGAAATTGACCATTGTTGCCAAATTTTCATATTCACTTTGCGGAGATTTTTTGTTATGCCTTCTTGCAAGAATGGTGTTAATGTGTGAAATTGAGTCAGGGTTAGGAGTGGTTCCGTTTGAAAAATAAGAAGCATAAACCTGCGGGTTAGCCCTAACCTGCTCTTGAACTTGCCTAAATTCTTTAAGATATTTCTTTAACTCAGTGTAACTTTGAGCCGAATTGAGTGTTCCAATCATTTCCCTTTACTCCTTTGTTTTAGCCACCAACACTTTGCATTTAACTTTATTTTTACCAATTATAACAAAAAACATTTAACAATTCAATAGTTTTAAGCAATTTTTAGCCAAAAACATTGTTTTTTGCCAAAATTGAACCCAATTTGCCCCATTTAAACAATTAAAATTTTACCCAAGGTCAACATTTGCAACAACAAACACACCTTAATTTTTAAAGGTTTTTATCTAATTTTCTGCATTCTTAAATGGTTTTTTGCATTAAATTAATAAAAAATGCAGGATTTAATCTGCAATTTTTGCAAAACCCTGCAATTTTATTCTATTTAACTATATTTTTAATTAAAATGTTAAGTATCTAAATTCTTTTATGCATTTTTACCACAGCAGTTTTTATATTTTTTGCCACTTCCACATGGGCAAGGCGAATTTCTGCCAATAACTTCACCCTGATTAATTTTTGTTCCCTTTGGCAAAGAAATTGGAATTTTCTTCCTTTCAGGGGTTTTAGGGGTGTTGCCAACAACCTGAATTTTAACCCCCATCAATGCTTCAACAATTTCTTTTCGCATGACAATTCCCATTTGCTCAAACATGTCAAACCCTTCTTGTTGGTAAGTTATAATTGGGTTTTGGTTTCCATAACCCCTAAGCCCAATGCCAATTCTAAGGTTGTCCATGTCATCAATATGGTCAATCCACTTTCTGTCAATAACTCTAAGCATTATTGTGCGTTCAACATCATCAAACTTAACGCCAAGTTTTTCATCTTCAATAATTTTCGCTTCATACCTTTCACGCACTTTGTTGCTAATTAGTTTTATAAGTTCATGCTTTGAATATTTTTCAACCATTTCTTGCGTAACAAAATTGCTTTCAGGTTCAAGTAGCCTTCTTTCAAGTTCTCTGTTTAACCCTTCAATGTCGCTGTTTTCAGGGTTTTTGTTGTCATAATATTCATCAAGTGTAAGTTCAACAACCTCATCAATCATTTCAAGAATTCGGCTGTGCATATTTTCGCCATCTAAAATTCGGTTTCTAAGGGTGTAAACTTCTTCCCTTTGCTTGTTTAAAACATTGTCAAACTCAACAACATTTTTTCTTGTTGTAAAATTATATCCCTCAACTTTCTTTTGCGCCGTTTCAACCCCTCGTGAAAAGAACTTCCAATCAATGCTTGCGTCACTGTCAAGTTTAAACATTTGTGCCATGCTTTTAAGTCTGTCACTTCCAAAAACTCTTGAAAGGTCATCATCTGCACTGATGTAAAAAATTGAATACCCTGGTTCGCCTTGCCTTCCAGCACGCCCCCTTAACTGGTTATCTATTCTTCGGCTTTCATGCCTTTCGGTGCCAACAATTTTAAGCCCGCCAAGTTCAATAACCTTTTTTCTGTTTTCGGCTATCTCTGGGGCAAGTTTTTCAAGAGTTGAAACATAAAGTGCGTGAGCATTCTGCACTTCTTCTTCATCTGGCACACTGTAACTTGTTGCCTTTGCAATAACTTCGTCACTATATCCCGCTTTTTTAAGTTCATTTTTTGCCATGAACTCTGCATTGCCACCAAGCAAAATGTCCGTTCCACGCCCCGCCATGTTAGTTGCAATGGTAACCGAACCAAGCCTTCCCGCCTGGGCAATAATTTCAGCCTCTTTTGCGTGGTTTTTAGCGTTAAGCACATTGTGCGGAATTTTTTCTTTTCTTAATGCCTTGCTAAGTTCTTCACTTTTTTCAACCGTAGTTGTTCCCACAAGCACAGGTTGCCCCTTTTGGTAAGACTCTTTAATTTCTTCAATAACAGCCTTAATTTTTGCTTCGTGAGAGAAGAAAAACCTGTCATTCTTATCAATTCTTATAACTGGCTTATTGGTTGGAATAACCACAACATCAAGCCCATAAATGCTTTTAAATTCGCTTTCTTCGGTTTTTGCAGTTCCCGTCATTCCGCTAAGTTTTTTATACATTTTAAAATAGTTCTGCAATGTTATTGTTGCAATGGTTTTGTTTTCAGCCTTAACTTTAACACCCTCTTTTGCTTCAATTGCTTGGTGCAAGCCATCGCTATACCTTCTTCCAACCATAACACGCCCAGTAAACTCGTCAACAATTAAAACTTCACCATCACGAACAATATAGTCATTATCTCTTTTCATCATAAATCTAGCACGAATGGCGTTATTAATGTTGTGGTTAATTTGCGTGTTATCAATATCACTTAAACTGTCAATGCGGTAAAACCTTTCGGCTTTTTCAATTCCTGATTCAGTTAAGTGAATTGTCTTTTTCTTTTCATCAATGCTAACATCTTCTGGCTTTAATGTTTTTGCAAACCTGCAAGCGGTTAAATAAACCTCGCTGTTATCCCCGCTTGGGCCACTGATAATAAGCGGAGTTCTGGCTTCATCAATCAAAATGCTGTCAACCTCGTCCACTATTGCAAAATAAAGCCCGCGTGAAAGCCTGTCAGTTTTTCTTACAACCATGTTATCTCGCAAATAGTCAAAGCCAAACTCACTGTTTGTGCCATAAATAATGTCACACTGGTAAGCCTTTCTTTTGCTTTCAATGTCTTGGTTTGCGTAAATAAACCCAACGCTAAGCCCCAAAAATTCATGAATTTTGCCCATCCACTCACTGTGATATTTAGCAAGATATTCATTAACTGTTACAACATGCACAGGGTTGCCACTAAGTGCATTTAAAAATGATGGCAAGGTTGCAACCAAGGTTTTACCTTCACCCGTTTTCATTTCAGCAATACGCCCCTGATGCAAAACAATGCCACCCAAAAGTTGAGTGTAATAAGGCCTTTGTTTTAAAACCCTGAAACTTGCCTCGCTTACAAGTGCATATGCATCAGGCAAAATATCATCAAGAGTTTTGCCTTCACTAAGTTCTTTTTTAAGTTCACCAGTTTTTGCTTTAAGTTCATCATCACTAAGCCCTGCGTAATAATCTTTTTTTGCAACAATCTGGTCAGCAATTTTGTTTAATTTTTTAATGTTTTTATTGTTATCATAATTCTGTAAAAATTTAATTAGTCCCATTTTGCACCTACTTTTTTATTTTAATTGAATTTTACTGGTTTGTCTAACAAAATATATTGCTTTTATTCAATTTCTAAAAAGCAGACAATTTTTGCAACAAACATTTGCAAAATAATTTTTATTTAAAAATGTTTAAAACCCCATTTTTCAGTTTGCCCTAAACTTTTTCATTTCAAAACCTTGCCTAAACTTACAGTTTTTATTTGTTATGCCCCAAGCAAATTAGGGTCAGTTGTTTTTGTGAACGCCAAAACATAAATTTTTTTAGGTTTAAGTTTTCTTAAAACCAAACTGCACTCATTTGCGGTTGACCCCGTTGTGAAAACATCATCAATAATAAGCACCGTTTTGCCAGATAAATCAATTTTAGAACTAACATCAATGGCACCTTTAAGGTTGGTTTCTCGCATTGACCTTGGAAGAGACGCTTGGTTAGGTGTTTCTTTCACTCGTTTCAGGGTTGCAACAAGGGGAAGTCTCACAATTTTCGCAAATTCTTTTGCAATAAGTTCGGCGTGGTTAAAGCCTTTAAGTTTAAACCCTTTTGTGCTTTGCGGAACAAAAGTAACAACATCAGCCTTAATGTTTCTTGAAAAATAATAATCAGCCATAAACTCTGCCAAGTGCCTTGCAACATATTTATTGCCATTATATTTCAAACTTTTAACAAGTCTTCCGCTAATTTCACCATATTCACAAACTGAAAATGCCCTGTCAAACGAATACTCTTTATTTTCACAACTTTCACACACCGTTTGACCCTTTTCAGTTTCCGCCCCACATTTTGTGCAAATGTTTCCATCATGAAAGTCAATTAAAGACAAACAATCAGGGCAAACATTATGGGTTGAATTTTGAAGTTCTTCCCCGCAACCAATGCACCTAAATTCAGGAAACAAACTCTCTTCAAACACCCTTAACCCTTTTAATAAAACTTCTTTAAATTTACTTTTAGGCATAATTTAAAACTACTCTTTTGTTAGATTTTGTTGAACAATTTTTTGCTCTTCTTGTGCAAAAACATTATCACTTAGTAGCAACAATGAAATTGAAATTAACAAAATTGCATAAATTGATATAGTTGTTTCAAAACAACTATATAACAAAATAATCAAAAGCGGGTAAACACTAATAAACTTTAATTTGCGTTTTTTGGTTTTAAGCATGTAAACAACTGCAATAACAAGAATAGAAAGAATTATAAGCCCGCCAACAATCCCAAGTTTATAAATAATTTCAATAAAACTTGAATGGGCACCATACAAAATATCTCCCCATTCAATTCTTGATGCTAACCCAAGCCCAAACAAAAGGGTAATTGGTGAAGAAACAACCTCTTTTAACGCGTTCATCCAAATTTCAGTTCTTCCCGTTGTAAGAATTGACAAATCAAAAATCTCACTAAAATCTATTCTTGTGCTAAACAGGGCAACACACAATGCAAGCGCCGCAACACAGCAAACCACATAAAGAAATAAATAACCCTTTTTCACTTTTAAATTTAACAAATATCTAAAAATTAAAACGCCCATAACAAGAATGTTTAAAAATGTTAAAAGATAAAAACTTTTGCTTCGAGTGTATAACCCAATAAAGGTAATAACCACCAAACAAAATGCAGGCAATGGCTTTTTTTGAGCATATGTTAAATAGCACATAAACAAAGTTGTTAAAAATACGCAAAATTGAGAAAGAATATTAGGGTTGCTAAATAATGCTGAAAACCTTACTCCGCCTTCTGCATAAAAAATAGGAATAAATTGATTTGCATTAGGAATAAACTTCACAAAAAATGCTAAAACAACACTATAAATAAACGAAATGAATGAAACATATAAAAACTTTTTTAAGTTTATTTTGTCTCGCTTTTGCCAAATAACAGCAGGCAACAAAAAACTAAGCAAAATTATTCCAATAAATTCAAACTTCAAGCCGTCATACGCCCCTATTGGCAAAAGCATTTCAATAATTAGCAGCAAAATTAAAATAATTATTGGAATTTTTATTTTAAATTCTTTTTTTACAAGCATTTTAATTGTCAAAAACAATGTGTAAAGTGCAAGCAATGAAATATAAATCCATTCAACATCAAAGGCTCTTATAACATTACAAAAAGGCATTAAAAACGCCAAATAACAAAACCCCTCTTCCTCTGTTGAAAACCCTAAAATTACTAAACAAAAGGCACACAAAACAAAACTCATGTATTGCGTTATCATTGAGCACAAGCACAAAACTGCAAGAACAATTAAATTGTAAATTAATCGTCTTTGCAAGTATTCATCTTTCATAAATACATAAATTTCTTTCATTATTCTTCCTTGGTAAATAAAGTTTAGCACACTAACCACTAATCGTCAATGCCAAACTTAAAATCTTTTTCTTAGTTAGCATCTGCAAAAACAATAAAAATTTTCACTAATTTTGTAACTTTTTGCAATATTTTGAAAATTTTATAGTCTTTTATCTTGAATTTATTAACTTTTTATTATTTTTAATGAAGTGCAGTGTTGCCATCTTCTTTTTATTTCTGTCAATTAAATAAATGTATCTGCTAAATGCAGTATTTATAACATCATCCCAACTAACATAAAGTTCATTATGTGCATTAATTGAAACTTGTTGCAATTTGGCTTTATCACTAATAATTTTAATAATTGCATTTGAAAAATCTTCAACATTTGCAGGGGCAATAAACCCGTTAACATCTTTTGTTACAGTGCAGCTTGTAACACTGCCCTCTGCAAAAATAACAGGCAATCCAAAACACGCAGCCTCAATTTGCACAATGCTTGACACATCATACAAACTAGGGAAAACAAACAAATCTGCCCTTTTGTAAAAGGCACTTAGTAGGTTTTTGTCTGTTATTCTGCCGGTTAAAATTATGTTATCTTTCAAATTTAATTTTTTAATTTTTGCTTTAAGTTTTGCTTCATCTGGCCCATCGCCAACAAAAACCATTTTATAAGGAATTTTCTTTTGAGCCAAATTGTTCATAACATCAACAATAAAAAGTATATTTTTGGTTTCAACAAGCCTGCCAACAAATAAAAACACATTTTCCACATTTTTGAGGTGATATTTTTCATCAATCTCATTCACCAATTTGTCAATATCAGGCGGGCAAACAAAATCTGTGGCATTAGGAATTAAAAAACTTGAACCTTTAAAGCCGTAACTAATTAAAGTTTCCAAACTTTTTTGATGCATTGTCCACACTTCGGTGCTTGAATTAAAAACTTTCATTATCCCTGAAAGCAACATTTTAGTTAACGATTCGCTTTTTGTGTTTTTATAAAAATCTTGCTTATATTGACTGTGAAAAGTGCTAACAAGTGGAACTTTCAATTTTTTTGCAAGTTTAACTGCAAATTGCCCAACAAAAAACGGACTGTGAGAATGAATTATATCAATCCTTAAATGTTTTATTATTTTTTTAAAGTCTGTGTCAAGTTCAGGAAATGCCAAATCATAGTTAACAAATTTAAAATACAAACTTTTAATTCCGTAAACCAAATATTCCTTTTTCACAGTTTTCCCTTTATGTTCAGGCACAAAAACAACAACATTGCACATTTTCACAAGTCTTTTTGCATAATTATCAAGCACATTAATAACGCCATCAACTATTGGAAAAAATGTGTCACAAAAAATTGCAACCGTTAATTTGCCGTTATTGTTAAACTCTTCAAACTTTTGCAAACAAAACTTTCGATATTCTTTTTTTTCTTTAAAACTATCCTTTTCTTTAGTTTGCAATTTAATTTTAACTTTATTTTTAGAGTTATCTTTCTGTTTATTATGTTTTTTATTCGTTTGTTTTTCCATGTTTGTTTAAGTTTAACACAGCCTAACTCATTTCGTCAATCACACTTGCAAACTAATTGCAATCTGTTTGCAATTTTGCGTTAAATTTGATAAAATATTAATATAATTTTAATATTTTTGGGGGTAGCATGAAAATTTACGGGCTTGAAAAATTCAGCATGGTTGATTTTCCTGGGCATCTTTGTTGCACTCTTTTTACTGGTGGTTGCAATTTCAGGTGCCCTTATTGCCAAAATGGAGATTTAGTGAACCTTACAAACCTAAGGCTGATTAAAGAACAAGAGATTTTTGAGTTTTTAAACAAGCGCAAAGGGGCAATTGATGCCGTCTGCGTTTCAGGTGGCGAGCCCACCCTTTACCCTGATTTGCCACAATTCATTGCAAAAATTAAGGCACTTGGTTTTCTTGTTAAACTTGACACAAACGGAACAAACCCACATATACTTAAAAGCCTGATTGATAAAAACCTTATAGACTATGTTGCAATGGACATTAAAAGTGATGACCATGGCTATCTTTCAAACTTCGCTTGCTCAAAAGCCGATTTTGAAAAAGTTAAAGAAAGCGTTAACATTTTAAAACAAAACAAGGTGCCTTATGAATTTAGAACAACCCTTGTAAAACAACTTCACAATGAACAAACTGTTAATGCTATTGCCACTTGGCTTAGTGGAGCAACTAATCTTTATTTGCAGGCTTTTGTTGACCACCCTTCAAACTTAACCCAAGGGCTTACGCGTGTTGACCAACAAGAGGCACAAATCTTTGCTGAAATTTTGCGCAAAACAATTAAAAATGTTGAACTGCGCGGTTATTAATTAAATCACAAATTAGCAATTTAAAAATCACTAATCCCAGCAATAATTAATAAGTGTTGTTAATTTTAACAAAACACTAATTGGCTAAGTTGACTTAAAAAACGCAAAAACCACACAAATTTGTGTGGTTTTTTTATTTGTTTTGTTCGCTTTTTGCAAATTTTCGTAAGGCTTATATAAGTTTTACGGTTTAATTTGTTAATTTTCTGCAAAGTTTAACATTTTTAATTGAATTATTTTGAAAAAAGATAATTGCAAGCACTTGTTGCAGCAATTGCCCCATCACTTGCAGCAGTGGTTAATTGCCTTACGCTTTTTTCTCTGCAATCACCTGCCACAAACAACCCTTCGGTTTTTGTTGATAAATCTGCATTTGCAACAAAATATCCATCTTTGTTTAAATCTGCAAGGTTTGCAAACTTTTCGTTGTTTGGAACTTGACCAATTGCAACAAACAATCCATTTGTTTTAATTTCAAACTGGGTTTTATTTTTATCTTCAAACACCAAACCTTCAAGGTTTGCGTTACCAACAAGTTTAACAAGTTTTGCGTTGTGGGTAATTTTTATGTTAGGTTTAGTTTTCAAAGCCTCAACAAGGCTGGCATCTCCAAAAAATCTGTCAAAAAGGGTAACAATGTGAACACTTTTGGTGTATCCTGCAAGAAGCAGTGCATATTGCAATGCCGTGTTGCCATCTCCAACCAAAACAACATCTTGCCCCTTGTAAAAGGCACCATCGCAAAGTGCACAATAACTTATTCCATTCCCAATTAACTTTTCCTCGCCTTCAAGGTTAAGTTTGCGGTGTTCAACCCCAGTTGCAATTATTACGCTTTTTGCCTCAAAAACATTAAACTCGGTTTTAACTTCAAAAATTTCGCCATTTTTTTCAACTGACAAAACATCGCCAAACTCAAAATTAACCCCAAGCAAGGTAATTTGCTCAAACAACCTGTCAGCAAGTTCTGCCCCGCTTATGCTTTTAATGGTTGGAAAATTTTCAACCTTTGGTGCCTCTGCCACTTGCCCGCCAATTCCATTTTTTTCAATAAGTGTTACGCTTTTATTCTGCCTTAAAGCGTAAAGGGCAGAGGTCATTCCTGCCACTCCGCCCCCAATTACAATAATATCTACCATTTTTTACTATGCCTTTTGTGAAATATATCTATTAATTTCGCTAGCGTTATCAAACCTTTCATACTTGCCTTTGTTTGGAACAAGCAATGTTGGAGCCTTGTTAACACCAAATTTAAGAGTAACTTCTTTGTCGTCCTCAGCGTCAATAACTGTGTATTTTATTCCGGCTTTATCAAGAAGCATTTTTGCCATTTTGCAGTTAGGGCAAGTTTTGGTTGTGAAAAGCAGAAGTTCTTTGCTGTTACATTTAACATCATCTTCACACTCTTGCGCCTTTTTAATGTGGCTGTGCCCTTCAATGTGAGAATTTTCAATGTCGTATGTTTTTCTATCAGCAAACTCTTGGGTTTTACCATCATTCCAGTTGGCAATTGGTCTGTAATAACCTGTAATTCGGCTGTAAACCTCTGTTTTTGCACCGCATTCAGGGCATTCATAAACCTCACCTGATATGTAACCATGTTCCTTGCAAATTGAATAGGTTGGGCTGATTGTGTAATAAGGCAATCTATAATTTTCAGCAATCTTGCGAACGAGGTTGGCTGTTGCCTTCCAATCGCTTAGTTTTTGCCCTAAAAATGCATGGAACACTGTTCCTGAGGTGTAAAGAGTTTGAAGGTCATCTTGAACGTCAAGTGCCTCAAAAATATCTGAAGTGAACCCAACAGGAAGGTGCGAACTGTTTGTGTAATAAGGAGTTTTGCCTTCATTTGCAGTAATAATGTCAGGGAACCTTTCTTTATCATGCTTTGCAAACCTGTAAGAAGTTGACTCAGCAGGAGTTGCTTCAAGGTTATAAAGGTCGCCATATTTCTCTTGGTAATCTGAAAGTTTTTCTCTCATGTGGTTCAAAACTTTTTTAGTGAATTCTTGGGCTCTGCGGTCAGTCATGTCGCACCTTAACCAACTTGCGTTAAGGCAAGCCTCGTTCATTCCAACAAGCCCAATTGTTGAAAAGTGGTTGTTAAAGTTGCCTAAATATCTTTTTGTGTAAGGGTAAAGCCCTGCATCAAGAAGTTTTGTAATGGTGTCTCTTTTAATTTTAAGAGACCTTGCAGAAATGTCCATAAGTTTATCAAGTCTGTTGAAGAAATCTTCTTCATTTGCAGACTGATAGGCAATTTTTGGCATGTTAATGGTAACAACACCAATTGACCCTGTGCTTTCGCCACTGCCAAAATATCCGCCAGATTTCTTTCTAAGTTCCCTTAAATCAAGCCTAAGCCTGCAACACATGCTTCTAACATCGCTTGGCTCCATGTCGCTGTTTATGTAGTTTGAAAAATATGGTGTGCCATATTTAGTTGTCATTTCAAACAAAAGCCTGTTATTTTCGGTGTCGCTCCAATCAAAATCACGGGTTATTGAATATGTTGGAATTGGGTATTGAAAGCCTCTGCCGTTAGCATCGCCTTCAATCATAATTTCAATAAATGCCTTGTTAACCATTGCCATTTCTTTTACGCAGTCTTTATATTTAAAGTCTTGGTCAACCCCGCCAACAATAGCAGGAAGTTCGGCAAGGTCTTTTGGAACAACCCAGTCAAGAGTAATGTTTGTAAACGGTGCTTGGGTTCCCCATCTTGAAGGGGTGTTAACGCCATAAACAAAAGACTGAATGCACTGTTTAACCTCTTTATATGTTAAGTTATCTTTTTTAACAAAAGGAGCAAGATAAGTGTCAAAAGAAGAAAATGCTTGTGCTCCTGCCCACTCGTTTTGCATGATTCCCAAAAAGTTAACCATTTGGTTGCAAAGAGTTGAAAGGTGTGAGGCTGGGGTTGATGAAATTTTGCCAGGAATTCCGCCAAGACCTTCTTTTATTAATTGTTTAAGTGACCACCCCGCGCAATAACCCGTAAGCATTGACAAATCATGAATATGAATATCGCAATTTCTGTGAGCATTGCCAATTTCTTCATCATAAACATCATTAAGCCAATAATTAGCAGTCATTGCCCCACTGTTGCTTAAAATTAAACCACCAACTGAATAAGTTACTGTTGAGTTTTCTTTAACTCTCCAGTCTGCAAGGTTAAGATACTTATCAATAGTATCTTTATAGTTCATTAAGGTTTTATCAATATTTCTAATTTTCTCATGGTTCTTTCTATATAAAATGTAACACTTTGCAACATTTTCATAACCATTTCTCATCAAAACCTTTTCAACAGTGTCTTGAATGTCTTCAACGGTTGGCAATTTGTCTTCAAATTTGTCAAGCAGTTCAAGTTCGGTAATTTTAGCAAGTTTTTTGCAATCTCTAACATCACCTTCACCAAGTGACATCATTGCCTTAACAATTGCATTTTCAATTTTTGAAATGTCATAATCAACAATTCTACCATCTCTTTTAATTATCTTTTTCATTTTGTTTTGTCTCCTTTATTTAGTAACAAGCACATCTTAGCACACACAAGATATTGTGTCAAACGAAATAAAAAAATAATACATCTTGTGTTTTTTGCATTTTTTTGAACAAAAAAGGAACAAACCTACCCATCGGCAAAAAAGGCTAGAAAATTCCATAAAAAGAGCCCCATAATTATATTTTCATAATCACAAAAAAAGCACCCTGCTGCCAAAAATTTTTGTGCAAGATGCCCAAACTTTTTTGCTATATTTACTAATTAGCACGAGTAAGAAATTAAAAAATGCACATTTTGTGCATTTAAATTTTATAATATTCTTTATACCATTTAGCAAACTGTTTTAAACCTTGTTTTAATGATGTTTTTGGCTTAAAACCCGTTACTTTTTCAAGAGCAGTTGTGTCAGCATATGTTACTGCAACATCTCCCATTTGCATTGGAACCAACTCTTTATGCGAATCAAAATCATAACTATTAGGCAAAACACCTTCAGCAACCAGTTCTTGCTGTAAAATACTCACAAAATCAAGCAAGTTTTCAGGGTTACCATTACCAATGTTGAACAACTGATATGGTGGGTTTGGTAACCCATCTTCTCCAATTGACTTTTCTGGTGGAATTTGCATTATTCTGACAATTCCTTCAACAATATCATCAATATATGTGAAGTCTCTTTTACAATTTCCATAATTAAATATCTTGATTTTTTCGCCATTGATAAGTTTATTGGTAAAACCAAAATAAGCCATATCAGGTCTTCCAGCGGGGCCATAAACGGTAAAAAATCTTAACCCTGTTGATGGAATGTTATATAACTTTGAATAAGCATGTGCTAACAGTTCATTAGATTTTTTTGTTGCTGCATAAAGTGAAATTGGATTATCAACCATATCTTGAGTTGAATAAGGAATTTTTTTATTATTTCCATATACTGATGATGATGATGCATAAACCAAGTGTTCAACAGGGAAATGTCTGCATGCTTCAAGTAAATTATAAAACCCCAAAATATTACTTTCAATGTAAGCGTCTGGGTGGTCAATTGAATACCTTACCCCTGCTTGTGCTGCAAGATTAACCACAATGTTAGGCTTAAAATCGCCAAACAATTTATTTATGAACTCCTTATCCGCAATGTTACCTTTTATGAATTTAAAATCAACATTAGATTTAGTTTTTAAACTTTCTTGAATCTTTTTAAGTCTATATTCTTTTAAAGAAACATCATAATAATCACACAAGTTATCAACACCAATTATCTTGCATTCTTTAACATCTTTAATTAATCTTTGTGCAAGAAAGGCACCAATAAACCCAGCAACACCTGTTATTAAAATAGTTTTATTATTTAACTGCAATTTTTCCATAATTCACCCTACCTTTTTCTACTTCTCAAAACCTTCAAATTCTTCTTTCACTTTATTATAACTATGTATATCCCCTATATCAAATCTTTTGCCAGTCATTTTTTTAGCAAACAAAGTTGAATTTGTTGCTAACCACCCAATAAAACTTCCTGGTGCATCAACACCACATCCATCATTTATTGCCTTATCTATCAGTTTTAAATCTTCTTTAAATAAATAGTAAAACGGAG
>CAJKVX010000010.1 GCA_905203455.1 uncultured Eubacteriales bacterium
ATAAAAATTACATAAGAAAAACGCACAAAAAATCTCATAAAAAAATCTCAAAACAAGTTGAGATTTTTCTTTAACTTTATTTTCATAATCAGCAACAGCATTTTAATTTGTTATTATTGATTGATTAGTTTTGGACAAGCAATTTATTGTTAACCAGTTAACTGTTTTTTTTAAGTTATTAAGTTAACTGTCCCTTAAAAAAGCAATAATGCATTAAATGACAACTAGGGTTAAATATCAAACAAATAAGTTAATTAAGCAACGGGTATTATTTTAATGTTTGTTGCAGGAACCTCGGCTTCATCAACAACAAGAGATAATATTTTTGAAGCATCATCTGCCGTAAATCCATTAGTTTTAACCATAACATTTAAATTGTCGTCTGAGGCAGTTACAATTGCATCTTCATACCCCGCAGCAGCAATCAAGCCCTCTAAAATTAACTCTTTTTCCATTTGAGCCACAAGTGCAAGTTTTTTGCTTGTTGCAGTTGCAACATAATCACTGGTGCTTGAAGCACTTGTAATTATTGCGTCAAGATATTCAAGTTCAAGATTTCTTGTGTATGTTCTGTCATCTCTGTAAGTGGCAAAAAAATCTGCTGTTGTGTTTTGATTACTTAATGTTTGGTTTGCGTTATTGTTTAAAGCAACATTTAAATAGCCTGTAACAACAAGCAAAACTGCCATACCTAATAAAATAAAAATTTTTTTCTTTTTGCTAAGCATTGATTTTCCCTCCTTGAAAAATAAAATCTTCATAATTTATCTCCCCTCTAAAATTTGTATTCTGCTTGATGGTATGCCTAGAACTGCACTTATGGTATCAGAAAGCATTAACTGAGTTTTAACATCTCCTGCACCATTTGCAACAATTAACAGCCCAACAATTTCTGGATAAGTTGTAACCACAACAACAGGAGTTGTAACTGTTCCATCTTTATTAAACACTATGCTTGTTGTAACAGTTTTATTCCCATTATTTTCAGTTTCAGTTTTATCTTCTGCATAAGTTATTTTTGGGCTTGAATCAACATTTAAAAACACCTTAGCATTACTTATGCCTTTAATTGAATTGATAATTTTGCTTAGGCGTTCTTCCATGTATAAAACATAGTCTTGCCCTGTTACTGCTAGCTCTTGTGAAGATGACGCGCTTTCAGTTTTTTTGCCACTTGAAAAACTGCTAATAAAAATGCCAATTACAACAAAACACAAAATTCCCGCAACACACAAAGCAATTTTTTTGTTAAACTTTGATGATGAACTGTTTTGCTCACCCTTTTCTCCATCTTTGTTTTTATTTGGAAAAAGCAATTTCATAAAACTGAATTTCTTTTTTTCTTCACTCATTTTATTGCATTTCTCCTTGTTAAATAATATTTGTTTTTGATTTTATATATGTCATTATAGATACTTAATAATTTGCAGATTTTGTTATAATTTGTAATTTTATGTAAAAAGTTTTTATTCATAGATTTAAATTTGCAGAATTAAATTTGTTTAATTAAATTTAAAATTGGCATAAGAAGCACTGCAAAAATAAACACCCCAACAATAGATTTGACAAAACTTTGCATTCTTCCACTTGGCAAAATAATGTCAACCATGGTTTCGCAAACAACACAACCTAAAATTAACATAATGTATTCCGTCACATCAATTCTCCTAAATAACATTCACAGTGCAAATCATCATCAGCAGAGTTAAAAAATACATAAGTGCAATTCCAATAACAATTGCTGAAAGCATTTTAAAACAACTTGCAAAATTTTCAATGAAACCACAAACCTTATCATCGCCCAAGGGTTCAATAATTCCCGCAACAAGTTTTAATGTTAATGAAAAAACTGCAATTGTTATGATTGGTGCTATAACTGATGCGAGCATAAGCAAAAGCGCCGCAAACCCAACCGAATTTTTTATTAAAATTCCTGATGCTTTCACAAGTTCAAAACCATCACTAACATACCCACCTAAATATGGAATGTAATTTTTTAAAGCATATTTAGTGGCTTTTATGCTAATTCCATCAGACGACCCCGCAGTAATTCCTTGAAAACTTAAAATGCTCATGTAAATAGCAAAAATGCTTCCAATTACCCATTTAAAAAATGACTTTAAAAAACCTTGAAGTTTTGATAAATTTCTTTTACTTGAAAAATTATTAACCACACTTATAAGCAAAACACAGGTAAACACAGGCAATAAAATAGTTGAAAAAATATTACTAATTGTGTTTGACAAAAACAAAACAGTCGGCTGATATGCTTTAACTGAAACCATCCCACCAATGGTTGTCATAAGGGTAAGCAAAATTGGGAAAACAGCATTCATTTGTGTTTGCATTGAAGAGATAACCTTGCCACAATCAGTTATCACTTTGCCCCCAAGCCCAACTAAAATAACAACAATTGCCCCCAAACAAATAAGCCTGATTACACCTTTAACACTTTCTCCACCTCGCCCAGGCACAAGGGTTGAATAAAGCACATATAAAAGCGTTATAACAATCACAATTAATAAAGGAACAAATGATGTTTTAAACCCCTCAACAACTCCTTGCCAAATGCCATTAATAATGCTTCCAAAATCTGCAACAAAATTGCCAGATATTATTTGAGTTACAAGTTCGCTAAAAGACAAATCTTCAAAAATTGAAACTGAAGAATTTGTAACAATTTCATTTAACACAACTTCAAGTTCGCTAAAATCAATGTTGTTTAAATCTTCCTGCACTTGATTAGACAATTCTTGTTCAATATCACTGTTGTCTGAAATTTCATCATCACTCTCTCCCAAAACCCCTTCATCACCCTCAGCATTGGTCACCAGTTTCACATTTTTATTTTGCATAATGTAATCGTTGCCATTTAATGCAGAACTAAAATTAAAAGCATCTGCACAAACATTGCCACTTGCAAAATATGAGTTTGATGCATTGAATTGAAATAGAAATGAAACAGCAACAAACATTAAAATAAGACATAAAATAACTGCATTTTTGTATATAATTTGCAATTTTATGCCAATATTTTCAGTTCTACTTTTTAATTTTGCAAAATTTCTTTTTATCATAAAATACTCATTATTGTTGTAATTAAAAGTCTGATAACAGGCAAAGCAAGAATTAAAATGGATATTTTCCCACCCAGTAAAATTTTATTGGCAAGCAATTTATTTCCGCTGTCTTCGGCAATCTCCCCACAAAATTCGGTTATGTAGCCCACGCCTAAAACTTTTACAATGGGTGTTGTTATGCTTGTTCCTAAACCACTAATTTCACCAAAACCCACGAATTCATCAATAATAATTTCAACTTCACTAATAAGCATTAAAGAAATTATAAGCCCACCTGCTATGCTAACTAAAAGTGCAAGTTCTGGCTTATATTGTTTTATTGTAATGTAAAGAACAACTGTTACAAGCCCCGTGCCTAAAATTTTAAACAGCATAGTCATTCTCCTTAATTGTTAATAAAGATAAAACATACTTTTTATGGTTTCAAACAAATCACTAACCATTCCAAGAACCATCACAAGAACAATAACAAGCCCTGCAAGAGTTGCCAGTGTTGCAATTTCGCTTTTTCCTGAATGATTTAAAATTTGACTTATTACCGCTGTTAAAATTCCAATTGCCGCAATTTTAAATATTATTTCAATTCCCATAACACACCTCTAAAAAATTATTATTGCTAAAATCAGTCCAAACCCAATTGAAAGTTTATAAGCAAGAGTTGCATTTTTGTTTTTTTCTTCCTGGGATTTTTTTTGTTCAATTTTAAATTTTTCGATATAGTTTTTAATTGAAGTTATTTGACTTGTTGCATCAACATTTCCTAAACCATTAAGAAAATTGTAAATTTCAATTTTAAATTGCTCACTAATAAATTCAGGAAAAAGTAAGTCATTTCTTTTCAATGCAGTAAAATTTGATGTTTTAAATTTTATGTTACTGAAAGATTTAAGAAGTTCAATTAAATGTGATTTTTTATTTTGGCAAAAAGAATTAAACAACTGTGGCAATTTATCTTGACTAAAATTTATATTTACTTCAAGAAAATGGCAAAAATCAATCAGGTCGTTACAAAACTTAACCTTGCTTACATACCTGTTTGAATAAAAATATCCACATAAACCTGAAAGAATCACAATGCCAGCACACACAAAAATCATAACATTTTCCTCAACAAGCCTGATAAATCGGCTTTAAATTTTCATTTAAAATATTTTCATAAGTTCCAGGCCCATTTCGGTTAGATAACACAATAATCCTTTCAAACAATTTTTCTTCAATCATAAACGCAAATTCGCTTTTATTTAAAACTGATTTCACATTTTCACCATGAATTGTTGCAACAACCCTAACACCTGACTTAATTGCATTTTTGGCTGCAAATGCATCTGCTTTTGAAATAAGTTCATCACAGATTATAACATCAGGTTTAAGCGTTCGTATGCCTTGGCAAAAAGCATATTCCTTGGTTGTTCCGCTGATAACATCTGCAAAATTCCCAACATCAAGTGTTGGGGTTCCGTTATAGGCATTTGCAATTTCAAACCTTTCATCAACAATTAAAACATTCAGAATTTTAGTAGAATTAACTTTTGAAAGTGAATAGGCAATATCTCTTAAAAAAGTTGTTTTGCCAGCACCTGGTGGGGCTATTATTAAGGTATTTTTTAAACCTCCATCAAGCATAAAGGTTAACGCAAGATGAGCACAATTTTTTATTTGATGCGGAATTCTTATGTTAATTGAGTTGATGTTCTTTAATGTTTCGGGCTGGTTATCTTTATTTAAAACATGTTCGCCTGCAAGCCCTAGCCTTAACCCATCTTTGCAGGTAATAAACCCCTGCTTTATTTGATTATTAAAAGCATACAAAGAGTTTTCCGTTGCAACCGACAGACAATGCGTAATATCTTTTTTTGTGCAAATTAATGCCTGTTTTGAAGTTTTATCTAAAACAACATAAGTTTTCCCCGCAAAATTAACAACAACAGGACAATTATTTCTTAGCCGAATTTCATACACAAAATTTAAATTAAAAGTTGAAGAAATTGCCTCAAATAAAAATGTTGAAAGTAAGTCTTTTATCACCTTATAAGCCTCTTGTTTAATTGTATTTTTTTAATTCAGATAAAATGAAACTTAAAAAATTTTTATCACTGCAAAATTTGGCAAAAAATAAACTTTTAATGCTAAATAATTTGATAAAACAAAAAAACACCATTAAGGTGTTTAAAAATAATCAAATAGTTATTAAGTTATAACAATTAAACTCTTGACATATAAGTTCCAGTTCGGGTGTCAATTCTAATTTTTTCACCATTGTTAACAAACAATGGAACTTGAATAACCAAACCAGTTTCAAGAGTTGCTGGCTTGTTACCTGCCTTGCTTGTGTCTCCCTGAATGCCCGGTTCACACTCAGTTATTGTTAATTCAACAAAGTTTGGTGGTTCAACACTGAACGCTTCACCTTTATAAAATTGAACAGTTGCTTGCATATTTTCAGTTATATATTTTAATGCATCTTCAACTTGGTCATAGTTTAATGGAACTTGTTCATATGTATTAGTATCCATAAAGTAATACAAATTACCATCGTTATAAAGATAAGTCATTTCTTTTCTTTCAATATGAGCCTTCTCAAACTTTTCAACTGGGTTAAAAGTTTTTTCAATAACTTGACCAGTTACAATATTTTTTAATTTTGTTCTAACAAAAGCGGCACCTTTGCCTGGTTTTACATGAAGAAAGTCAACCACAATATAAATTTTGCCGTCAAGTTCAAAAGTTACGCCTTTTCTTAAATCTCCTGCTGTTATCATAAATCCTCCAATTAATTTACATTTATCTTTTATATTATACCACACTTTTTGCCATTTGGGAAGTGTTTAATAAACAAACTTAAACTTTTTTATAATCTTCAAACATCATAAGCGCATCTTTCGTTTGATGCCCTTTTGATTCACAAATAATTCTGCCGTTTATTCCCAAATTTTTTAGCGCAATGTTTAACTTTTTATAATCTGGTCCAAATTCCAAAGGTGAATCAAAGTTTAAATGAGTAAGTTCGCCCTTATCCCCAAACTTTATTCTTGAAAAGTGCGAGTGAATTGTTTTGCCCCGTTGACCAAGTTTTTCCATTAAAGTTTTAAAAATATTTTCATAATCGATAACATCTTTGATGCCACCAAGAGTGAAAGCATTAATATGCCCAAAATCAAGCGCTGGCATTAAATGCTCATCAATTGTGCAAAAATCTGCCACCTCTTCAACTGTGCCAATTTGCCCATGTTTTCCCATTGTTTCAGGGCACAGAAAAATGCCTTCTAAAAGATTTTCATGTTTTAAAATTTCAACCAGTTCAACTAAATGTTTTTTTGTGTTGTTTAACGCTTCCTCTCTTGTTTGTTTTGTTAAACTTCCTGGGTGAAAAACCAATCTGTCAGCCCCCATTATTTTCATCATTTTTATTGACGCAATAATATAACCATAACTTTTTTCTGCCTGAATGTCATCAGGTGTGGCAAGGTTAATGTAATAAGGTGCGTGGGCACTAAGACTTATGTTATATTTTTTGAACTCTTCACCAATAATTTTTGCCTTACTTTCGCTAATATTTACACCATGTGTGAAAGGATACTCAAATGTTGTTAGCCCAAGTTCTCTTAAAAATTTAGGCACTTTTAAAATGTCAATGCCTAATTCTTCCATATATTCACATCTGCCTGATGGCCCAAATTCAACCATTTATATTCTCTCCTTAATCTTCAAGTAAGTATGTTTTTATTTTTAGGTAATGGTTAAATGCTTGACAAATTCCCAAAACTTTTCCGCCCGAAGTTTTAACTAGAAGTTCTCCATCAACCGCATTTTTTAAAAACACCATTTTGCCACTTTTTAAATCTTCTTCATCTTTTTTTGAAACAGTTATAACCTTTAAACCTTTTAATGCATTTTCAACAGGTTCAATGAAATTTGAAATATTATCTTCATTTAACTGGTTTAAATCCACACTGTGCTCAATATCAAAAACACCTGACTTTATTCTTAAAATTGAAGTTGTTGTTGCACAAGTGTTAAGGCTAAGTGCAACATCTCTTACAATGCTTCTAACATAAGTTCCTGCGGTGCAATGAATGTAGAACTCTGCTTCATTATTATCATAACTTAAAAGTTTCATATCATAAATTTCAATTTGTTTCGGGTTTAAATTGAACATTTTACCCTGCCTTGCAAGTTCATATGCCCTTATTCCATTTACTTTTTTTGCAGAAAACAATGGTGGAAGTTGCATTTGAACTTTAACAAGTTCACTAACAACACTTTCAATTTCAGCCTTTGAAGGGATTATTTGTGATGTTTTTATAACACTACCTGCCAAATCAAGAGTATCAGTTTCATACCCAAATTTGGCCTTTGCAATATACACTTTGTCTTTATTTAAAAAATACTGAAACAGTCTTGTTGCCTTTCCAACAGCAATGGGCAAAACCCCACTTGCAAGCGGGTCAAGAGTTCCTAAATGCCCAACTTTGCAATGTGTTAGCCTTTTTATTTTTGAAACAACCCTGCTAGATGTCATGCCCTTTGGTTTACAAACATTTAAAAAACCAATCATTAAAAATTCACCACTTTTTTTATTTTATTTATAACAGTTTCTAAATTATCATAAATTCTGCAACCTGACGCATTTACATGCCCGCCACCACCAAACACCTCTGCAAACTTACTGCAATCAATTTGCCCTTTTGACCTAAAAGAAACATAACAAACTCCTTGTTCTGCCTCTGTTATCATAACAAGAACCTTAACACTTTGTATTGACAGCCCAATTTCAATTAAAGACTTTGTGTCAGCCAAATCAACATTGCACTGCTTTAAATCTTCAAGACTTACTGGAATTAAGGCAAATTCATCATTATTGAAAAATTTAACCTTAGGGTAAATAATCTTTTTTAACTTAAAAATGTTCATTGAATTACTTGAAAATAACCTTTCAGTTAAATAACTTATTGAAAGGTTAGATTTATCAAGTAAATCTGCCACCTTTCTTAATGTGTTTGAAGTTGTGGTGTTATATGAAAGGTTTCCTGTGTCAGTTAAAATTCCAACAAGCAAGTTTAAAGCAATTTCAGGTGTTATGCTTTTATTAGCCTGAACCATTAAATCAAGAATAACCTCACAGGTTGAAGAATATTGTTTTATAACATAATTGTAGTCTGCAAACATTTTATTATCTTGATGATGGTCAATCTGCATTACCTTATTAAATTTAGAAAGTTTAAATTTTTTGCTTCCAATTCTGTCTTTATCATTACAATCAGCAACAAGTGCTAAATCACCACTATAAAAACAATTATTGTTAATTGCCCCAATGTCAGGCAACCACATAAGATTTGCTGGAAGCACACTGTCAATGCTTACGCACACTTCCTTTCCTAAGTTTTTACAATAACAAAACAGTGCAAGAGCCGACCCCACACCATCACCATCAACATTAATGTGTGAAAAAATGGTAATCTTCTTTGCACTGTCTATGTGTTTTAAAATGTTTTCTTGCATTTATTTCCCCTTGTTTATTTGCTTTAAAAGTTTGTTAATGTTGTCACTATAATCTTGTGAATTGTCTAACAAAAACACCAAATCTGGCACAACACGCAACTTAACACCACTTGCAAGTTCATGCCTGATAAAGCCCTTTGCATTGTCTAAAATTGCCATAACTCTGTCTTTCTTATTCTTATCACCCAAAATGCTAACATAAACTTTTGCAACATAAAGGTCAGCAGATGTGTCAACACTTGAAATTGTAATGATAATATTTTCAAGTTCAGGGTTATTTAATTTTTCTGAAATGATATTGCTTATTTCTTTTTGAATTTCAGAATTAATTTTTGCAAGTCTAACATTTTTTGCCATTATTTGCTCCTTTAAATTCTTTCAAGTGAATATGCCTCAATCACATCTCCAACTTCAATTGCAGAAAAGTTTTCAAATGTAACACCAAAATCAAAACCTGAAAGAACTTCTTTAACTTCATTCTTCTCTCTTTGCAGTGAGTTAACATTGCCTTCAAAAACAAGTTTATCTTTCCTAAAAATTCTAACCTTGCTTTGCTTGGTTATTTTTCCATCAATCATATGTGAACCTGCAATCATCCCAACCTTGCTTGCTTTAAACAATTGCCTTATTTCAGCATGCCCTGTAACAACTTCCCTAAACTTAGGGGTTTTTAACTTTTCAATTTCACTGGTTACAAAGTCTGTTGCTTCATAAATAATTTTAAAGAATTTTATTTCAACTTTGTATTTTTCAGCAAGAAGTTTTGCCTTGAAATCTGGTTTTACATTAAACCCAATTATAACAGCATTTGACGCTTGGGCAAGCATAACATCATTTTCATTAATAGCCCCAACACCACCATGAATGCATCTAACTTTAACTTCTTCATTAGCAATGTCGCCAAGAATTTGTTTAAGCGCTTCAACTGAGCCCGCAACATCACCTTTAATTATAACATTATAGTCTTTAAAATTGCTTTCAGTAATTTTATCCATCAAGGCATCAACCGAAATGTCAGCCTTTTTAATTAGCCCCATTCTTTCCTTCTCAATTCTTTCAGCAAGCACTTGTTTGCTTAACTTTTCATCAACAACAAACAACGAATCGCCTGCATTTGGAACACCTGCAAGCCCCAAAATTGAAACAGGAATTGATGGCCCTGCACTTTTAATTTGAACGCCTTTGTCATCAACCATTGCACGCACCTTTCCTGAACAGGTTCCCGCAATAACATAATCGCCAACTTTAAGCGTGCCATTTTGAACAAGAACAGTTGCAACTGAACCTTTGCCTTTGTCAAGTTTTGCTTCAATTATTGAGCCACTTGCTTGCCTGTTAGGGTTGGCTTTTAAATTTAAATATTCTGCCACAAACAAAATCATTTCTAAAAGTTTGTCTATGTTTTCGCCTGTTTTTGCAGAAATAGGAATCATAATTGCGTCTCCGCCCCATTCTTCAGGAACAACACCATGTTCAGTTAACTGCTGTTTAATTCTTTCAACATTAGCAGTTGGAACATCAATTTTGTTGATTGCAACAATCATTGGCACCTTTGCTTCTTTAATGTAATTTATTGCTTCAATGGTTTGTGGCATAACCCCATCATCTGCCGCAACCACCAAAATTGCAATGTCAGTTAAGTTTGCCCCTCTTTTTCTCATGGCAGCAAAAGCCGCATGCCCTGGGGTGTCAATAAAGGTAATGGTTTGGTTGTTAACCTTAATTGTGTAAGCCCCAATGTGTTGGGTTATTCCACCAGCCTCACCAGCCGAAACATTGGTTTTTCTAATTCTGTCAAGCAATGAAGTTTTACCATGGTCAACATGCCCCATAACAGTTATAACTGGTGGACGCCTTTTCAAATCTTCTTCCTTTTCATTGCTTGCATTGTGAAGTTCAGCCATTTGTTCTTCAAAGGTTTTTTCATGCTTCTTTTCAAGCGTTACGCCCAGTTCATTTGCAATAAGTTCGGCAGAATCAAAATCAATATTGCTGTTAATGTTTACAATCATTCCAAGCATTAAGAACTTGCTCATAATTTCACTAACTGGTCTTCCAATTTTTTCGGCAAGAAGTTTAACTGTTAAATTATCTGTTGTTATAACAGCATGGTCAATTTTAGGGGCAACAACTTTTGTTTGCTCTTTGGTTTTTTTAGATTTGCGTTTTGACCCAACATAATCTTCATCAATAAGAGAAGCGTCTTCAACATAACCACGCATAACAAGCGCTTTTTTATTCATTGATTTTTTATCTTCAACATGCTCAAAAGTTTTCTTTTTAGGTGAATGGCTAATATCTTTTTTAACTAATGTTGAGGCATCAAATGTTTCAGTTGGCCTTATTTTTAAACCACCAGCAGGTTTAGGTTTTTGCACACTAACAGGCTTTGCCCCTTGTTTATTTTGAAATTTCTGTGCACCAGTTCCAAAAGAATTTTGCCCTTTTTGTTTTGCCACAAAAGGCTTTTGCTCTTGCTTGTTTGAAAACACTCTTGTTTGAGTTTTTCCGTTTTGTGCAGGTTTTTCTGGCTTTTGCTCAGTTTGTTGCTTTTGCTTTGGTTGCAAAGTTCCTTTCTTGGCGGTTTCATTAACTTTTTCGCTAATTGCTTGAAATTCTTTTTCTTGCAATGATTTTTGTTGTGCACGCAAAGAACCAAGCACTTGCTCTAACCTTGCCCTTGCTCTTTTAATGTTTGCAATAAAACTTGGAACATCGTTATTTTTCAAATGCTCCTGAACTGTTTTAATATTACTAAGTGACATTTTTTCTTTATTTTCTAAATTACTCAATTTTTTACCCCCGAGAACCCTTTTGTTATAAATTTTGCTTTATTGTATTTGCAAGTTCGGCATTGGTTATTGCAAAAGCCTTAATGTTTTGGCTTAAAACACCCTCAAACTCTTCGCTGGTTTCAACAATTTTATCATCACCAAATTTAGCAAACAATTTGTTTTTTGAATTTGAAGATAAATCGCTTGAAACAATAATAAGTTTTATGTTTTTGTTTTTCAAAATATTGTCAACCCCAAAAACGCATGAGCCACTTTTTTTTGAAAGGTTAATAAAGGTTTCTATCTTCTTTTTATTCAACAATATTCTCCTTTAAGTTTAAGTAAACCTCATCAGCAATGTTTGTGCTAAACGCCCTGTTCAACGCCTTTGTTTTAATGGCCTTTAAAATGCAAGTGTTATCATTGCAAACATAAGCACCTCTGCCTGCAAGTTTGTTGGTTTTATCAAGCACAACCGAACCATCAGCAGTTTTAACAAACCTTATTAAACTTGATTTATCTTTCATTTGCCTGCACGCAACACACATTCTTTGTGGCGATTTTTTTTCTGGTTTCATTTTATCTCCTTAATCATCAAGGTCAACAAAAAGTGAATCTGCATCACTAACATCAGTTGAAATTTCAGTTTGGTTTTCACCCTGTTCACTTTCCTTGCTGGCACTTTCACTTTTAACATCAATTTTCCAATTGGTAAGTTTTGCTGCAAGCCTAACATTTTGACCATTTTTGCCAATTGCAAGAGACAACTTATCATCAGGAACAACAACCTTTGATGTTTTTAAAACTTCATCAATTTCAACGCTGATAACTTTTGCTGGGCTGAGTGCGCGCGCAATATATTCAAATGGGTCTTCTGACCAAATGATAATATCAACTTTTTCACCGTTAAGTTCGTTTACAATTGCATTCACTCTTACCCCGCGGTTACCAACACAAGCCCCAAGCGCATCAACATTAGGGTCGTTGCTTGCAATCGCAATTTTAGTTCTGTAACCCGCTTCACGAACAAGGCTTTTAATCTCAACAATTCCTGATGCAATTTCAGGAACTTCAGCCTCAAAAAGTTTTTTAACAAACCCAGTGTTGCTTCTTGTTACAATTGCCTGAACCCCTCTTGCAGTTTCCCTTAATTTTTTAATGTAAACCTTAATTCTCGCACCAATGTTATATTTTTCATTAGGAATTTGGTCATTTTCCATCATAACGCCTTCAATTGTTGTGCCTGAAAGTTCAACATAAACAATGCCGTTATCTACCCTTCTTATTGTTCCGTTAATTAAAGTGTCAACCTTGCCTTCAAGCGCACCAAATGCAATGCTTCTTTCGGCTTCCCTTAATTTTTGAATAATAACCTGTTTTGCGGTGCCCGCTGCAATTCTTCCAAAATCTTTAGGGGTTATTTCTTCACTTATTGTGTCACCAACCTTAGCGCCCTTTTTAATCTTCTGTGCTTCTTGAAGTGAAATTTGAGTGTCAGGGTCAGTAACTTCACTAGCAATAGTTTTGTAAGCAATAACTTTAATTGTGTTTTTTTCAGGGTTAAGTTTAACCTCAACGCTTTTTGCTTCACCAAAATTTTTCTTATATGCCGCAACAAGTGCTGCCTCAAGAGTTTCAATAAAAAACTCCTTTTTAATTCCTTTTTGTGCTTCTAGTTCATCAAGTGCTAGAAAAAAATCTTTGTTTACCACTGTTTCTCTCCTTAAAAATCAATATATTTGTTTAATTTTGAAATATTATCTCTTGCAATTGTAAGTGGCTTGTTATCCACAACCAATGTTATCTCTGTTTCGTTAAAGTCTGATAAAATTCCATCAAAATGCTTTCTTGTTCCAATTTTTGCATAAGTGCTTGCTTCAAGATGCTCCCCAAGGTTTCTTTTAAGGTCTTCATCTGTTTTAATTGGTCTGTCAAGCCCTGGTGAAGAAACATTCAAAATGTAATGCTCTCCTTGTGTTGGGTCAAGTTCATCAAGCGGAGCATCAATTGCCTCATGCACCAAAACGCAATCATCAAGGCTAATCCCGCCCTTTTTATCAATAAACACCGTTAAGTTGTTTCCATCATTTTTCTTTACAAACTCAACATCAACAACATCATAACCCAAGTTTTCAATAACAGGCGTTAAAAATTCTTTAACCTTATTTGCAATATTTTCTTTCATGCATTCACTCCTTCACTTTTTCAAAAATTTAGGAGAGACTGTTTGTCTCTCCCAAAGCAAAGCATAATAACAATTTTATTATATCCTAATTATGCCCACATTGCAAGCATTTTATCATATTTTTTTAAACTTGTCCGCGTTCTTGACCACAAATGGTGCATTTTTCATGATTTTGCCCAATTGAAACCCAATTATGTTCGCCTGATTGCTCAGTTTTTGTTTCATGGCACACAGAACACTCATAATAATTGGTACTAATACATCCATCTTGAAGAAAACCTGTATGATCCCACTTATGACCAGTTGGACCTGTAGTAGAAATTGTAATCTCTTCCCCACAATTAATACAATTATAATAGTATCTACCCCCTTCTGTGCAAGTTGGTTGAATTATTATTTCTTTTCCACCACTTTCATGCCCATGAGCAGGAAGGTCATCAACTTTAACATGTGCCCAACAACCAGGTCTTTGGCAAACATAATATGTCCACCCAGGCTCTGTGCAAGTTGCAGGATTTTCTAATAAACCTTGAGAAAAATCACGCACATGCCCCAGTGCAGCAATTGAATATTCTTGTGTTTCATCACACCTTGAACACTTGCGTTTGCCTATGCCTGCTTCTTCGCAAGTTGCAGGTTTTGTGTCTTCATCTTCAATTTCTATTTCAAATTCATGGCCAAGGGCGTCAATTTGTGTTACTTCAGTTTTGGCATCGCACCTTGAACAATGTTTTGATTTGCTTCCTGCAGTTGTGCAGGTTGGTTCAAGGTCAGTTGTGAAGGTTGAACTGTAATTATGCCCCAAGGCGTTAATTAGTCTTGTTTGTTCATCATGACATCTTGAACATGTTTGTTTTTCTTCACCAGTTTGTGTGCAAGTTGCAGGGGTAACATCTTGCCATTCGCCATATGAATGCTCACCAGTGGCAGCAATCACTGTTTGTTCGGTTGTTTCAGAACATCTTGTGCAATGACGAGATTTAGAGCCATTATCAATGCAAGTTGCAGGAACATCAATTGTAAATTCATCTTCAAAATCATGCCCTAAGGCAGTGACTGGTTGGGTTTCCTCATGTCCACACCCTGAACGCTGACAAGTTCTTGTTTGCTCACCATTTTGTGTGCAGGTTGCAGGAATTGTTTCAACAAAATCTCCATAATCATGCCCAAGTTCATTAATTGGGGTAACATCAGTTGTTGCGGTGCATCTTGAACAATGCCTTGACATACTTCCCTGTGTGGTGCAGGTTGGTTCAAGATCAGTTGTGAAAGTTTCTTCAAACAAATGTGAGGCAGGAATAATTTGAATGTTTTCAATATAGTCACATCCATCTCTTGTGCAATGGTTCGACTTTTGCCCATCAGTTGTGCAAGTTTCTTCAAAATCTGTAACAAAAACACTGGTGTCAACCAAATGCCCAAGCGGTGGTTTAACATCTTGTTCTTCAATGTTATGACACGCAGAACATTCACGCTGCCAGGTCTCAGGCAAGGTGCAAGTGGCTTCATGCACAAGTGTAAGTTCGCCATAATCATGTTCGGCAAGTGGAATTGCCTCAACCTGTGTTTTAGCATCGCACCTTGAACAATGTCTTGACCTGCTTCCTTGTGTTGTGCAAGTTGAAGGTTGGTCAACTGTGAAATTCGTTTCAAAATCATGCCCAAGGGCACTAATTTGCCTTGTTACAGTTTTATTGCACATTGAACAAACAGCACTTTCAACACCAGTTTGAGTGCAGGTTGCAGGGGTTGTAACAACCCAACTATCTGCTTCATGGTTTAATTTGGGCATTGTTCTGTGCTCAACATAACTGCACACTGTGCAAGTTCGGTGATACCTGCCTAACTCTTCACAGGTTGCAGGATTATCTTCAACCCAAATTGAAAAAGTGTGCTCAGCACAAACAATTGTTGGCTGTTCAGTTGAAATTACGCCTGTTGTAAACAAAATAAGCAATGTTAAGCCAATAACAAACACAAAACTGCCAACAAATGCTAAAACCCCTTTAATGTTCATAAAATCCCCCAAATATTTTAATCTGCATTTTAATATAGCATATTAAACATAAAACTGTCAAGTAATAACAATAATTGTGCTCAAAATATTGAGCATAAAGAATTGGTTTTACTTTATCGTGTAAACTAAAAATATGAAATTCCCTGAAATTTTAAAAACCCTGAGAATGGAAAAAGGAATTAGCCAAAGGCAGTTAGCGTGCGACCTTCAAATAAGCATTGGGCTGATAAGTTATTATGAAACAGGAAAAACTGAGCCAACATTAACTAATATAATAAAATTGGCTAATTATTTCAAAGTGTCAACCGATTTTCTTTTAGGACTAGAAAAATAGTTATTACAACAAAACACAAAAATAAAGCATATATTAAACATATTGTTCATTTGTAACACCACTGAGTTGTCAGTGGCGTTTTTTAATATAACAATAAATTAAGCGATTTTTTGTTAGTTAATATACTTTGCAAGTTTAATAAACACCTCAGCCGTTGCAATAGCATCATAAACTGCCCTGTGAGCGTTATCAAGAAGCACGCCAAGATGGTCTGCAATGGTTTTCAGTTTATAATTTTTAACTCCTTTAACATTAGCAACTGCAAGTTTTAGGGCATCAATTTGAGGGTTATCATTAAAGTTATACCCCGCCTTTGAACCATAAAGACTTAAAAAACTGAAGTCAAACGCAATGTTATAGGCAACAAGAGTTGAATTTCTTGTGAACTTGTAAAAATCTTGCAAAGCATGAGGATATGTTGGAGCATCTGCAACATCACTGTCAACAATACCATGAATTTTGGTGCTTTCTTCGTCAATATGCTCTTCTGGGTTCACAAAGGTTTCAAATTGCTCGGTTATTTTTCCACCATGAATTTTAACTGCCCCAATTTCAATAATTTTGCAATCAGTGGCACTTAAACCTGTTGTTTCAAAGTCAAAAACAACAACATCATGGCTTGCCAGATAGGGAGCAATTTCTTCTTGTGTTTGGCTTAAAACTGAAAACAAATCAACTTGCTCTTTTGAAACATATGGCTCAGGAAAAACATATTTATAATGCTCGGGTTCGGGCTTGTAAACCACTGGTTCAACAAAATTTTCAGGCAACACACACAAACTTATGTTTTTTATTTTAAAACTTAAACCATTAGAAAACTTGTCTTCCTCAAGGGTTCCAGTGGCAATAATTTCACTGCCATCAGCAAGTTTTTCAGCATTTTGCTGTGTTGATTTATTTGCAAAATAAATGCAGTTAATTTCCCCCGTGAAATCTTGCAAAACAAACTTATAAAACTTTTTTACATATTCTTCTTTTTTAGGTTCCTCTTCGCTTGCAGTTGAATTGTTTTGCTCGGTTTCAGCATTTGTTTTTTCGGCGTTATTTAATGTTTCATTATTGGTTTTCTTTTTATATTCCTTAGATTTTAAAAACTTAATTTTCCCACACAGTGTTACAGGCAAAGTTGATGGCTCTTTTTGGTCTCTAATGTAACAAGCAGGACCACTAACCACATCACCACAAAGTGGGCTAATTTCTTTAACATCAATAGTTTTTATTTGTAGTGGCTCAATTTCAAAATCTTCATTTGCAACTTCAACAACATCATCTAAACTTTCGTCAACAATAAGTTCAGTTTCAAAATCAACTAAACATGTTTCTTTTAACTTTTCATTTATAAAGCCTGAAACATTTTTTAACTTGGCATAACCCTCAACCTTCTGCCCAATTTTTAACTGAACTATGATTGGTGAACTGGTTGTGTCAATCTTTAAAAAGTCATAAACCAAAGCAGGAAAATTGTTTTTAATTATTTCTTTAATTTCAGTTTTTATTGTTTCTTCTGTTATATAGTTTTTAACAAATTTAATTTCATAAATAAAGCCCTCTGGCAATAGTTTCATTAAAAAAATTTGACACTCTTGCCTTTTTTGCTTATTTAAAATTGAACCATCATTGTATCCAAACTCAATAACGCACGAATTGTTTGTGTGCAGTTTTGCTGACCTTAAAACAAACCCAAACTCATTATTTGTAAACTCATTTAACTTTTGTGTAATTTCATCTATCTCCATATCTAACCTCTTAAGTAAAAACCGACCCTAAACATTTAGGGCCAGTTAAATCAAACAAAGAAGAAATGATAAACATCAAGGAAAATTACCAAAGCAAACAACAGTATCAGCCCAACCATGTGAATATACCCCTCAATTTTCCTTGGAACAGGTTTTCTAAATATCATTTCAATTAATATAAACACCGCCCTTGCACCATCAAGTGCTGGTATTGGCAAAATGTTAAAGAGTGCAAGGTTTAACGATAGCAATGGGAACAACATTAAAAATTGCGTAAAGCCCATTTGTGAAACTTCGGCAATTTGACCAATTGCAGTAACCGTTCCGCCAAGGTCTTTTAATTGCGTTGCGCCTGTGAAAATTCCTGCAAGTGCTGAAAGCATAACTCCGCAAATGTAGAAACTAAATGGCCATGCCTTTAAAATTGATTCAAAAAAGCCGTATCTTTGAGCATAGTTTGAATAAACAAAGCCAAGAGAAACACCCTCTGGGGCAAGAGTTATCATTGCCTTTTCAATAATTTCATCATTAGTGTAGGCAACAAGTTCACCCGCATCATTTTTATAATAATATGCGTAAACACTGGTTATTTGAGGTTTTTCATAACTTCCATCTTCGGCTTTTGTTGGGGTGATGCTCATTATAATTTCTTTGAAATCTTGAGAACTTACTGGATTTCCGCCAACATCATAAAGATTATTTATAATCCCTGCTTCATTTGCAACATAATAAAACGCTTGATAGTTTTGTTTTGCAATGGTGATGTCAATAATCTCGCCATCTCTTTCAATGGTAATAACAAACTCTTCACCCTCGCCATAATTTGCAGTAACATCGCTCATGTGCCTGTAAATTTCAAGGTCTTTACCATTAATTGCCCTGATGATATCCCCTTCTTGCAAATAGGTATTTCCTGGTGCAAGTTGATAAACTTGCGGAATGGCATACTGAGTGCACATTAAAAAGATGGCAGCAGTTAAAACGCCAAACAAAAAGTTAAAAAACACACCAGCAAGAGTAACAATTAAACGCTTCCATGGTTTTTGATTGTTAAACGCTTCTGGGTTGTTTGGGTTGTCTTCATCTTCACCCTCAAACGCGCAATATCCCCCCAAAGGGATTAGCCTGATTGAAAACTTTTCACCCTTTTTGTTTATTTTTTGAAAAATTGTATGTTTGCCAAAACCAATTGAAAACTCATTAATTTTAAAGCCTAGCATTTTGCCAGCAAGATAATGCCCAAACTCATGCACAGTTATTAAAATTAACAAAACAACAATTGCTAGAATTATGTATAAAATAGTAGTTAACATAGAGACCCCTTTAAACAATAACCATAAATAATAGGTAAACTAATGTGGCACTAAACATTTGCCCATCAACTCTGTCCATAAACCCGCCATGCCCAGGAAAAATGTTGCCAAAATCTTTAAGTCCAACCACTCGCTTAAAGGCACTTGCAACAAGGTCTCCAAGTTGGGTTAAAACACTTCCAAAAACACCTAAAACACTAAACAGCACAATTGACTCAGCAAGGTTAATTGAAGTAAGAGCACCATCAATTAAATTTAAATGATAAAACAGTATCCACCCCAAAGCCCCAGCAATTATTCCACCAATTAAGCCAAAAACACTTCCAACAACAGATTTTTTAGGTGAAATTTCAGGTGCAAGTTTATGCGGGCTTTTTTGCCCAAGCATCATACCAAAACAATATGCAAAAACATCAGTGAATATGCTTATTGAAAAAACCATTATAAGCCCCACAAAACTTGTGCTTAATTCAAAATTATTAATTCCAAACAAAAATGCTAAAAGCAATGTAGGATAAACTGCAACAAACATTGTTGATTTTGTAAGTGAAAGCAACTGAGGTTTGCTTTCAATATCTTCATCAGTTTCTTGCTTTCTTTTCTTAACATTTATAACCAGTTCAGAAATCATGCTTATAATAAACACACAAAGCAAGGCAATTAGAATAAAAACAAGTGGCATTGTTGTGAATTTAAAAATTGCCCAAAGACCAATCGGCAAAAGAACAAGCGGAACAATAAAAAATGTTTTATCTGCCACCTTATAAGCCAAAAACATTTCAATAAGGCAAGCATAAATCATTATCAAAACAAAAGCATCAAAAAACAAACTGCTAACAAGTTTTAAAGCAATAAAACCTGCAAGCACAATTAAAATACACAAACCTGTTATTGTTCTTTTAAGCATAACTTCTCCTATTTGCCAAAGCGCCTGTTTCGTTTTTGAAATTCAATAACACAATCGTCAAGGTCACTTCCTTTAAAATCAGGCCAATGTTTATTCACAAAGTATATTTCTGCATATGCCATGTCATAAAGCATAAAACCACTAATTCTGTGTTCTCCACTTGTTCTAACAAGTAAATCAAGGTCAGGAAGTGGCGAAGTTGTAAGAAAATTTTTGAAAGTTTCTTCTGTTATGTCTTCCGCCTTTACATTTTGCTCAATAATTTTTTTAGTGGCACAAACAATGTCATGCCTTCCGCCATAGGCAATAAGTAAATTTAAAACGCCTTTATTGCAATCTTTGGTTTTTTCTTCAATTTTTTCTATCTGCTCTTGCGTTTCTTTTGGAAGCAGAGACTTATCTCCTGAATGATGAAATTTATAGCCAATCTTAATTAAATCTGGCACCAAATCTAAAATTTCATTGATTAGTTTGAACAAATAATCAACTTCTTCTTTGCTTCTTTTAAAATTTTCAATCGAAAAACAGAAGAATGATAAATTAACAATTCCAATTTCACTTGCCCTTTTAACAATTCGCTTTAACGCTTCAGCACCTTCCCTGTGTCCAGCAAGAGTTGGCAGCCCACGCTTTCTTGCCCACCTGCGGTTTCCATCCATTATAAACCCAATGTGGGCAGGCAAATTTTCATAATCAATTTTTAACTCTTCTTTATTCTCTTTAACAACACTTTTTTTATTTTTCTTGAAAACCATTATAAATTAAATTTATTTCTCCACACTAAACTTGCATAATTTCAACTTCTTTTGCTTGCATCACTTTGTCAATTTCCAAAGTGGCGCCATCTAACTTCTTTTGAATATCTTTTTCAAAAGTTGCCAAATCATCTTCGGTTATAACGCTATCTTTCTTTAACTTTTTAAGTTCTTCAATAGCATCTCTTCTTAAATTACGGCAAACAATTTTATTATCTTCTGCCATTTTTTTAGTAGATTTAACAAGTTCTTTTCTTCTGTCTTCTGTAAGTTGCGGAAAAGTTAATCTAATAACTCTGCCATCATCACTTGGGGTAATTCCAATGTCGCTAGCCATAATTTCTTTTGTTATTGCTTTAACAAGGCTTGCGTCCCATGGGGAAATAACCAAAACCCTTGCATCTTGAACGCTGATGTTTGCAACATGTGCAAGTGGTGTTCTTGCCCCGTAATAATCAACCGTTATTTTATCAAGAACATGAGGGTTCGCTCTTCCCGCCCTAACATTATTAAGTTCACCTTTAAAATGTTCAATTTGTTTTTCAAGCCCGGCGCGGTCGATGCCGTCATCGTTTGG
>CAJKVX010000011.1 GCA_905203455.1 uncultured Eubacteriales bacterium
CCGGCCCGTGCAGGGCAAATAAAAAAGGGGTTGCCCCTTAAATTAATTTGCTTTTAAAGTTTTAAAACTAAGTTATAAAGTTTTTTAAATTCATCAACACTTAATTCTTCTGCCCTAACACTCTCCTTTGCCCCAATTTCTTTAATTAAATTTGCGGCATCAGTTTTGCTGATTTTATAAGCACTGCTAAGATTGTTTGAAAGAGTTTTCCTTTTATGCATAAAGCAGTTATAAATAAATTTAGAAAACCCTTCATCAAACTCGTTGCCATTTGATGTTAATTTAACAACAGCGCTGTCAACCTCAGGAACAGGAAAAAACATTGTTCTTTTAACAATTCTGGTTTTTATAACCTCACAAACACTTTGACACAAAACACTCATTGCCCCATATTCTTTTGTTTTAGGTTTTGCACAAAGCCTGTCTGCCACCTCGTTTTGCACCATAATAGTAATAATTTTTGGTTTTAGCGGAAGTAATTTCAAAATTATTGCCGTTGTAATGTAATAAGGCAGGTTTGCAACCACATCGAAATTTTTGCCGTTGACAATTTTTTTAACATCAGCCGTCATAAAATCGCCATAAATAATTTTTAAATTGCTATTTTCCTGTTCAAGTTTATCAAGAAATACCCTTAATTCTTCATCAATTTCAAAACTAGTAACCTGCTTTGCAATCTTTGCAAGTTTTTTTGTTAAAATTCCTGCGCCTGCCCCAATTTCAATAACAAACGAGTTTTCATCAATGCCAGAATCTTTAATTATTGAATCAATCAAGTTTTCATCACTTATAAAATTTTGACCATATCTCTTTTTGAAATTAAATTTCATGTTTTCTCCTGAATAATTTTTTTTAATTTGCACACTATAAAACCAAGCATTATTGCTTGCAAAAGAACTTTTCGAAAGATAAACTAAAGCCTTAATTGGCTTTTATTTTTATGTTGTAAAACTTTTGAGCATTAAGGATTGTTCTTTTGCAAAACTCTTGATAATCTTCGCTAAGTGTTTGTGAAATTGCCTGTGCCACCACTGCCACCATTAATGGATTGTTTTCCTTGCCCCTGAACGGAACAGGCGTAAGATAAGGGCTGTCTGTTTCAACCAAAATTTTTGATTTATCAATTTTTTTTACAACATCTTTATCAAAACCCTTGTAAGTAAAATTGCCCGCAAATGAAAAATATGCCCCAAGTTCAGCAAACTTTTCCACCCACTCTTTGCCTTCACAATAACAATGCATAACAAAGCCATATTTTAAAAACTGACGGTTTTTTACCAAAATTTCATAAACATCACAAACGGCATCTCTGCAATGAACACAAAAAGGAAGTTTTAATTCAAACGCAAGTTTAATTTGCTTTTCAAAATAAGTTTTCTGCAAGTCCTTATTTTGTGTGGTGTAATGATAATCAAGCCCAATTTCACCAATGCCCACAACTTTTTTGTTTTGTTCTGCAAGAAGTTTTATGTTGCCAATGTTTTCGTCAATTAAATTTTCTGAAACATTTTCAGGGTGAATGCCCACACAGGCATAAACTTTTTCATATTTCTTTGCAATATCACAAACTTTTTTTGAAGAACTTACATCTGCACCCAAACTAACACAAGCAACTAGTTCGTTACTTGTGCTAAGTTTATCAAGCAATTCTTTGCTTGCCTCTTCAATATGACAATGTGAATCAATAACCATAAACCTCAACCCCAAAAACCTAAATTAAATTTAACTCAAAAGGCGTAAATTAATTTACAAACACAATTACTAAAAAGGCAAAATCAACTAATTAAAAGGCACAAGATAAGCCAATTTGCCTTAAAGCAATGCTATGCAAATTCAAAAATTTAAAAACTGTAACTGTTAAAAAAACCCTAGATAATTTAAAAAATAAAATCAGCCCTAACATTTTTATATATTACCACATCTTTTCATATTTTAAAAGCAAATTGAGTAAACTTTACTATGAATAAAGTCTGGCTAACACTTTTAATATCAAGCATATGTGTTCTTTTGTTTGTTGACCCAAACTCAGTGCTTTCAGGAATGCTTAATGCATCAAACAAGGCGCTTAGCCTTTCGTTTGAACTTTGTGCAGTTTATGCAGTGTGGGTTGGAATATTCGCAATTTTAGAGCAAACAGGAGCAACAAAACTTCTTTCAAAAATTCTTTCCCCATTAATTAACTTAATTTTTGGCAAAGGCAACCTTTCAAGCGAAAGCAAAAAATATGTTTCAATGAACATTAGCGCTAACCTTTTAGGCATGAATGGTGCGGCAACTCCGCTTGGAATTAAAGCCATTGAATCAATGGGTAAAGACAAAGAGAAGGCAACTTTTCCAATGATAATGCTTGTTGTTATCAGTTGCACAAGTTTGCAATTATTCCCAACATCAATAATGGGTTTAATGGTTGCAGCAGGAAGCAAAAATGCCTCTTCAATAATTCTGCCTTCAATTATTGCAAGCGCACTAAGCACTTTTATTGCAATTGTAATTGTAAGAGTTATTCACCATTTTAAGAAAAAACGAGGGCAAGAATAATGGCTGCCTATGTTATCCCTATTTTTGTTTTAGTTTTGTGTATTGTTTGCTTTGTTAAAAACATCAACGCATATTCTCACTTTGCAACTGGTGCAAGAGAAGCGGTTGACCTTTGCATTAAAACTTTTCCGCTTTTGGTTGCAATTTTCGTTGCCGTTGAACTTTTTAAAATAAGTGGCCTATCTTCCCTGCTTGCAAATGCTCTTGCCCCATTTTTCAGTGCAATAGGAATTCCAAAAGAACTGGTAGATTTTTTAATTCTTCGCCCGTTTACAGGTTCTGGAAGCCTTGCAATGGTTAGTGAAATTTATGCAACTTACGGCCCTGACAGTTACATTTCACGCTGTGCAAGCGTTATTATGAGTTGCACTGAAACAGTGTTTTACATAACCGCCGTTTACTTTTCAACAACCAAAATAAAAAAATTGGGCTACACCATTCCAGTAGCCCTAATCAGTTGTTTTATTGGAAGCATTATTGCTTGCTTGATTTGCAAAATAATGTAACGCTAACTCCACAAATACTGCCCGTTATAAATATCAGCATATTGCTTTGTGAACTTCCCATTTTCATCATTAATTATAACATCTTCAAGCAATTTTGTTTGGCAATTTTCTTTATAAAAAGCCTCAATTAAAACAATGTGATGAGGCTTATTTTTGCTTACCTTAACCATTGCCATTTTGCTTACACAAAATTCGTGTAACTTCAAAACCTCTTTAAGTTCATCAAGCCTTGAAGATGTGTAAACCATGTAAAGCCTGCCACCTGCCTTAATTAACTTTGCAATGCTTGAAACACAACTATCCAAATTTAGTTTGGTTTCAAATTTTGCGTGAATTTTTTCTTCGCTTTTAGGAAGCCTTCCTTTGCCTGCTTTAAAATAAGGCGGATTAGCAATTACAAAATCAAACTTATGCTCATCTTCAATAAGAGCATAATCACGCAAGTCACAACACATAACACTAAGGTTTTTAATGCCGTTTATCCTAAGTGTTCTGCCACACATAATAGCCAGTTCTGGCTGAATTTCAACCAGTTTTATTGACTTTGGGTGTTGTTTTGCGTTCACCAAAATTGATATCACCCCACTGCCAGAGCAAACTTCAAGCCCAATCTCATCTTTTTTGCATTTAACAAAATTTGCAAGCAAAACTGAATCTGTTGTAATTTTATATCCATCTTTTTTCTGCAAACAAACAAGACCTTCACACATAAGGTCACACAAAACTTCATTTTCAAGCATGAAAATTTTATTCACTAACAGGTGCCCCAACTGGGCAAACATTAGCACACATTCCGCAAGAAATGCACTTTTTAGGGTCAATAACATATTGCTTGCCATTAAAACTAATAGCCCCAACTGGGCACATTGGTTCACAACCACCACATTTTATACATTTATCTGCTATTTTATATGCCATTTTTCTTATCCTCCAATGGTTTAAATTCAATGTCATCAAGTTTATATTCTTCAATGTTAACAGAGCCATCAGGCAAAGTCAACTTAACGCTAACAAGTTCTCTTAAAACATCACAATATGAACAAATGCCTTTCCCTTTTGGCGTTATCACTTCGCTGTTAATTTTAGGCATTTTTTTCAAAACTTCTTCATAGTTTTTGTTTTCATAGGCAAGGCAACACATAAGCCTTCCACACAGCCCATTAATTTTGCTTGGTGAAAGCGAAAGCCCTTGGGTTTTTGCCATTTTAACAGTAACATGTTCAAAATCTTCTAAAAACCTTTTGCAACAGCAAATTTCACCACATGGCCCAAGCCCACCTTTAATTTTAACTTCGTCACGCTGACCAATTTGTTTAAGTTCAATTCTAACTTTAAAAGTGCTTGCAAGGTCTTTTAAAAGTTCCCTGAAATCAACCCTGTCTTCGGCAGTGAATTCAACAATAAGTTTTGCTCCATCAAAGGTGTAACTAACCTCACAAACTTTCATTGGCAATTTAAATTTTGCAATTTTTTCTTTAACAATTTCCCGTGCCTTAGCAGTTTTTAAATCAAGTTCGCTTTTCTTCTTTTTATCAATTGCCGTTGCAATTCTTATAACACTTTTAAGGTTATCTAACTTTTTGTTTAAAATCTCACGCTCCGCAAAGTTCACAGTTCCAAACTGCAACCCCGCCACAGTTTCAACAATAACATTATCCCCAACCTTTAACTCTAACCCACAAGGGTTAAAATAATAAACTTTTCCGCCGGGGTTAAAACTTACGCCAACAATTTTTTGCACCTAACTTTTACCTCCACAAAATCAAGCAACAATTCATCAAGCACCATTTGTGCATTTGAATTAAAAAACAAATTTTTTCTTGCATTATTTAACATTATTTAACATTTTTAAAATTTTTTCAACGCTTATTAAGTTATACTGGTTTGAAAACTTAATCAAATCAACAATAATAAGTTTATTTGTAACAAGTTCGTTTTTACCAGCAATTATTACCATTATATCACGCACAAGTGAAATTGTTAAATCAATAAATTCAAAAAGTGAAATTTTTGAAAGGTCAATTTTGCTTGCAAAAGGCATAATGTCTTTGCTGCTGTTAATCTCTCCAACAAGTTTAACCGCCAAGTTGTAAGTTGCAAAAAAATCTTCATTTGAACTTAAATTAAGTGCATGTGAAAAGTTGCCATTAGCACAAGTTGAAATTATGTTAGCCTTGTTTTCTTCAACGCCATGTGCCATTAAAAGTTTTTTTATTTGCCCTTCCGTTAACGGGTCAATGTCAAACCTTGCCACCCTTGAAAGCACCGTTGGCAACATTGCCCCAACTGCCTTTGCCGCCAAAATAAGCACAACATTTTTTGGCGGTTCCTCAATGGTTTTAAGCAATTTGTTTTGAGCCTCTTGCGTGAGGCAATTAGCATCAAAAATAACATAAACCTTTTGCTCTGCTTGAAGTGGCGAAACATAAACATCACTAACAATTGGTTCAATTTGTTCAACTGTTATGTTCTTTTGCTGATTAATTTTAAAATAATCAGGGTGCGTCAGGCTTTTAACTTTAACTTCATCATTTAAAATTTTAGATGCAAACCAATCACAAAACTCACCAAGAAACAATTCATCACCGCTAACAAATAAATATGCATGAGATAACTGCTTGGTTTCAACTCTCTTTTCAAGCATTTTTGCAAGTGCCAAATTTTCAATAATTTCACCAAATTCACTCATAAATAAAGATTAACAAAAAATCAAGTAAAAGTCAATTATTATAACCACAGCCCCATCAGTTGCCAGCAACAAAACAATAAAAACGCAAAGTTAAAAACTGCCAAAACAAAAAAATTAAAAAGTTGATAAATGCCATTAAAATTCAGTTACAATATAAAAAGCAACAAAAAAGCCACCCAAAGGTGGCAAAAACAACCATAATTTAACCTACTTAACTTCCAAAATTTCAAGCATAAAACTTCCACCATCTGGTGTTGCAACGCTAACTTCATCTCCTGCTTTTTTGCCTAAAATGGCTTTACCAATTGGACTTTCATTTGAAATTAAACCTTGGTCTGGGTTGCTTTCAAGTGTTCCAACAAGTTTGTAAGTGCTTTTTTCATCAAACTCTTTATCAAGAACAGTAACTGTGCTTCCAACCATAACAATTCCCTTTTTCTTTTGGCTGTTTGGAATGATTTTTGCTGTTCTTAAAGTTTCTTCAATTAACGCAATTTTGCTTTCAAGCCTTCCTTGCTCTGCCCTTGCGGCGTCATATTCACTATTTTCACTAAGGTCGCCATATTCTCTTGCAGTTTTTAAGTGTTCACCAACCTCAGCCCGTTTCACTGTTTTTAAATAATGCAACAATTCTTCTTGCTCTTTCTTTCCTTCTTCTGTTAAATAAACTTCAGCCATTGTAAAAAACCTCCTTGCTGTAAAATTCATATGCAGTAATTATATGTATCAAAAATTTTATTGTCAACAATTTGAAAACATAATTTTATTATTTTTATAAGATTTTAAATTTATTCAAACCTGCAAATTTTTGTAATAAATTTTATTGTGTGTAATAAAAGAATATGCTATAATTTTTATATTATGATAAGAATTTGGGCAAAAATTGAAAAGAACCATAAACTTGGCAAAAACATAATTTATGAAAGCCTTGATAACTTTAAACCTGAAACTTTTTACCTTCATGTTCAAGAAATTTGCAACAGGCTTGATATTCCAACCCCTGTTATAATTGAAAGTCATATTAAAAATTTTGATAAATTTAACACAACAACCTTTCTTGAACGGGATTTTGTTGAAAGCATTGATTTTGATAAACTAATTTTAGAGCATGTTGTTGATAAAAAATAAAACAAATTGGCACTGTTTAAAACAATAAGGAACTTAATTTGCCCAGTTCCTTTTTTGTTTTTTTTAAGTTGATGTTAAAAAAATCTAATAAATCAAAAGAGCAACACTTAATTGCGCTTTAAAGTTTGCTTTACCAAAAATTAATATCTTCACCTGAATTTTTTGGTTTATTTAACAATTAAATTACTTTAAAAATTTTCTAATTAAACTATCTTTTGTTTTTGTGTAAGGCTGATATCTTATTGGCAAGTCAATTACAACAGATTTTTTAACAATGCTTTTTTTGTGGCTAAAAGTGTCAAAACTGAATTTGCCATGATAATGCCCCATTCCGCTTTCGCCAACTCCACCAAAAGGAAGTTTGGTTGATGCTATGTGAATTATGGTGTCATTAACACACCCGCCACCATAAGAAATAGTGTTTAAAACACCACTCACAAAATTTTTATCATTTGAAAACACATAAAGCGCAAGCGGTTTAGCGTAAGTTTTAATAATTTCTTTTGCTTGGTCAAGAGTTTTGTAAGTTAAAATTGGCATAATTGGTCCAAAAATTTCTTCACCCATGCACGCATCACTAAGGCTAACATCATTTAAAATTGTTGGCTCAATTTTAAGTGCTCTTTTATCACCGTTTCCACCAAAAGCAACTTTGCTTTTGTCAATTAACCCCATAAGCCTGTCAAAATGCTTTTCATTGATAATTTTCCCATATAAATTATTTTTAAGCGGATTTTTGCCAAACATTGCTTGAATTTCATTTTTAGCAAATTCAATAAATTGGTCTTTTACACTTTCATGCACTAAAATGTAATCTGGTGCAATGCAGGTTTGCCCACAATTTAAAAACTTTCCAAACACAACTCTTTTTGCAGCAAGTTTAATGTTTGCAGATTTGTCAATAATGCACGGGCTTTTGCCACCAAGTTCAAGAGTTGTTGGCGTTAAATTAACTGCCGCTTTGCTTGCAACCGTTTTGCCAACATTAACCCCACCAGTGAAAAAGATGTAATCAACTTTTAAATCTAAAAGCATTTGGTTTTGCTCTCTGCCACCTAACACCACTAAAACATAATCTTCACTAAACACATTGTTTAGTATTTTTTTAATGACATCACTTGTTGCCCCTGAATATCTTGAAGGTTTAACAATGGCACAGTTTCCTGCCCCAATTGCACCAATTAATGGGTTAAGAGTTAACATGAACGGATAATTCCATGGGCTCATAATAAGAACAACCCCCAAAGGCTCACTTAAAATGTAACTTTTTGAAGGAAATTGTGCCAAAGGCGACCTCACCTTTTTAGGCTTAGCCCATTTTTTAAGATGTTTAATGCAACAATCAATTTCACTTAACACCAGCCCAACTTCACTCATATACGCTTCGGTTGAACTTTTTCCAAGGTCAGTTTCAAGAGCCTTAAAAATTTCTTTTTCATTTTTAATTATTTCTGCTTTTAACTCTTTTAACTTTTGTTTTCTAAAATTAACATCAAGTGTTTTCCCACTTGAAAAGAACTTTCTTAAATTTTCAATATTATAATTTTCCATAATTTCACCCCAAAATTAATTATAGCAAAACAAACAAAATAAACACAACCAAAAAAAGGAAAAGCCCCAGAAACCTTTCCTTTTAAAATGTTTTTAACTTAAAAATTTTACAAAACTGCTTCTATTCAATAATATCATCAAAATATTCAACATATTCGCTAATTGCGTTGTTTGCAGTGCCTTCCTTTTGTGCAAGGCACAACATTGTTATGCTTGAATTGTTGCTAAATGTGTTTGTTGAAAACAAAAATCTTTTAATAAACATTGTTGCATTATCTGCATAACTTGCCTTAAATGCTTTAATTAACGCTTGAAGATTATCAACAACAATGGCAACATTTTCACCCTCTGCCGCAAGCACTTTTGCTTCAAGCAAAGCATCAAAACAAGCATCAATTCCAACTTTTGGGTTATCAACAACAAGGCTTGAAAATGTTAATATGTTTTCACTTTTAATTTCTGCTATGTTTTGTTTGTCTAGGCAAATTCTTATTATTTTATATTTCCCATTGTCTAAACTTAATGCCAGTTCATCTCCACTTGTTGTGTTTTTAAAGTTTGAATTTTTAAAAACCAAATATCTTCCACCAACATAAATTTTGTGTGGCAAGTCAACTTGCAATTGTTTTTTTGAAATTCCACACTTATTTAGCCTGTTAAACATAATTTCTTTGCTTGAAATTGGCCTGTTATTTACCGCAGTGATGAATGAAACCTCTTTAAACATTGCGCCATCATTTACTAAACAATAGTCAACAATGTCAAAATTATGCAAATCATAATCTTCAATTAAATCAGCACTAACAAAGGCGTCATCTTTGCTTTCAACATAAGGAAACTTACACACCTTTGCAACATTTTTGTTAACAATAAAAGTGCCCCGTTTAACATTTTTGTGCTTTTCACCCTCGGTTAAATATGGGTCTGGCCCTTGGCTTGCAACACCACTAAACCCAAACAACGATTCCCCCGAACCAAAAGTTGTGATTGTTTTAAGGTCAGCAAACATTTTTTCATTTAAAGTGGCTTTGCTTGGCCTTCCACGCTTATCTTTTTGTTTATATGGCATTTTTGTGCCAGTTATAATTGAATAGATATTTTCAATAAGTTGCTCTTTATTCAAAGAAGATGGCGACTTAACCCCAACTTGCTGACCCATTTTTCTAAGGTCGTGAATATTTATAGCATAAAGCTCATCTCTTGAAAAATTACCTATATTCATTAAAACCAGTTTCCTTTTTTGTTTCTCTTTGACTAAGATTAGCATATTTTGTCGACTTTTGCAATTTATTTACAATATTTATTTATTAATTCAACAATTTTCGACTTATATGTAATAGTGTTTGACCCCGTGTTTTCTGCCCCAATAAAGCACAAAGGCGGATAAACCACACACCACCAGTTATTGCCTGTTCCGCTTCCAAGGTCAATAATCAAGGCGTCATAAACCCCTTCATCTAAAACAACATCGGCATACGCCCTTGTTGGAAAATATTCATCATTAAGCCTTGACTTTGCGGTGTAACTAAACCCGTTTTCTGCTAAACAATTTGTTGCAACTGCGTCAATGCTTTTAAGGTTTCTTGCAATTTCTGCATGGGCATCTGCAAGAGTTTCACACTCTGCAATTATTGGTGTCAGATAATCAACCACAGCAGATTTTACCTTATATTTAACTTCTTGGTCAACTGAATTATTGCTATTTGCCCTAATATGAATTCTTAAATATGCCGTTTTTTCAATTGTTTCATCTTCTTTTGATGTAAACCCAAAACTAACAAATGCTCCAATGGTCAAAACAACCGCCAAAATTGTGAGTGTTAAAATCTTTTTCATAACTTCCTCCTGATTAAATTATTAACGGTTTTTGACCCTTCAAACATAAAAAAATGACAGAAAATAAACTCTTCTGTCACTTTTGGCGTTTAAGTTTTTTGCTTAAAAGTCTACTGACTTTGGAAGATAAACAAAAATTTTATCCCCTGCTTGAACGCTTGTTTTGTTGCCATTTTGCTCTTCAATTTGCTCTGGTCTTACTCTTAGTGCCCTGCAAACATCAAACATATCTTCATTTTCTTTAACAACATACATCATAATTCCCGCATCATCTTGGCTTTCGCTCTCAATAAGTTCAATGTTTGAAACAAAGTTAATATAATAGTCTTCTTCTTGCATAATTTCAGCATGAACTTCTGCAATAATTTCAAGGTCACTAGTTCCACGAATTTTAAAGTTTGAAATTTGAGCAACAACATTAGCCACTTGCACCTTTCCATTTGAAGCAGGCAACAAAAACGGAATAACGCCTTCTCGTTTATCAACCTGACCTTCTTCATTTGTAAATAACACATCAACTTCAACAACGCCTTCAATTTGAGATGCACTTTCAGTGTCACTAACATTACTTATTGCAACATTTTTCACTAAAACGCTTTTAATTTGGTCAAATTGCGGATATTGTGAAATGTTAATGCTTGAAGCAACAGTGTCGCTAATAACATTTACCCCGCTAAACGCACTGTAATTTAACCCTTCTTTTAAAACTGCACTTTCACAATTAACACAAAAAGCATCGGTTGTTATAACAAATTCTTTTTCATCAATTGAATTTACCTTGCAACTAACTTCAACAAGCAAATTTGCATTGGTTTCGCTTTCTTGCTCTTCACCCAAAACAACACTTGCATTGCAAACATTTGCCATAACTTGGCTGGTTTGCCCAACCTCTGCCCCAAGGCATGAAACTTCTTGCTTGAAATTGAATTGTTTATTAATTGTGGTCACATCTTCTGCTGTTTTTGCAAAAATTTCAACATAGCAAGTTCCCTCAACAGTAACAACATCTGTTGCAGGATAAGTTGAATTAACAATAACGCTTGCCTTTGTTGTTAAAATTTCTTCAACTTCGCTTGGCAAAACAAAATCTTCATTGATGTTGAAATTTTCACTGCCACTTGCAACAATTGTTTTAAGATTAACATTTTCAGTTCTTGTAACTAAATCTTCATTTTCTGCAAGTTCTTTAACTTCAACACTTGTTTTCCCCACTGCTTTGATGGTTAAAAGACAGTTAATAACAATATTGTCATCATCAACGCTAACCTCTAAATCATCAATGCTTGGAATAAGTGTTGTGTCTGACATATCAAGTGGTTCTGTCTTATTTTGCCAATCAAACTGCCCTTTAATTGCTTCAATTTCGCCGCCGTTTGAAACATAGGCAATGTTCACAAAAGTTGTTCCTGAAAATGTAAAACCATCTTGAAGTTGTTCATGGTTTAAAATTTTTGGTGTTGCCACCACCTTTAAAACTCTTTTTGCAGGTGCTTCATCTGCAGTTTTAAATTTGCTAGTTGTTGAAAACTGACAAGCCACTGCACTTTTTTGATTTGTAAGATTTGTTTGGTTGAACTCAAACGCCATTTCCTATCCTCCCTAACTGTTCTTACACAAATTGTATGCGGATAGTTTTGGTTTATTACACTTTTTTTATTTTTTTTCAAATGGATAAATTTTCACATCGCCACAAAGCACTTCGTTATATGAATAACTTAGATAGTCTTGGGCAACGGGGTCTAAAACCCTAACAGTAAAAATGCTTGGATAAACACTTTCAATAACCCCTGTGTATTTTTCAATACGCTTTCTGCCCTTGTTTATGTGCATTTTAACGCTTTCACCCTTCATTTCTTTAATTTGCTCTGCAATGTCTTTTAAATCAATATTAACCTTTCTCATAAAAACTCCTTGCCTAATTGTTACCAAAGCAAAGGTTTTTATTCTTAACTAAAAAAAATCAGCAAGAAAATTCTTGCTGAAAGTAAAATTTAAAATTAAATATTAACCTTAAATGAGATTAAAACTAGTCGTCTTCCTCATCTTCATCGTCATCATCGTCATCGTCGTCATCATCTTCGTCTTCCTCATCGTCATCGTCATAATCATCATCTAATTCAAAATCGTCTTCAAACTCATCTCTGCCGTTATATTCAATGTCATCATCATCTTCATCTAAGTCGTCATCAAAATCTTCATCATCTTCAAGGTCGCTCAAACTAACCAGTTCAACATCATCATCTGCTGGCAAATCATCAATAGTTTCAGTTTTTTGTTCTTCCCAATCTTCATCATTTTCAATTGAAGGGTCAACCTCATCAACCACATCATCAAGCGTCCTTTTTTTTGCGCACTCTTCACACATTGGTTGGTCAACACTCACAAAGTTAACACCACAAATAGGGCAAAGTTCAAGGTCATCATTAAGTTCATCTGTGAGTTTAAGTTCTGCCTTGCACACCAAACAATATTCTTCGTCTTCAGGAATATAGTTCAGTTCACATCTAGGACATTTTTTGTATTTTTTTGCTTTTTCCATAAAATTCTCCTAACTCATATTACTCAAATTGTGCCTATGTGTTCACAATTGCCATTATATTATATCAATTATAATAATTTGTAAACTATTTTTTATAAATATTTTTATCTAAAAACAAAAAAATAATGAGACACATAAATCTCATTACTTTTAAGTGAAAATTTAACCTTCAATCAACATTTTATCAGCAACAAGCGCAATAAACTCTCCATTTGTTGGTTTTTCATTGTTTGTGTAAACCTTAATTCCAAAAACAGAATTAATATTTTCAATCTTTCCCCTGTTCCATGCAACTTCAATGGCATGCCTTATTGCCCTTTCAACCTTGCTTGCACTTGTTTGAAAATGCTCTGCAATTGAAGGATACAACTCTTTTGTTATGCTGTTGATTATATCTGGCTTTTCAATTGCAAGTTTAATTGCTTCTCTTAAAAACTGATAACCTTTAATGTGTGCAGGAATTCCAACTGTGATAAAAATATTACTAATTTTTTCTTCAAGTTGCTTGTTTTTCATGTTGCTTTTTTGCACTTGCTTTGCCACTGCAGTTTGCTCTTGGTTGTTAATTTGGGCAACTTCAAGAATTCTTTCAATTAAAATGCTTTCATCAATGGGTTTAATCATATAGTAATCTGCACCTAAATCCATTGCTTTTGTAACAAATGTTTCGCTTGATAAAGAAGACACTATTAAAAACCTTGCATTAATTCCTAATTTTTTGCACCTTTCAATAACACTAAAACCATCACACTCGCTTAAAATTATGTCTGTAACCACAACATCTGGTTTATATTTTTCAATAAGCCTGCACGCCTCTGTTCCATTTTTTGCGGTTCCAACAACTAAAATTTTTGGGTTTTCTCCTAATTGTTTTTCAAGTTTTGTTCTGTAAACATCATTGTCTTCTGCAATAAGCACTTTAATTTGTTCCATAATTACCCTCTCTTATTTTTATTTTTTTTCTTACACTGAACCTATGTTATCATAAAATTTTATTGAAAAAAACAAAAAATTACTCTTTTAGGTGTTGTATTATTAAATGTTTTTAGAACTTTTGTCGAAAACATAAACACACCAACAATATGTAATCAAAAGCCCAGTTTTTTTACACAAATCACCAAAGAATTAAAGTGCTTTTTGCCTAAAAACTGTGAAAAAAAACTCTCAAACTGAGAGTTAATTTTCTTCATTTATAATTTTTCCCATTTCAATTTTTGGGGTTCCCTTTTTAAATTCAAGGGTGCAAATTCCCGTTACCGCCATTATGTCATCTTGAACACTTTTTGCAAACTCAACATCACCAACTTCAACTGTTGCACTTTCAATTTTTGTTTTCAAACTTAACTTGTTTTCACTTTTAAACTGCCTTGCAAGCCCAACAATCTCTTCAATTTCATTGCCTTTTGAAATAATGTCTTTACAATTTTCTAATTTAATTGGTTCAAGCACTGATAAATGAATGCTTTTATACCTTTTAAATTTAACAAAATATGCCTGGTAAATTTCTTCTGTTATGTGTGGCATGGTTATTGCAAACAACTGCAAAACCCCATAAAGAACATTAAAGCACGCCCACTGTGCTGATTCCTTTGCATCAAGGCCGTAAACCTCAGGCTTATAAAGTCTGTTTTTGGCAATTTCAATGTAGTTATCACAAAAATCCCAGAAAAACTTTTCAACTTCTGCCTTAGCATAACCCATTTCAACTTCATGGTAAAACTCAACCGTTTTATTGTAAGTTTGGTTAAACTTTTGCATTATATATAAATCCATTGGTAAAATTTTTGCAGGCTTTGCAGGCTTGTAATCTTCAAGAAATGAAAGAACAAATCTTGAAGCATTCCAAATTTTGTTTAAAAGTTTGGCACCATCTTTAAGCCCATCATCAGTAAACATAACATCTCTGCCGTAAGCCCCGTTTGCACACCAATATCTCATCACATCAGCCCCAAATGACGCAACTAAATCATCAACCTTCATTTTAGAGTTTGCAAGATGTTTGCTAATTTTAATGCCTTTATCTGCCATAACCCAGCCGTTAACAATAAGTTTTTTCCAAGGCAGGCTGTTGTTGTGGTAATAAGCCTTAATAATGGTTCTTAGGCACCAAGTGTTAATTATATCTCTTCCGCAAAACCTCATATCCATTGGAATTAACTTTTTGCACCCCTCTTCATCATCAGCCCAGTTGCAGTTGATTTGCGGGGTAAGACTGCTTGTTGCCCAAGTGTCAAGCACATCAACCTCAGGCTCAAAATCTTGACTTCCACACTCACATTTATCTTTTGGGCTTTGTGTTAACGGGTTAACAGGCAAATCTTCAAGCCTTGCAAAAACAGGTTTTCCACATTTTTTGCAATACCACACAGGAAACGGAACGCCAAAATATCTTTGCCTTGAAATTGACCAATCTTGGTTAAGATTGTTAACCCAAGCAATATATCTTGTTTTCATGCTGTGCGGAAACCAGTTAAGTTCATCTCCAAGTTCAAGCCATTTTTGTTTAAGTGCATTTGTTGATGTTGTGATAAACCATTGCTTTTTAGACAAATATTCAATAGGTTCATCACACCTCTCATGCACTTTAACAGAGTGCACAATTTCCTTTTGGTCAAACAAATAACCTTGTTCTTTTAAGTCTTTAATAATTTCCTTTCTTGCGTCACCTGACTTCAACCCCTCATATTTTCCTGCAAGGCTTGTCATTTTTCCGCCATCATCAATTGCCTGTTTTAAAGGCAAGTTATATTCCTTCCACCACATAACATCAGTTTGGTCGCCAAAGGTGCAACACATAACAACACCTGTTCCTTTATCAATTCCAACTTTGCTGTCAGTTAAAATTTCAACTTCGTTTTGTTCAAAAAGCGGAACTTTAACTTTTTTGCCAACAAATTTAGCAAATCTTTTATCTTCTGGGTTAACAAAAATGGCAACGCACGCAGGCAAAAACTCTGGTCTTGTGGTTGCAATAGGAATGGTGCCACTTCCGTCTGCAAGTTTAAAGTTTAAATAATTAAACACACTTGGAAGTTCTTTGTCTTCAAGTTCAGCGGTAGCAACACTGGTGTGACATTTCGTGCACCAAGGTGAAGGTTTATCACTTCTGTAAGCAATGCCAGCCTTAGCAAGTTCAATAAATGATTTTTGACTGGTTTTTTGGCTTTTAGCATCAATTGTGTTGTAACTTAAATTTAAATCACAAGACATTCCAGTTTTAATCATAACTTCTTTATATTTCTCGTTATATTCACTTACTAAATCAAGGGCAATTTTAGTAAACTCTTCCCTTGGCATGGTGTGAGCCCTGATTCCCTTTTTCTTTTCAACCAACAATTCAGTTGGAAGCCCATTATTATCAAACCCAATTGGATAAAACAGGTTTTTCCCTTGCATGCGTTCAAACCTTGCAATCATGTCTGCTTGGCTGAAACCCGAAATGTGCCCAATGTGAAGTTCACCACTAACAGTTGGTGGCGGAGTGTCAATTGAAAATGAAGGTTTGTTTGAATTTTCATCAAACTTGTAAACCCCATTTTCTTGCCAAAATTTTTGCCACTTTGGTTCAACTTCACTAAAATTATATTTCTTATCTAACATCTTTTTCTCCTTAAAACAAACTAACAACTAAAAATATTAACGCCGAAAACGCACACACAATAAAGCCAATAATCCTAATTTTAAGTGCTCTGCGTTCCCGCTCCTCTGCTTTGTATTTATGCTCAGGCACAAACACTTTTGCCCCAATAACCAAAACAAACCCAACCACAAGCACAACTAACGCAATAATTCTAAAAATCAGTTTTGCCATTTGTTCTCCTAACTAACTGAAAATATATATAATTATACAAAAATTTCACCCAAAATCAATAATAATCAATAAATAAAACCAAATAAAAATTTTAATTTTGCTATCTTTTCTTTAAAAATAAAACCATTTTTTAATAAAAGCCACTTAACCTGATAAAAAATCTAAAACAAACCCCACGCTAAAACCCAAAAACCTAAACTCTGTTAATACTATCTGCCTTGTTATCTTCTTTTTACGCTCTGCCCTTCACTTATTCACCCTGCACCACCCTTTTTTCATAAAATGAAGTGTTAATACTAAAAAGGAGGTTAACAAAAAAAGTGAAAAAAATCGTTACCATTTTTCTATCAATTCTTATGGTATTTTCAATTTGTTTAGTTGGCTGTAAAAGCAGTAAAGACACAATAAGACTAAACGAAGTTACTCACAGTGTTTTTTACGCGCCTTTATATGTTGCAATAAATAAAGGCTATATGGAAGAAGAAGGAATAAAAATTGAGCTTAACAGTGGTCAAGGAAGCGATGTTAGCATGGCTGCCCTGCTTTCAGGCAATGCCGATGTTGCCCTGCTTGGTCCTGAAACAGTTGTGTATGTTCACGCTGAGGGCTCAACCAACCACCCAATGATTTTTGGTCAGCTTACAAAAAGAGATGGGTCTTTTTTGGTTTCAAGAACAAAAATTGACAATTTTGATTGGAAAACAAGCCTTGAAAACAAAACTGTAATTGCAGGAAGGCGTGGCGGAATGCCTGCCATGACTTTTGAATGGTTGTGCAACCAAAACTCTTTATATAACGGAACAAACATAACGCTTGACCTTGAAACTGCATTTGGTGCAATGGTTCCAACCTTCCAAGGTGGCAAAGGAGATTTCTGCACAATGTTTGAGCCAACAGCAACCGAATACCAAAACGCTGGTCTTGGATATATTGTTGGGTCTGTTGGTGAATATAGCGGTGAAATTCCTTACACAGTTTTCATGGCATCAAGAAACTTCATGAGCAAAAATCCAGATAAAATTAAAGGGTTTTTAAGAGCAATTGAAAAGGCATATAACTTCATTATGACAAGTTCAGATGACGAAGTTGCAGAGGCGCTTTTGCCTTCATTTGATGGTTCAACCAAAGAGTCTCTTGCAATTGCAGTTGCAAGTTACAAATCAATTGACGCATGGATGGCAACCCCAGCAATGACAGAAGCAAGTTACAGAAGACTTCTTGAAGTTTTAAGACATTCAGGAACTCTTAGTGAAGATGCAGTTGTAAACTTCAGTGATGTTGTTGACAATAGTTTTGCACTTTCAATTTAAAATTCAAAGGAGAAAATTATGAACACAATACTTACACTAAAAGATATTAGCCTAACTTATCACACCAAGCAAAATGAAACCTTGGCGCTTCGAGACTTAACTTTTGGGGTAGGTGAAAGTGAATTTATCAGTCTTGTTGGCCCTAGTGGTTGTGGCAAAACAACAATTTTAAGTCTTGTGGCTGGAATTTTAAAACCCACAAGTGGAGAGATTGAATTAAAAGGAGAAAAAATCACAAAACCCACCACAAGAGTTGGTTATATGTTTCAACGAGATAATCTGTTTGAATGGTTAAATATTTACAAAAATGTTACAATTGGCCTTACCATTCAACACAAAAACACAAAAGAAAATCAAGAAAAAGTGAATGCCCTGCTTGAAAAATATGGTTTAAGTGAATTTAAAAAATACCACCCTAACCAACTTTCTGGTGGAATGAGGCAACGAGTTGCGCTTATAAGAACTCTTGCAACCGACCCTGAAATTCTGCTTCTTGACGAACCTTTTTCAGCCCTTGATTATCAAACAAGGCTTAATGTGCAGGATAATGTTTATGAAATTATTAAAAGCGAAAAGAAAACGGCAATTCTTGTTACTCATGATATTTCAGAAGCCATTGCTATGTCTGACAAAGTAATAGTTTTAACCAGCAGACCTGCAAAAGTTAAAAAAATTATTGAACTTGATTTTGATAAATCTCTTACCCCGTTTGAACGCCGAAAAGATGAGAAGTTCCACCTTTATTTCAACGAAATTTGGGAGGAACTTACATGAAAAAAATTTATTCAACCGAGCACAAAAAATTCTTACGAAAATTAAGACTAGGCATTTTTGGAGTTCACACTTCAAGAATATTACTTTTAATTGCAATATTTGCGTTATGGGAAATTGTTGCAAACGCAGGAATTGTTGACCCATTTATAACAAGCAGCCCATCACGAATAATCTCAGCCCTTGGTGAACTTCTTGCAACAGGCAATTTGTTTATGCACACATGGGTTACTGTTTATGAAACCCTTATTGCCTTTTTAATTAGCACCGTGGTTGGATTTGTGGTTGCTGTTATTTTATTTCTTATTCCCCCTGTAAGAAAGGTTCTTGAACCCTATTTAGTTGTTTTAAATTCATTACCCAAAATTGCCCTTGGCCCTCTTATTATTGTTTGGGTTGGCGCTGGCATTAAAGCCACCATTACCATGGGGATTTTAATTTGCGTTGTTGTTACAACAATTTCAATTTTAAATGGATTTTTAACCGTTAGTGAAGAAAAGGTTAAACTTTTAAAAACAATGGGTGCAAACACTTTTCAAATTTTGTTTAAACTTATTCTTCCGTCAAACCTTCCTAACATAATTTCAGTTCTAAAAATTAATGTTGGACTTAGTTGGGTTGGAGTAATCATGGGAGAATATCTAAACAGCAGTGCAGGCTTAGGATATTTAATTGTTTATGGCGGGCAAGTGTTTAAACTTGACTTAGTTATGGCTGCAATTGTAGTTCTGTGCATTTGTGCAAGTTTAATGTATTTTCTTATTGCAGGCATTGAAACATATATAAACAAAAAACATAACAAATAATTAATAGAAAATAGTAAACAATTTAATAAAAAATAACTTAATAACCATTAAGTTGCCCTTATGAATATGAAATTATTAAATTAACAACTAAACAC